>JBHPFC010000015.1:0-47162 GCA_042576405.1 Pseudomonadota bacterium | reverse complement strand
CTCGGGGTACGGCAACTCCTCGTACTGCGCGCGCATCTCCGGCAGGTAATTATCTTCCATCATCTCTTTTCTCTAGACAGATTCGTGTGACCGGAATTTAAAATGTCATACTCCATCCCAAAAAGTAGTGTTGCACAGACAGGGGCAGGAGTCGATATTTGGGATTAAGTCTGACTGAACGTGCTAGCATTTTACGTATGCGCAATGAGCACTGCTAGTGTTTAACTGCCGTTCACCGATAAATTTAAGCGCGGTCTCGCCGGAGGGTTACGTTCAGGATAAGACAGGTTCTCGTACTGGCAGCAAACCTCTGGCAGGTAGTGCTTCCGCCATATTTCTCACTCTCTGAATACTGCATTACGCCCCTTAGCCGCGTTGCTAGCCGATGTTACTTAACCGCATTAGCCAACCAGCCCGTCTTCTTCCCATCAGGTGATTTGACTTCTGAATACGTAAAATTCCTTAAACCGGAGGCTTCGGCCGTTTCTTTAACCTGCTGCATGGTAAGCGGTGAAATAGCCGCCTGCTGCAAGTCATTTTGGCGAACGGCCATCATTCTTAAATCATCATAAACCGCCCTCAACAAGGACTTTCGTTCTTCTTCAGACTTATAAATCTGCACTCTGAACATGGCATCAACCTCACTCCTGACCCTGTTCATTACCGGACTCTGTGAATACTTGCCTCCCAGATAACCGAAAACCCTGTCCAGTTCCATAGCGGAAGCCACCGCCTCCTTGTTCTGCCTCGCATTAGCGAGCGCCGCTTCATCTTTTACTTCACCAACAGCAGCATAGAACTTTTCGAGAATCTCAAACACTTTTTGCTCGTACAAGATATTCTCAAGAATCTTGCACTCTCTTGTTGCCTCCTGGATAACGCTAGACATCGAATGATGCATCACGGCCGCAAAGCTCCCGCCATCCCGCAGTACTCTGCCAACTTCCAGCAGGGATTCGGCGAGGACACTATATTCAATTCCGAACTGACTACAAACCAGATCAACGCTCGAATCCTCAAATGGCAAACACTCACACGGTGCTTCGCTATAAAACTTGATCTTGTCCCTGTATGCGTCCAGCGACTTACTTTCCTTGATGAGATCAAAGTTTATTTCGGCCGCGTCAGCAGCCATAATCGAAAAATCCTTACCGCGATTATCGCTGTACTCAGCCGCAATGGTTGCTATAGCACCATTGCCTGCTGCCACGTCCAGTATCACAGCACCCTTGTCGAGTTTGTCAAACTGCTTATGCCAATACGCTTTTACGTCAAGCCCATAGTTATCTGGCATCGAGGGGCCGAATGTCGTGATATAGCCTCGCCTCCATAGGCTGGTCCACTGACTAAGATCGTTATCGTTATGTGCCATTGACTCCATCCTGCGCATAGTCAAATCAAGTTTATTGGTTTAAACGGCGCCGCCGCATGAAGATTATCCACGTAATCACCGATTTACAAGGCATTTTGCGATAGTGAAACTGGTCGATGGCACACAGCCCCGGGGCAACGCGTATCAATGAATTGTGGCTGGAATACGCCCCAAGCCACAGTCAAAAAAAGATATCTTGTAATTCTGGTAAACTGTCGCACGCTGAAGCGTGCCGGCCATATAAAGGCGCGCTCTGTGAAGGCACTTTGAAATTTTTGCATAGGCTAACTACCCAACAGGCCAGGCTGTACTCAGCCGGCGTGTGACAGCTAGCCTGTACTGTAACTGCAAAGCAGGTCGAATCCATGCAATCCAGAACTATCTACTACTCATACTTGTCGCACGCATTGCTGCTGATCCTTTCCTTCCTGTTTCCCGCACAGGCCACCATTGTCCGGGTAGACATTGGTGTGGGTGGCGACCAGCCGCTTCAGGAGGTGTACATTGAACTCTTTGACTTGCAGACCCCCGTCACCGTTGCCAACTTTCTCAACTATATCGAGAATACCGATGGTGACAGACGCTATGACGGCACCTTTATGCATCGCAGCATTACAGATTTTATCGTGCAAGGCGGTGGTTTCAACTATGACCCGGCAAACGGTCCTTTCAGCGCGACGATACCTCATATCGCCGTAGATGCTCAGATTGTCAACGAATTCGATCCGGCGCGCTCGAATCTACGCGGCACAATAGCAATGGCAAAGCTTGCCGGAAACCCGGACAGCGCCACTTCAGAGTGGTTCTTCAATCTGGCCGATAATTCGGCCAACCTCGACAACCAGAATGGCGGCTTTACTGTCTTCGGGCGAGTACTGGATCAGGATATGCCTGTCGTCGATAGCATCGCTGCCCTGTCTACAGAAAACCAGGGGGGGCCATTCACTGATCTGCCTACAACTCGGGATACCACTGCAACGCCACCCACGATTGCCGATCTGGTTATCATCAACAAGGTCGAAGTCATCGCCACGGCACGGGTACGCACCAATGTCAGTGAACTGGATTTTGGTTCTGTGCCACCGGGATCCACCTCTACACCGCAGACGCTGATCATCCAGAATGTCGGGAGCACAGACCTGGTTGTTGACAGCATCCTGAACCCTTTCGTTCCCGATCTGCCTTTCAGGGTTGTACGTGATGAGTGTTCTTCGTCCCCTCTGCAACCGACGGCAAGTTGTGAAGTTGACTTGCAATTTGAGCCAGTCAGCATCGGTAACGTGCAGAACGTCACATTTATAAACTCAAACGACTCCAGCGCCCCAAGCAAGCCGATCAATGTACAAGGCATCGGAGCATTAAGCACCGCTACACTGTCCATACCCGAAGAATTTAACGAAATTGATTTCGAGGATATTTTTTCCAGCAGTGAGAAATCTGTAGCAGTGACACTCAGCAATATCGGAGCAACTGACCTCATTTTCCTGGACTTTATAATCAGCGGACGTGATGCCGCCGCATTCTCAATTGAGGCAAATGACTGCATACAAGTTACGCCACAACAGGGATCCTGTACCGTGACCGTCACATTCACACCCGGGTCAACCGGGGCCAAAACTGCCACTCTGGGAATACATACCAATGACGCAACTACACCGGTGGCGGAAATACCGCTACTGGCAAGCGCCAGCGAAGACCATGACGGCATAGCGGATGCCATTGAGGCAGGCGCTCCCAATACCGGTGACGGCAACCTGGACGGTATACTCGATTCGCTTCAGGACAACGTTACGAGCTTGAGAAATATCAATGGTGACTATGTAACCCTGGAAAGCACAAATGGCACAAGACTGAGCGCCGTTGTTGCAGATACTAATCCGTCGCTGGCAAACTCGCCGACCACGGGCTCGGGAGATACCCTGGTTTTCCCGCACGGTTTCTATTCTTTCATTATTGAAGATGTACCACCAAGCGGTAACGCTTCAGTTACCATATACTTGCCAGAAGGAGAAACGACCAGCATATACGTAAAGTATAGCCCCATCACAAACAGCTGGTTCACATTCGATTTTGACCCTCGTACACAAACAGGAGCGGAGATTAACGGCAACAGTATCACCCTGCACTTCGTCGATGGCGGGCGAGGAGACGCAGATTTTCTGCCTAACGGAAGAATATTTGATCCCGGTGGGCCGGCAACTATCCCTGCGGCAAGTGGATCATCATCAAGTGGAGGCGGAGGCTGTTCCGTATCAGGCAAAACAGGTAAAAACAGCCCGATAAACGCAGCCCCCCTAATCCTGCTATCGCTATTACTCGCCTATCGATTCAATCGATACCGGCGAAAGACCACATCCCCAGGCAAGCCGTGCATAAGACGCTGACAAAATAATGGAATTTAAACTTTGAGCAACCATTCCCTGCCAGCAGGTTTTTGGAGTAAATTTCACTCCCATCACTGGGAAAAAACCCCGGCGATCTTCAAGGCTCTGTTTGACAGCCCGTTTATCTCACCAGGACAATTATTTGATGCCATTGTTGGCATGCCATCCAGAACGCCATCAGATCGATTCTGGGCTTCAAGGCAGGTACCTCCGCGTACCCGTGATGATTTCCAGCCAGTCCCGCTGGATCAACATGGCCCCAGACGTGAGGATCAGTCTCTTGATGGTTTCTTTGCCCGCGTTCGTCAGCAAATAGGCGACTTGCCAGTTGGACTCAATATTCACAAGCTGGAAAAATCGCAACCAGAACTCTGGTTCCAGTTTCGTGAGTTCGTCCATGGTCTGAATACAATCACTGGTGAACTACCTTCGGGACGATGGGATATTGATACATTTTTAGGGACATACAAGACAACACCCCTGGGAATCCATCGTGATAACGCCAGTGTATTTGTGATGGGAGTTATGGGACAACGTACGTACTACACCTGGCCAGGTGATTACTTCAAGCCGGGCGATACTGCCTTGTCCACCCTGGATACTACAAGTATTCAGCCACACCTTGATAACGCCTTCCGTATGGATCTCGGACCTGGTGACATGGTTTACTGGCCGTCCAGCAACTGGCACTTTGTAGCCTCAGACGGACAACCCTCAGCCGTGATCTCCATTAGTGCATACTTCGGTAATAATTTGTCAGACGTCGTCGGTGACCAAGTCAAGCACCTGATCGCCGAGCGGCTCAAGCCTAACGACTTCAACCGCATATACACACTGAATAAAGAACCAACCGATACGCCCCAGCAATTAACGACTGCACTCGATATAGTGGAAGAAACAGTCAGCAATGGCCAGGTTTCCAAAGCCCTGCAACGGCTCTGGCTAACGTTTTGCTCATCAGATGGTCTTCATCCAGTCTTCCCGGATGATTGCGCAAAACTGGAATTACGGGATGTAATTTCGGTTGACCCGAGGTTCCCGATTGTCTGGAAGGAGACCGGGGGAAATGAACTCCTGGTGGCCGCCAATGGCAACACTTGTTCGATACCAAGCATCCATAATACGGTTATCATAAGTATGTTGAAGCATTTAAACAATGGGCGACCCACAGTCGTTGAGCAGTTATTTGAAAAGTATAGCCAGAGCGATGTTCCAGCAGATATCATAGATAGCATTCTCAACTCGCTACAGATATTTCGGGCTTTTAAAAAGATACACCACAGTGAACATGCTAATTAGGAACGAACCGCTTGCCGGGAAGACAGTCCTCGAGGTGGGTAGCGGGCTGGGCCGCACTACCCGGAATCTTGCATCAGGGCTTTCCGATCATCCAGGTACAAACCTCATTGTGACGGATGTGACAGACCGGTACTTTGACCAGATTCGAAACAGCCTGGGTCCGGCAGATATCAAGCCGCAGTTCATCCAGACCGACGCTTGTGATCTTGCTGGCATTGAACCTGAATCCATTGACTACATAGTCTGTAATTTCGCTCTGTGCGAGATCAATTCAGATATTGGCCGAGGTACCCTGGCCCTTGCGAAATTTTTGCTTGTCCTCAAGCCCGGCGGCAAGTTGTTCGTGGAAGAGGAAATGCCTATTTCTGAGGCAAACAGCGCCGCCCAGAATACCTGGTCACTGATATGGCGGGTATTGAAAAGTGCCCAGACACTTACACAACATAAAACTGCGACAAACGAATATCACCCGGTAGTACTAAGCGAAATCTGTAAAATCGTCGGCTTCACCGATGTCAAATGGGAAGCCAGCTCAAGGACACACCCGCTCGCATGGCTTGAGCCAAGGATTGATTTATTGGCAAGTCACATGCATGGCTTCCCCAGCCCGCAGATAAAACAAATGTTTGTTCATTTGGCGAATGACGTTAAAAACCGGGCTAAAGAAGCGGGAAAGATAGAAATCCCGATATATAAATTATCGGCTGTTAAATAGTCCCTATCATTTTATATATGCAGGTTGGGCTCAGGCACGAAGCCCGACACCCAACGCCGAGCATGCTTATTGTGGCAAAGAAAAACATTCTTCTTCGATCAAAAATAAAAAAAGCGAATGCCTTGCTTGAGGCGAATCAGCTTGATAGCGCAGCCAGCATTTTTCTCCAGCTAAAGCGTACTGCCCCAATGGACGTTGACGTATACTTCGGTCTGGGCTTTATTGAGAGTCGACAAGGGAATAATGCTGATGCTGTTAAGTACTTTGAGAAAGCTGCATCAATCCAACCGAATAACCCTCATATTCAATACCATCTGGGAATCGCGCTAAAAGAGTCGGGCGACTTCGAAAGTGCAGCGACTGTACTTGGACATGCAGCACGGCTAAGCCCGGGACATATTGAAGCGCTGAATGGCATTGCAGATGCCTATATGAAACTTGGGAATGTCGACCAGTCAATTTCAGCTTATAAAGAATCCCTGTTGGTCGACCCTGGCAATGCAGGAGTATACGCCAACCTGGGCAATCTTTATTTAAACAAAGGCTTATTGAGAGAAGCAGAAAGCTGTTACCGGAAGGCGGTTTCACTCAAGCCCGGTATTCCTGTCGCGGACAATATCGGTTCGGTTCTTTCTGCCCAGGGAAAAATCAAGGAAGCGATTGACGTCTACCACAAGGCGCTAGTGCGACACCCGAATGACAGGCAACTACTGTCTAATATGTTGCTTACACTTAATTACGTGCCTCACCTGGATCGCGATACGACATTTAAAGAGCACAAAAGAATCAATAGTGCAAATCGACTCGTTAGTCCGGAGAGAGCCCTCTCAAATACACCTGACCCGGATCGACGCCTGAGAATCGGTTACGTTTCTCCTGACTTTCGGGAGCACTCTGTTGCATATTTTATTGAACCTATACTAGAGATGCACCGCAGGTCTGAATTTGAAGTGCATGGGTATTCCAGCGTCCCTAAACCAGACCTCGTGACCGAACGACTTGAATCAAGCGTGGATCACTGGGTCAATATCTCCAAGATGAGTCCGGACCAGGTTGCAGACAAGGTTCAGCATGACCAAATAGATATTCTCGTCGATCTGGCGGGTCACACAGCACATAACAGCCTAGATGTTTTTTCGCTACAGCCGGCACCGATTCAGATTACTTATCTGGGGTACCCCAACACAACGGGCCTCGATACCATGCACTATAGGTTCGTTGATGAGATAACTGACCCACCGGATCAGGACTTGTACTACACGGAACAGCTCTTGCGCCTACCGGGTTGTTTTCTTTGTTACAAGCCGCCTGAAGGCACACACCCGGTTTCACCATTGCCTGCCAAAACGTCAGGGCGCATCACCTTTGGCTCTTTTAATAACCTGTCAAAGATCAACGAAGAGGTTGTTAAACTATGGGCGGATATTATAAAAGCGGTGCCCGGCAGCCATCTGTTGATAAAAAACCCGTCGCTCACAGATAAAGACACACGACTACGTTACCTGAAATCCTTTATGGAACATGGACTGGAAGAAACCAGTATAGAGCTGACAGGACATACACCAACACGTGAAGAACACCTTCATCTTTATAGTCGTGTGGATATTGCACTAGACACGCTCCCCTATAACGGGACAACTACAACCTGCGAGGCACTATGGATGGGTGTGCCTGTAATTACGCTGACAGGCTCAAATCATGCGAGCCGAGTCGGAACGTCGTTACTTAGAGCTGTTGGCCATAACGAATGGGTAGCTGCGTCGAGCGAAGACTATATCGATATAGCCCGTAGACTTTCAGCAAGCTATGACAACCTGGCAGCAATAAGGTTGAATTTGCGTGATAGCGTGGCAGGCTCGGATCTTTGTGCGGTAGACAGTTTTATGGCAAAACTGGAGCCCGTCTACCGGAATATTTGGTCTGATTGGTGCGCAAACCAGGTTACGTCGGGGCTTTGACATACAAGGGCTCGAATTTAATTTTGAATTGGAAGATCCAAAAGAACAACCCAGCAGTGTAACAGGTCATTCAGAAGCGGGGTGACATTGCCTCATAGATAACACTGGTTATCGATTTATATCCATTTACCGTTAAATGCTTAGCCCTGTTATGCTGATTACACCATCCACTAATACTTATTGCACTACCATATACAAGGGTAAAGGAACCCATAATAATGCCAAGTACTAATGCAAGCAGTATTACAATTGTAAATAACATACACGTTACCGTTCCTTCTTCACCCCAATTCATGACCACATTTGTTTTGCTAGAGCAAAATGATTGGTTTGAAGACGAAATGGTATTTGTTCGACATTTCATCAAGCCTGGAATGAAGGTGGTTGATATAGGTGCGAATTACGGACTCTACACATTATCTATTGCGAATATTATTGGTGATTCTGGGAAAATATGGGCATTTGAGCCAACCGAAAGCACTTCAGCCTTCCTAAAGGAGAGCATCTCACGCAACAAATTCAAGAATATCAGGTTAATACAATCAGGTCTCTCAAACAGACTTGGGAAGGCCGAACTTTTTACGTCTCCAAATTCTGAATTAAATAGCTTATCGATGGATGCGTCACCTAGTAATCAACATGAAACCATATCTCTGTTGACGTTAGATTATTGCATGCAGAAATATGGATGGGAATGCATCGACTTCATTAAGCTTGATGCCGAAGGTGAGGAAAGCAATATCTTGGAAAAAGGGGAAAAGACCCTTTCGTTTTTGTCACCGCTAATCATGTTTGAACTTAAGCATGGAGAAAGCGTTAATTTGCCTCTTATTAGTCGATTTATAAATATGGGATATGACAGTTACCGCCTTATCCCTGGGCTAAACATGCTAGTCCCATTTAATCACAATGAACCATTTGACGAGTATCTTTTGAACCTATTATGTTGTAAAGAAGGCAAAGCGAAGCTTCTTGAAGAAGAAGGAATCATAGTAAGAAACTGGGAAGAAAAGAATACGGTTGTTAATACTGTAGCAAGCGAATACGTTGAATCTTTACCATATGGCAGGGGAGTTCTGGCAAATATAATTAACAACCATAAAGTTGATGACGTCGACTCATATTTGTCTATTTTAAATGCATACATCATGTCTCTTTCACAAGCTGAATCCAGTTCAAATAGAGTGGGATTCTTAATGGATGCACTAAGTGGTCTTCGTAGCATGATCGCCAAAGGTGAACAACGCATTGAGCGTTTAGTAACTTTTGCAAGAATTGCATTTGACGCAGGAGAACGTGTGCTTGGCATGCAGATATTGTCAGGGTTAATTAACAGATATAGCGAAAATATTAACTATGAGTTAAGTGAGATATTCCTCCCTGCGTCCCAAAGGTACGATAACATTGTTCCAGACAAGGGTATAAACGAATGGTTATTTTCTTCGATACTTGAGCAGTGGATTGTAAAACACGCGTTTTCCTCTTATTTCACGAGGGATGCAGCACTGCCACTTTTGAAACAATTACATAACCTAGGTTACATGGATGAAAATATGGAGAGACGCCACAAGCTAATAAACTCATGCTTTTCCAAATAAAAATATAATGGAATGTTTATGCCCGGTTTCCCATGGTGGATTCAACCGGTCGATGCAACACATGCCGTCGGGTTATCTGCTGATGTTTCATATCCCAACGTTATTCTAGGGCGCTGGTTCAGCCTTCAAGCCACATTATTCAATTATGACTGCGAATGCCCAGAAAGATCCGACCCCTTCGGAAAGTACTGACACAGAAGTCGATTCGTGTTTTCGCTCGCCCCACGTTGCCATGGGCTGCGTGAATCACAAAAATAGGCTTGGGCATCAGCTGCCAGAGTGAATATTTTATGGCCGCCTGGATGCAATTCAACATGGTGGGATTTGCAACTATCAGACGGCAGAAGTCCGATAAAGTTTGGAAGCGTGCCAGGCGACCGAAGCAGTGCACTCTGGGGGAGAGTGATGAGCTTAAGGCTCTAGTTATGCGTAAATTTTCAGAGGATTGATAGCCAGAACTATTCTCTAGCTGTTTGAAGCTGATGTATCGGAAAAATGATAGTCCGTGCGCATCTCACGAAACGATCTATAGAATTCTGTTCATACAAACTCTCGGCTTGTTTCGAAAAGAGATGCGTAATCACTTACGAATCAAACGAAAGTTTCTGATTACTTAATTTTTTTAGTATCAATTGAACCCACCGGTTTCTGTCCTTTGGTGCTGCATTGCTCTCGAAGGAGTTGAGCTGGTTAACACATGAGAGGCGCATTACTGCTCATCAAGAATCCCTCGCAGCGAGCTGGATATAAATATAGCATCACACTGATTCCATTGTTGATGCCTCATGCTAATTTCCTCAGAATGGTATAACCCTACCATTATGTCCTCTAATGAATATAAAGTGTATCCATAGCCTTCTAGCTTTTCCCAGATTTCCCAAAGTAACGGTTGATTATGGTACTTCCTGACAAATACACCCTCGACAATGATGACTTTGACCGAATCCGATTCGAGGAGAGTTTCCGCGCCACCAAGCGCAGCCAGCTCACCTCCTTGAAGATCTAATTTCAGCAAGTCTATTTCTTTTATTCCTCTTTTTCCACACTCCCCATCAATCGTAACGACATCAACAAAATATCCACCGTTAAGGACAGCTTGTTGCGGGTAATAGGGCTTTAAATCACTTTCGGGTCTTGGCAACAGTGAGTTTGTGAGGGAGGACGGCCCTCTGAAAAATTCAGCTCGACCTATTTCAGCCCCAAGTGCCGCCTCAACAATTTCGATCCGATTGTGGAAGCCGATATTTTTTTGGGCGCTCGCCCAAGAGTCTGGATCAGGCTCAAATGATAATATATTCGATGCAGGAAATTCTTTGATTGCATGGCTAGCAAATTGGCCAACGTTGCACCCCCCATCAATGATCCATCTCTCACCACCAGCTCCAGGTAACAGGTTAATTAGCTGATTCACAATTTTTAGCATTTTCATTAATATAAATCCTTAAAGATCTGACTTGCTCCGTAAATTCTTCAAAAGCGCTTAATCCTAGAATACACAATATGAAGAAATCCGTTAGGCCAAGTTTCTACGGAAAGCGGTATCCTCAATAGTAGAGAGGATTGTATTCATCAGGCCCTAGCTTGTCGAAGTCTGGTCGGAGGTAAATGTTTAAGCCTAGGCCAGGGAAGCTGAAACAGCATGCAGTAGAATGCCTGCGGGATTAACTGTACCCTGCGGTTTAGTGCATGATGCCGCCATGCAATGTACAGGTGTGTAATGGATTGCAATGAAACAGTCTGCATTGCATCATATCCTCGCAATAGTAACGCCCTCCTATTCATGGGCTTGAATTAGTAATTTGTCGGAATATATTGTTGATGAATAAATCTCAAAATACATAATTATTAATCGCCAGTAGAACGCTTACAATGGGCGGTTCCGCTACGATAAGGGCTGTATATCCACCAAGTATTTTAGAAGAGTTGGATAATAAATGAGCAAATCCATGAAAAACACCAAGTTAGTTTGGCTTGCATCATACCCTCGCAGTGGCAATACACTTCTTCGAACAATATTGTGGCAATGCTTTAGTCTTCGCTCGACAAGTATTTATTCGAATGACCTTGGCGGAAATAGGAGGCTAGAAGAATATGTCGGTCATATCGAAAAAGGGGCAGATCGACAATTTCAATTTACTGAAAACGAACTTCTGTTAGTAAAAACTCATGAACATGCAAAAGATAATAACCCTGCAATATACATAATAAGAGATGGTAGAGCCGCATGTGTCAGCTTGTGGGAATTCCACAATAAAAGTCATCCACTAGAG
This sequence comes from Pseudomonadota bacterium, assembly GCA_042576405.1. Lineage (GTDB taxonomy): Bacteria > Pseudomonadota > Gammaproteobacteria > DSM-19610 > DSM-19610 > Thiogranum. The sequence continues at coordinate 35,566 of JBHPFC010000015.1, read as the reverse complement.
GTAGTTATTGATGGGCGACACATGTATGGGACATGGGCTAACCATGTCAAATCATGGAATCCGTGGGAACGCCCTAATACTTTGCTGCTCGAGTATGAAGATTTATTAAACAATTTGCCAGAAACCCTTGACAGAATAAGCAAATTTTTAAAGCGCAGTATAATTAGCGGGAGCGTTCCTGACAGAAACACTATTGCCAGCATTGATGGACAATGGGTGAGAACAAAAAATAATTGGCGATCCGAACTTTCTGGTGATCTTTTAAAACGTTTTAACCAAATAAACAAAGATATCCTTGAAAAAGCCGGGTACCTAGAGCGATAGGAATTGACCTTTCCCTTGCATTATCGTCAATTCCTGGATGAGATTCTGTTCAATTTATGCCGCTTTCGTTGCAAATTTCATTGGAGTAACCAAGCACAAGAAAGCTGATTGAATCATCGAGATAGAAATGCAGATTTTATTCAATCGTTACCTCGGTGCAGTACTGCTCGATCAGCAACCACACATAATTGACGTAATAGCGGGTGGTCTGCGCGGTGGGGGCCTGGCTTGCACCGATATAATTACCAACACTCTCAGCCAGAGTGATCCAGCTTTCGGGACTCCAGTTTGTATCATGTTTAACGTGGTAAGCAACTTGAGTCGTCAGCTTTTTCACCGGAATACGCTTAAGCATTGGGACTAGCACTGCCCAAAAGTCCCACCAGGGCAACCCAATACAAAAACGCTCGGCTGGGTATATGTCCAGATATTGGCTGTCGAAAAAGAAATAGTCGAACCCATACTTATAGGTTTCTCCTTCTAGCCGGTTAGGTGAAGCAATATCGACTCGACATCCATATAATAACGACCCCGGCGCTTCCTGCATGATAAATTTTACAAGCTGTTCGCTTTTGAGGATGATGTCAGAATTAACGATGCCACATATATGGTCATTAGATCCCTTGAAATAAGCAAGTATATCATCAAAATAAACGTAGGGACGTCGATGTGTTTCTCGTGCGTCTCTGCTGATAGTCACAAATTCGACACCCTTGAAATGCGAGCGAATTGCATCAATCTCTTCGCTCGAATTTAGCGATACAACGTGAAAACCAAGACGCTTCCAACTAGCAATTGCTTGCTGCTGGGTTTCGAATTTTCTGGGGGCCAGCGATGTGGCAATTGTCAATCCTCTGTTTTCCCGCGCTACGTCGCACGTTGCTGAATGTACTGTTGCACTACAGGCTTCTGGCACGAATACATCAAGCTGTTGCGCCGTTTCCGGTTTAATACTTAATACCTCACGAAAGATCGATGTTGCTTCCTCTAACCGATCCTGCAACATAAGTACAGAAACTAGCACATACCATACACCACTATATTCAGAGTTGATCCGGTAAGCATTACGATAAGCTTCCGTCGCAGCCGCAAGGTCACCGCGCATTTGCAAGGCATTGCCAAGCGTGTAGTGACTACCGACCTGCTGAGGATCTAATTGAATCGCATGCTGAAAACATGTTATGGCTTCGTCCTGTTTACCACGTCTCTGTAGCACGACGCCGAGATTGCAATACGCTGTAGCCATATTGGGTGACAACATAATCACTTGACGGAAAGCGGACTCAGCTGCAACAAAGTCGCCCAGGTCACTGTTGGTTTTCGCAAGCGCAGACCACATGTCTGGTCGGTTCGGATCCATAGCACAAATTTGACTGAAGACTTTCTGAGCCTGTTGTAGATTACCCGCTTTTAACAGCGCGGTGGCCCGTTTTGAAAGCGCATGAATGCCGCCTTTCATAATCTATATTCTTGCTGCTTGGACAGAGATATTATTTCTAATTCACGAATATAGCCCTTGGATTCCAGGCGTTCCTCGATTTTTTCTCTTTGTAGCTTAATATTATTATGCTCAACAGTAACAATTCTTGGGTAGAATTTATCAAAATTAAGCATCATGAATATTTCAAGCTCGCTTCCTTCAGCGTAAATAGATAGTCAATATTCTTAGGTGTATGATTTTCTTCCAGCGGCTTATGGAATTGGGCTGGTTTAATCTATTGTGTGATGATGATATAAAAGTCATATTCACTCAAATTTTTTCTTACCTTGATGTCATTGATTTGATTAATACCCGCATAAACGATGCAGGTGGGGCGTTAGTAGTTCGCGACTGGTCACATGCGGACTTTACTGGATTACTCTTCATTAATAATTCCACCTTACAAATCGATCGTTGTTTAATTACCGGGGTCTCGCTTCTCTTTGATCAGCGCTGCGGCGGTTAGCTACCTAATAGATCAATGGTTAAGTCTTAGCAAACTGACTATGCTTAAAGACCATACTTGACCAAGTTTATAGCTTACTCGAACATGCTGAAGCAATTCGGTTAAAAAGATATTGGTTGTAAGTATTTAAATCTATGCCGATTGAAATTTCGCTACATTTTTAATAATGGACAAACATAGTAAAATATTTCACGCCGCACTAAAGTCCTATCAGCAAGGGAACCTCAACGAAGCTGCGGGAATGCTGACGACACAACTGAAAAAGAAGCCAAAAAACCCGGATTCTCTACACCTTCTTGGTGTTATTTTATCAGCCCAGGGACAACTACAAAAAGCGAATACACTGTATCGAAAAGCCTTGAAGTTCACGCCGAATGCAGTCGCCCTACTAAATAGTCTTGCTGACAACTTACTTAAACAACAGCGGTATGATGAGGCGAAAATATTATACCTCCGTTGCGTGAAACTGGAGCCACATAAATGGCAGTTAAAGCTTCAGCTTGGTGTTATATGCCGTTTTCTAAACGAAAATACTGAAGCTGAATCTTTTTTCGAACAAACACTCGATCTTAATCCTTTATCAACGGATGCGTTAATCAACCTTATTCAAATAAGACTCAATACAGGCAAATTATCAAAGATACAGGGTATGGCTGAGGCGATAGAGTCTATGGCACTTCGCTTTATTAATAATGGTCAGGCAACTGAACTGACTATGCTGATTCGCATGGCACCAATGCTTCCTATGCTGCCTGACACGTATCAGCGCATGTTAAGCAGTATGGATCAGATCTACACCAGGCCACCTATGCAGCGACCACAGCGTACTCGCCATACAAATGGCAAGGTACGTATTGGCTACATTGCTGGTGAGTTTGGTGATCACCCGATTAGCCATGTGATGTGGGATGTGTTTAAGCAGCACAATCATGATGCATTTGAGATCATTGTTTATTCCCTTGTAAACAGAAACAGCTCCGTTGACCAGATCTACGTTAATCATGTAAAGGCGCATTGCGATGAATATATAGACCTTTCTGGCCACACCCTGAAACAGTCTACTGAGCGTATTGCTCACGATGAGATTGATATCCTGGTAAATCTGTCCGGTTACATGACAACCCGATGCGCAGAAATAGGCTCTTTTCGCCCTGCGGCAGTCAATGTCTATTGGCTGGGTCAAGGTGGTAATATGGGGCTATCATCAGTCGACTACGTTATTGCCAATGACATAGTCATGCCTGAAAGCGAGTGGTCTTCTGCAGATGAAAAAGGTTATACGGAATCGGTTGCGTCACTGCCTGAATCCTATCATTGCGCACCCACGCCGATAATCCCTGGGTGCACATGGCGTCGAGAGGAGTTTGGTCTGAATGAAGATAGTTTTGTGTTTTGTGCGTTTAACAATCCGGCCAAAATAAACAGTGAGGTATTCGATGCGTGGATGAATATCCTGAAGCGTGTGTCTAATAGCCAACTGTGGCTATCTAATCCATATGGTACAGATGATTTGCCGACTAATCTGGCCATTGAGGCGAAAGCGAGAGGTATAGATCCTGATCGGCTGATATTTGCTACGCGAATTCCAGAAAAATTACAGCACCTGCCGAGACACCAGCTAGCCGATCTATTTTTAGATGCCTTTTCATATAATGCATCGACAACCGCAATCGATGCACTATGGGCCGGGCTTCCGGTGTTGACTCGCCCTGGCGCTGACTTCTTTTCCAGGATCGGTGCTTCTCACGTCATTAATGCAGGGTTAGCTGATATGGTTTGCGAGACAACCCGCGAGTTCGAAGACCGGGCCGTTGAACTTGCCGACAACCCCGAATTGCTGGGTGAAATTCGTGAACGATTAATTACCACACGAGAACACCAGCCTCTGTTTGATGTGAGTCGTTTTGTCCGGCATCTGGAAGCCGCGTATCAACGTATGTGGGAGCGCCAACAATCTGGCCAGAAACCCGTATCTTTTCAGATCAAAGCAGCAATTAAACCTTAAACACTTTAACTCTTGCATGCTGCTTTTACATGTGCGCAGTCACGTTCCACCCGTTTATTTTAAGCGATGTATTCACATTCTTCTCATAGGAGAAGTCTTTAAACCCGGAATCAACAGCCAGGCCTTGCAATTCTATCATGTCATCTTGTGACATTGCCGCATTCTGCAAATCTTGCTTACGTTCAATTGTCCCACGAAAACTATTCAGCAAATCTTCCAGCTTTGCCAGCCGTTCTTTTTCCGGCCTGCCTATATGATCCATTGTAAACCTGTTTATACTGCCCAGAAAATTCTCAACAGATTCATTACCAGGATATTTCTTTTTCAGGCTGGCGACTACACCAAAAAGCTTTCTCTCCAGGTTGACCACTTCCGACTTTTGCCTGGCTGCCTGCACAGACGCAGCATCGGTCGTGTCACCAATAACCTTAAAGTATTGCCGCAGGATATCGAAAATATTATGCTCGTACAGCGCTTCCTTCAAAATGGATTGATCACGCACCGCATCTAACACAATTACCGACTCTTGATGGTGCATTCTTGCCGCAAACCTTCCTTCCGCACGAAGCACTCGGCCTACCTCTGGCATTGAAGCTGGTAAGTAACTATATTCAATTCCAAACTGGCTACACACCAAGTCAACACTAGCTTCTTCAAATGGTAAATGCTCGCAGGGGGTCGAGCTAAAAAACTTTATTTTATTCCTGTAGTGATTCAGTGCTTTACTATCTTCAACGATATGGCTACTAATTACAGCAGCATCAGCAGCTAAAATAGATAAACGCTTTGTGAATTTCTCACTGAATTCCACCGCCAGTATGGCCACGGCTCCATTACCCGCAGCCAGGTCCAATACTACCGCCCCATCCTCAAGTGCTTCAAACTGACGAAACCAGAACGCTTTGACATCATCGCTATAGTTATCAGGCATTGCTTTACCAAATGATGTAATGAAACCCTGTTCCCAGTAATCACTCCATCGGCTATTTTTCTTGCTATCATCATGCAACATTTCAATTAACCATACTCAGAGCGCAATATAGATGCGCAAATTAAATTTTAAGTGCAATTCCACCTACCTGCTAAAGGACAATTTGCGGCGGAATTTTTGCCGCTGGACTTTACGTGCACAGGCTCAAAAAACCTGTGTCACCATCAGCGCAACACTCCTTTTATTCATCAATCAACAAAATGTTTTCCGAGTATGCCAATACCCCAACAGGGTACAACACCATCTGGTCTATTTGGTTTACACATACCATCGGGATCAACTATTTCGGTTACAGTATTTGTTGACGCTATTTCATCCCAAAAGAGCCCTACTTCATTACCAATACCCCAATATTTCGGATACATCTTGATATCATGAAAGGTGATCAGGCCGTCGTCGGCAGCGAATTCCTTGTACATTTCATAATCTTGTTTTACACCATCACGGGAATGGTCACCGTCTATAAAGAGCACATCAACCTTCCTATCTTGCAATATACTCTTTAACAATTCTTTAGTGGCTGCAAGATGTGAATCTGCAGGTATGAATTCGAGTCTTTGATCTTGTGCTGTAAAGCTTGAATAAAAATTACGCTCATCATCTGTTTGACCGCCGCAATTTGGCGCGCCCGGTAAATCGATACTAATAATTAACGCGTCCGGCGCAGCTAATTGACAGAAACAATAAAGCATTCCACCGCGCGCTGTGCCAATCTCTACAATTACTTTTGGTTTTTTTTTCTGTATGATTTTAAGATATTCAGTAATTTCATAACGATTTTGAATTGCAATTATCGCGTTTAGCGCGCGATCTACCAGCGCTTGAATATCTGCAGGCTCATCATTTAACCACCCTGCCCGAACAAGAGCCGCTTTCCACTGCTGCATTTCAGGCGTTAGTTCTGATACATTAACACCGTCTATTAATTGCCGTAATTTCTCAGCCTGAATCTTTGTTACCTGTTTAAGCTCAGGCAGCCAAGAATGGTATAAACAGTACGACGAGTCTGTCGCGCGGTTTTTATCATCCAATTTCACAGTGTCATTTTCGCCAGATACGACATGTTTGGCAAAAGCTCCATTGCCAATTTCACGCCAAAGACGAGTGTTTGCCAAATAATTATTTAATAGAGCTACACTAACCAGCCGTAGATTTTTAAACGTTAGATCATTGCCTGACATATTTACTAACCCTGTCCAAGAGTCTGATTACGACTCACCCTACAAGGGAATCAACGAGGTCAGACCCGATTTACATTCGACCCCCAAATTCCTGTGCGGCAGAAATAAACGCCGAGTTCTACGCCTATTCCTGATTAATCGCAAGATTTGAAGGTCCATCCACCGACAAACAATCCAGACAAGTAAATATGGATATAAAATCGGTTAATAACGCGGTAATTCTTCGTTTAGAGTAACGCGGACCGGCCCGCGCTTGCCGGAACATATATCACCAGAAATATTCTGACTGGCGCAAGCTGCTTACCTGCGAAAAGATAAACAGGATGAATTCTGCGGCCGCGCCGTTCCTTGAGAAATATGGTTATCCCATATAGACCGACACCGTCGTTACATAGACGGCTAGTGCAGCCTGCTGGTGGTGGGAACACTGACTGGAAAGGGACATTTTGGCAGAAAATATTCAAGCGCGCGCGACGAGATCAGGCAATACTTCGCGGTGTCCAGAGCGAAAAGCGCTGGAAACGACAGCTCAATAGCCTTAGACTTTTAGGGAAAGGGTTTTTATTCTTCTTGTGGTCTGAATGTATTGAAGTGGGCGACCACAAGATTTTTTAGACGCACTGATAGCTCCATCGACCATGCAAACTGAAAATTAGTTTTGTCATTATGAATCAGAGAATCAATCCGATACAGACAGCGCACGAGACCTTCGAACGCGATCGCTATGTTGTCGTTAAAGGTTTCTTACCACCCGTGTTGACACAATTTGCGTACCGCTACGCCACCATGCGCCTGGCATCCGGGTTGCTGGATACCAACGACGCGCAAATGCCAGGTACGCCATCAGCCTATGCAGATACCTTTATGGAAACTCTGATGGAGATGTCGCTACCACATGTCTCACAAGTGGTCGGGCTCGAACTGCTCCCTACCTATTCTTATTTTCGCATATACCGCCAGGGCGACCTTCTCAAACCACATATTGATCGACCTGCATGCGAAATCAGCGTAACGATTTGTTTGGGGTTTAACAATGGTGACCAGCAAGACCCGGATTACAGGTGGCCGATTTACATGGATGGTTCACTCGATTATCGCCATTCCCTCAAAAAAGCCAATGCTATGCCTCTGCCCAATGAAGGTACGGGGGCGCTACTAAACCCGGGTGATGCCGTTATCTACCGTGGCTGTGAAGCAAAGCATTGGCGCGAAGCCTTTCCGGGTGATCACCACGCACAGGTTTTTATCCATTACGTAGACAAAAACGGTCCTTATGCCGAGAATCGCTTTGATAAACGGCCCGCGCTAGGGCTTGGCGCCGAAACCATTAGTGACAGATCACCACAGCCCTACTTTCCTAACAAAAAAGCGGTCGCCCAATGCTCTTGTGGTAGCAACCATCCAACCGCTGAATGCTGTGGCCGTCCTGGAATAGCAGGTCGGGTTACGCCCCTGGACCCATCACTTGGGCCGGCCATACTACCACCTGAGTTGTTGATCGTTGATGAATACCTCAGCACCGAAGCCTGCAATCGCCTTGTGCAATACGCGGACCAACAGGCAGGAGTACCTGCACCTGTGGGTGACCCCAGCCAGAAAGGGTTCGTAGGAAATACGCTCATTTCGGGTTTTATCGCCGATCGTATACGAGTCGACCTTGATCAGGATATTCGGCAAGAGTGTCTGAACATCTGTACCGACGTGTGTCGCAACCAAATCGGAAAAGTATTGAATGTTGATATGCAGTGGTTCGAACTCCCTCACCTATTGCGCTACGGCCCGGGAGGCATGTATGGGGCACATTCGGACGCGGAAAACTGGGACCCTGAATCTCAAAGCTGGATCAAGGGAATAGACCGCGATTACTCGAGCATCATATATTTAAATAGCGAATTTAGTGGCGGGGCACTGAGCTTCCCCAACTACAACCTGCGTCTCCATCCTCGTCCCGGCATGCTGGTGTGTTTCCCCTCTGACCACCGCTTTGTTCACCACGCCGAAGAGGTAAAATCCGGTCTGCGCTACGCTATGGTCACCTGGGGCGCCATGCATGGGGCACCCCGAGTCCCGGGCGGATCGCCCAATCACCCGATCACACTCTGATCTCACACCACAAAAATGGAACCGTCAAAACGGATCCGCGACCTGGAAACCACCACCATAAGCCACACTCAATCAACAATGCACGCAATACCGAAGGAATAGCCCGAGCCGATACATTTAACCCATTGATTATAAATGACTATATAATTAAAAACGGCTCGCACTGACTGCGCGGGAAAATGAGCTCAAGATTCACTATAATTTAAGTTCAAACGCTGGTGCGAGCCCACCAAATAAAAGAACAAAATACTTATGGAGTCTCTCGACATGATTAAGAGCGCCTTTAAAACATTAGCCTTGGCACTACCGGTAGTAGTCACCATTCTTTCAGGCTGCACAGGAAGCAGAACATTCCACGATCATGCAAATGCAGGTGATTCCGTAGCGGTAGCAGCTGGCTGGATGCATAATATGCAGAGGGGCAATATCGAAGTTAAAATAACGGATAGTCTGGGTGCAGAAACCATCTACACTCCGGGGCAGCCCGGTTATGATGCAGTGAAGGCCAGCATCAATTTCTACCCGGATCCGGTCTCCAGCATGGTTGTATCAGACAGAATCGATAAAAGTCTTACGCCAGCCGTATTAGTCTACTCGAACCTGATAAACCAGGAAATAACAAATTACGACCATGATTGGTGGGAAACGGTTATTTTTATTGATCTGCCGGACCCTATGGCGTTGGGCGACGCTACCATAAATATTACGAGCCTGAGCGTGCCAGTAGAAACAATGTCTTCCGTTGTGACGATTGTTCCTGATGCAACGGGTACAGGTACGGGCGGAACACCCAACGCATTTGAAGCGAAGCTTGGTTCGTTTCCGTTCAACATGGACGATGCCCATTTTCAGGGGCTGGAGCGCGTCCCGAATTATGAGGTCGCCTTTTCCAGCTCTACGCTTCCGTACGCGATACAAGTTAATTTCACCCATGACCCGGACGAAGCGAATAGTGGCACAGGGACACCCTATGTTATTAACCCGATTGGACACATAAAAAATCTTTCATGGGCCGCAACTGGCACGAGCGGCACAGACCTGAGAGTCATCCTTACACCTGCGCGCGACGGTGCAATCACCAACATGAATGATTTTAAATTTTATGTCGCCGGCGGCGTAACAAATCTGGCGCCAAACGGTTCTGTGCAAGCATTCGACATCGATGGGGAGCCGGTGCCTGGAGTCAGCGTTACGATAACCAACAATTGATATTGTTGTGTAGCAGAGATGCGCACATCCTGACAACAGCAGTTATTCCGCAATCCGCGGATTCGGCCTGATGATCCGGGAATAATTTTTTGAACCTTAGTAAATTTGCACTATGCAGCGTCGGTGTTTTGATGCTTTGGCTGTTTGTGCTGTATTTTGCAGGGGACCCGCTTCAGCTATTCTCCGGGTACTGGCATTTTTTCTTTCTTGGTCTTGGCGGCGCAGTCGCAGCCAATTCTACAGGTGCCGGAGGTGGTATCGTTTTCATACCTGCATTTACTTCACTGGGCATCGCTGGCTCTGACGCCCTGGGAACAAGCATTGCTATCCAGTGCTTCGGTATGACCGCAGGAAGCATCTCCTGGCTCTCTTCAATACACCGGAAAGAACATGGTGGCAAACCGGTAATAGCGCTTACCCACAAGTTACTATTGTATTCGGGGACCTCAGCTGTCACGGGCATGTTGTGTGGGCAATATCTCCTGCCTGGCCTGGACGCTCAGATAACGGTTATCTTTAAGTACTTCTCTATCCTGTTCGGATTCCTTCTTCTGCTCGTTACGCTGAAAAAGAATCACCACAGACATATCCGGTATCACATGCGTAAAATCGACGCGCTACTGATCGTTATCGCCTGTTTCATTGGCGGCATGGTGACAAGCTGGATTTCAGTTGGAGCTGGTGAGTTTGTGGCACTGCTCCTGTTTTTACTTGGTTACCCCACAATGGTGTCGGTGTGTATTGCCGTGTGCATCTCTTCGCTAGCCGTACTCAGCGGCATTCCTTACCACCTTTTTATCGCCGACACTATCTCCTGGGAAATATTGCTATTCGCCGCACCTGCAGCGCTTCTCGGGGGCACTATCGCGCGTTACCTTGCAGAGCGCCTGGGCGCCACCCGACTGAAAATATTTTTTGCAACATGGATACTGGCAACCGGCTTTGCAATGTGATCCACCGGCTAGTCATTCCCGCTATAAATATTTTGTTTCAGGTACTGATAGTGACTTGGCAGTCGCGGGATATTCTGTCTTTCCATATCCAGCTTGCGCGATACGTTTTCCGCTTCAGCCACGCCTTCTTCCAGAGCTTTATCATAAGCGCCGACCTTAGCCTGCTTGTGCTGTTCAAATTTAAACGGCAGGTGGTCCATTCCGGTTAATATATAATACCATCCGTCATTAAAGCCAAACCCGGCCAAGGTACCACCCGTATCAAATATCTGCTCGCTTCCGCGTGCGGGCATACTTGCCCTCGCAAATGAAAGCTTTTCGACCAATGAATCCGACAGCTTTGTGGAATACTTTACGTCTTTCCAGTACGGCGTATCTTCCCGACCTGTCAGCGCATAGTGGCAAACAATAAAGTCACGAATATTATCCAGAAGCCCGGTTATGCCTTTATTGTAGATAGCCATATCCGCACAATTGTAGTCATTTCTGCCTTTCAGTGTCTCGGTCAGAAGATGCACCTGACTTTGCACTATTTGCAGCCCGGTCGACTCCAGGGGTTCGATAAACCCTGCCGATAAACCGATCGCCACACAGTTCTTTACCCATGTCCTGTGGTGTTTGCCCACGCGGATATCGAGGTGTCTGGCCTCGGCCTCACTGACGCGTTTTTCACCAAGAAATTTTCCAAGATAGTCCCTGAACTCCTTCTCTGCTTCATCTTCTGACTGGTACTTGCTGCTGTATACATAACCGGTCCCCAAACGATTGTAGAGCGGAATCGTCCATACCCACCCGGATGACAGGGATGTACATAGCGTGTAGGAGACCATTTCCTTTTCTTTGTCCTCAAAAGGAAAACGTATAGCAATGGCTTTGTCATTGAACAGAGAGTCGTAATAGTCCTCAAACGGCTCTTTCAACGTCTGACCCAGCAACAAAGAGCGGAATCCGGAACAGTCTATAAACAAATCCGCCGTCACCGGCTCGCCATTTTCCACTACCAGTTCACGGATTGTGCCGTCTTCATTCTGGATGACTTCGGTTATGGTATCTGAAACAAGTCGTACCCCGTTCTTCTCAGAAAAAGTCCTCAGAAATTGTCCAAGCGCCACAGCATCAAGGTGGTAGGCATATGACGAACCGGGCAAGGAGCGCACGGTTTTCCCCTGCCTACAGATCTCCGGTACCAGCGTACAATAATCATATATTGAAAACCGGTCATTGAAAGCATCGTCGGTAAAATACTTGTACAGCCAGTGTCGATTGGCAGGCCGGTTTGCAGCTCCCCAGGTACGCGAGAATGGAAACCAGATCCGATTATCATCAGTACCATGAAAGTTTCTAAAACAAATGGCGCTCTTGTAGGTAGCGTTACAGGCTGGCATCCATTCCTTTTCTTCAAAGCCCAGCGAACTCATGAATTCAACAATCGGTGGTACTGTTGATTCGCCTACGCCAATGATGGGGACATTCGGCGATTCAAGCAGAGTTATTTTGACTCCGTCAAGATGCTTTGACAGACTAGCGGCTGTCATCCAGCCGGCACTCCCTCCCCCTACTATGACAATATTCCTAACCATTGAGTCCACCGGTAAAATATACTATTAATATAACGTTTTTTAGTGCCGCCAAGACTAGCTCAGGTCATGCGATGGGTCAATTGCCACCCACTGCAAACAAGACCATAATTTGAATGCAATTTCCGGCATCACCTATCTCTTACCAGCAGAGCGGAATTCAGTACGATCATGCTATGTTTACGGCTCGAATTAAGGTCGGCCTTCCAGCGCTTCAATTAACGGGCCGAGATGCTTCTCGTATTTCCTCCACCTCTCCCGGGATGTCTTGTAAATGGGCTGGCGCACCTGATCATAGCTGGCTGTTGCAATAGCCCTCTCGGAACCGTGAAAATCCAGAACTTGATCGTCCCATTCGAGCCCACAGAACTCAATCAGTTGTCTGGACATGGTCTCCTGATCTTCGACCATGTCCTCGTATTGAACGGTCATTATCGGGATGTCGACAACCTTCTCCCAATGCTGCATATATCTTTCATATACCTTATAAAATCTTCCAATAGTAGCCAGATTGACTGCATAATCATGCGTCCAGCTGAAGTTCTGAAAGTAGATGGAAAGTGCATTATCCAGGGGGTCACGTCGACAATGGATAATGCGCGCCTCAGGAAAGAGAAGCGATATCACGCCAATGAGCAGGAAATTATGTGGCATTTTATCCGTTACATAGGGTGCTTCTGCATCCAGTTTCGCAATACTGTCCAGATACTGAAGCGCATATTTATTCATGTCCTGCTGAGTGAACTCCGCAATAACATCGATATAACTCGCTATTGGCTTGTTTTTCCGGGAAGCCTCCATATTCCTGGTGATTTGTTTCACGTCACGCAATTCACCCGCACCATAGACGTCGGGGTGGCTTGCCAGAATTTGTTCAGTCAGTGATGTACCGGAACGGGGCATCCCGAGGATAAAGATGGGTCGCTTGCTACCCGTGTTAGCACGCGGCAGGGATTGCATGACCTGCTCTGAAAAAAAGCCGATAATCTCACCCGCACGTTTTTCATCATTTTCAATCCTACAGGGAACCACAACCGTTTCGTTAGCTTCCCGATACCATTTAAAGGCATCGTCATAACGCTCCAGCCTGTCGAGCAGGCGCCCCATGTCATAACGCATCATCTGCTTCTCCATGATGTGGTATTGTGGCGCCTCCAGGCACTTCTCCAGGAGTTCTACTGCCTCTTCACAGGCGCCAAATCTTCGGCAAAGGTGTGAAAACACGCTCACCGCAAGGGCGTTCATCTGTTTTTCTTTTTTGAGGCGTTTCAGAATTTTATTAGCGCCGTCATAATCCGCCATACGCTCCAGCACGTCAGCCTTGGCAGCTAACAACGAAGGCAAATTCGGCGCATACCTCTCGGCCTCAGCCAGAATCTCAAGAGCCTCTTGAAAATGGCCCACGAAACATTTAGTCGAGCCAAGTCCCAGTCGAGCATCGATACATTTCGGCTCAGCATCCAATGCTGCTTTGTAATGATGTTCCGCATAGGGCAGACCGCCCAGTCTAGCGTAGAGGTTGCCAATACCTAAATGTGCGTTTGTTTGCCGGTTGTCGAGTGCCAGCGCAGCCCGAAACTCGCTTAACGCCTTTTCCGGGTAACCGCCCTCCGCGTAGGCTCTACCCAGACTGGTATGCGCAGGAGCATAGTTCTTATTCTGCTGCAGAATATCATTGAAATGCTTGATGGCTTCATCCCACCGCCCAAGTAGACCGAGTGCACGACCGTAATTATTGACCACAGTTGGGTCACCCGGTTTCGCTTTCAAGGCTTTCGCGTAGTTTTCGAGCGCCTCATCCTTATTGCCCATAGCCATCAATGCATTAGCCAGATTGCACAGAGCGCCAAAGTGATTGGGCTGAGTCTCCAATGCTCTAAGGGAAACCTGTTTAACCTCCTTCATCTCACCCAACTTGCCATGGGCCAACCCCAAAAGGTACCAGATATCCGGATGGCTGCCCCCGGACTTAAGCACCTTGTCAAACAGCCTTATAGCTTCTCTCGATTGACCGCCATTCAACGCCTGCATAGCTCGCTGGAAGCGTTTCTTGTCTTTGTCAGTGGGTATTTTGTTCATCTTTAATATTTCCCGAAATTACAGGCCAATGAGTGCTTCAGAAACCGCTCTCGAGCCCACTCTTCAAATCGCCCAGATAATCCTCGTAATGCCGCCAACGACCAACGGATCGTGTATACATAGGCTGGCGTACCTGATCAAAACTTGCCGTGCTTACCGAGCGTTTTACTTTATGGAACTGCAGACAGCCTTCGTGCCACTCCAGCCCGCAGTGCTCAAGCATGCGTCTCACTGCAGGCTCGGGGTCACGCACCAGGTCTTCATACTGCACATCCAGAACAGGGATAGACAGGTAATGCCGCCAGTGCTCCATCAGACGCTGGTACTGATGGTAGTGGGTACCGATGTGATACAGGTTCCTGGCATACTCGTGGCCATCGAAAAAATTCTGGAAATAAATAGACAGGCAGGTATCCATGGGATCCCGCTTGCAGTGAATGATCTGCGCCTTGGGGAAAAGCAGCTGAATGAAGCCTAATGCGTAAAAATTGTGCGGCATCTTGTCGGTCACCCGCGCCGCTGTTCTTGAAATCCCGTCAAGCTGATCGAGGTAACGACGGGCCAGACGATTCAGGTCATCCTGTTTTAATTGGTGCGCACAGCCCGGCCATGCTTGTTCGGATCCGATATCCTGGTGGAGCCCCATCACCATGTCCGATATATACGTCAATTCACCACCGCCACTGACACTTGGGTGAGCAGCCATGATCTGTTCAACCAGGCTGCTGCCCGAGCGGGGCATACCCACTATAAATATGGGCCGCTTGCTATTGAGACTGGACCTGGGGAGCCTCAGCAGGCCAGCCTGACTGAATACCTCGATCATCTTGTCCGTGCGCAACCTGTGCACGGCCGTATCATAAAGCCCCTCGGAGAGCTTGTTCCCCACTTCGAAGTGCTTCCAGGCCTCATCGTAGCGATCCATTAAATCCAGCGCGCGGGCTGTATGCATATGCAGAGACCCAAGGGATTTCCTGGTTAAGCGCTTGCTCTCCAGTACTTTTTCGGCATATTCCACGGCTTTGGTACAGTCACCTGAATGTCTGCATATACTGGTATATGCGATCGCGGCAGTCAGATTGTAAATCTTTTTGTTCCGCAATAGTTCGATCTGCTCCAGCGCCTTGCCATACTCCCCCTCCAGATTAAACAGTCGAGCAGTGCCAGCGATGGCATCAGGGAATCCCGGCGCTATGCGTAACGCCTCCTGGTAGTGGGCACGAGCTTCCTCATAGCGGCGCACTTCGGCAAGGGCCATCCCCAATGCACATCGATAGCCGGGTATCTCAGGTTCACGGTCTACCGCCGCCTGATAGTGAACCAGGGCCTTCTTGTGATTCCCCCCCCTGTTTCCAGCAAGCGTACCCAGACCTATATGGGGGCCACCCATGTCAGGCCGCAGATCCCTGGCCAGTTCATAGTGCTCTCGCGCATCGACGGTGAATCCCAGCATGGCCAGCACATCAGCCAGCATACAGTGAGCCTCGACCATTTTTGGTTTAGCGACCAGTACCGATCTAAAGCATTCCGCGGCATCCTCAAGACGGCCGAGTCTATTCAGCGCACCGCCCAACGCAAGAAGACAACTTGGGGTACCAGGCTGGGCCCTTAAGCTATTATGGAACGCAGCGACAGCATCTTTATACCGCCCAAGCCTTGCATGGCAACTGCCCAACAGATAAAACATTTCTGCATCGGCACTGTTGACATCACAGAGTTCTTCACAAAACTGCCTGGCATCGTCCAATTGACCCTCATTAAAAAGCGCCCATGCCTGCTGTTTTTGGGAAGGTAAATTCACGACCGGTACCACTGATAAAATTGAACATCCAAAATAGCCACAATGCTGCCCTCCCCGATCCTGCGGTAGAGCTAGCTTGTGGCTTTATATTTAGATCCAAATAGGGATTTGGTCAATTCTACTGTCAGACCAATGATCTGTACAATAAATCAGCCATATAAAGTAAAATTAGGTGGTTGAATCAATAACAGCACCCCGCCTGTCACTCGCCGGATGGTTCTCGACCACCTATACCAACGGTGATAACAGGCCTAGACCCAATTTAGGCTAAATCATTATGACACAAGAACAAGTTGAACAATTGATGCAGGAAGCAGATGACTTCCTTGAGAAAGAAAAATATACCGAGGCAATGGAGATCTACGCCAAAGTGCTTGAGGAAGAACCCACGCACGACGAGGCCTACGCCATGATGGGTGCAGTCTATGGAGAGCAGGGTGATATCCCGATGGCTGTTCAGTCTCTGAAAAAAGCATTGGAAATCAACCCGGCAAATGCTGATGCCTGGCTAACGCTCGGCATAGTCCAGGAACAGACAGGAGAGGAATCAGAGGCTCTGGAAAGTTTCCGCAATGCTTCCTCGCACGCGCCGGACGACGCGACAATACATTTTACGCTGGCCAACCTGCAGTTGAAAAAAGGCCAGACTCAGGAGGCATTAGCCAGCTACCTGGAAACGATTAGATATAACCCGAAACATACACAGGCAATATTTACATCGGCCAATATTTTTCGGGATGCCGGCGACTTTAATAATGCGGCAAAAGGTTTCCAGGCAATCCTGGATATCGAACCAGAAAATCTTTTTGCCCTGCGGCGCCTGGCAACCATGCTGCTAAGACTCAATCGGCTGGAAGAGGCCGAACAAATCTTAACGCCTGCCATCCAGGCTCACCCCGATGACGCCTGGCTGCACGCGCGGTTAGCTACAGTTTACGCCCAACAAGGCCAGCTTGACGAGGCACTGGCAACGATTAAGCAGGCGCTAGCACTTGAACCAGACAATGACGACCTGGAGCAACGCCACGCTGACATATTGCAGAAGCGTGGTGACTATGAAGAAGCCCTGGGTATATTGCGCCCCATGCTGGACAGAGAGGAGCCTCTGTACGGCGCAGTAATAACCTTCACGATGTTTGCATCCAGCCTGGACATGAAAGACCGGGCCGAAGCCCTGATCGAGAAACTGAAGCAGGCAGATGAACTGACCGGAAAACAGGAAGAAAACATCGCCGAAGCCCTGATCTGGCTTAAGACCCATTAGCAACGGTAAAGAACACCTCAGGCAAAAAAAAGCACCCGATCGGGTGCTTTTTTCAATAACCCTGAAAGGTTATTTATAGCAGATTTAAGCTGATGCTTAAGCCTGTTTGCGACGGCGTGCAACACCGACGAGACCAACCAGACCCGAACCAAACAACCATACAGCTGCAGGTACAGGAACTGCGGCAACACCAGAGACCGGGAAGTCATCTGCTGTGGTACCGTTGAAGCCAGGGCTCTGACCCGGGAACGGAAGGGTCTGCATGGGCGCGGAGACGCCGGTACAAGCACCACCACCAGATACTGGGCAGTCATAGATAGTCAGTACCGGGATACCATTGCTGCCAGCCCAGTCGAAGAACGTACCCGCGGCAACCTGGTTACCGGTCAGGTGGAATGTATAGCTGTAGTCTCCGTATGCGCCTGTGCCTGTAGTACCTGCCCATGTAGAAACGCTGGAGTGAGTGTCAAACCAGCTTTGCTGGGTTGCAGTCCAAGGGTTGCCAAAGAAGTTATCAGTGGACGTCATTACACCGCTACCGGCATCGTTCATTGTGCCTGATGCGCCATAAGAACCATTGAAAGCCATCTCTGAGATGGTGATCGTTGCGGCCTGGGCTGTTGCCGCGGTGCCAAGTGTCAGCGCAATGGCCGATGCTAAAGCTGTTCTTTTCATTTATAACTCCTCCAAAAAGTGGATCTATATAGATTGTGTTGTCAATCGATCGATTTAGAAACTGTAATTCAGCTCCTCACGGGTTCTTAATTTAGCAATACTCATACCATATTTTGCGCTATAGACATAACTCATTTATTTATAAACAAATTATTTAGCTTTTAAGGGCCGTCTCCTCGTCACCCCACCTCCGTCAATCGAAAAAGTGTGAAGTTTTTCGACTTATTTTCAGCATTATCAGCTTCAATCTCTGGTTGCCCGCGGAATTCGCACCCACTCTCGCCACCAAGAATTGTCCCTGGGGTCACTTAACCAATTGTTATTTATATTTATTATTTGGGTAGCAAAATAAAGGGGTGACGGAAATTTCATGGCGCCTCACCAGTTAAGATATCCGACTCTATTACTGCAAAGCTTTACGAAGCGATCTTAAGTAAGATTGTTGAACCTGAAGGGGATTAACGAATAGCCAAGATGATCAAGCACTTTTGACCACCGGCACCGCGAATAACGGCTGTGTCTCGGTTCGGAAGAACGGCCTGGAAAAGAAGTTTCAAGGGCAGCAGTCACCACCGGACTGCCGCCCCAATGCTGCCCTACAGACTACGTTTTCGCCAGAACCAAAGCCCACCTATAAAGCCAAGCAACAGTGCCCAGTCAAAACTGCGTCGAGGATCACTGTCAGTGTCGCCTATGGTGCAACCGCTTTCACTGCCCAGAGATGTAGTCGTACCGGGAATATTCTGCTTTCCGGTACCGCTCGGATCAAGCACTTCCCCGTTGACTACACCGTCCATATCGTTCGGGCCGCCGTCCGATATCGTCGTTTGAATGCATTCGTTGCCCACCCCGAGTCCTGTCGTGTAACCGACGCTAGGACAAAGCCCATCAACCCTGCCAGCGGAACCAAAGGAGTCATTAGGGCCTTCAACAAAATTAACCCAGGAAGAGCCATTCCACTTGCGCATCAACGGCGCAACAGGTATTGGCTCCGTCAATGGCAGCACGAGTGTCACCGTCGGGCCAGTAAGACCGGTGACCCTGAAGTCAAAGCAGCCGCCGCCACAGGTGGTTGTTACCCCGTTATCCGAAGGAATACCCGCACTTAAGAGCTGACTTAACGATACCCGGCCATCGCCACCAGGATCTACTGAGCCGCCGGTTATAATCACATTGTCTGGGCTGCATGGCGCCAGACCTGAATTCACGCCGATCGTGACAGGTGCCTCGTTAGACGTTGAACCCGTATTATCATCAACGGTGTACTTGAAACTGTCCGGACCACAATAGTCCAGATTGGGCTGATAGGTAACAACACCATTGGTGGTATTGATAGAAGCTATTGTACCTTGCGTCGGAGCCTCGGTAATCACTACCGTAGCTGGATCCAGTGTGGCAGCTCCGCTAGCTTGATCATTCGCCAATATGTCAATATCAGCCGCTGTCTCAACATCGGTGGTGACCCCATCGCCATTCGCTGTCGGGGGCGCGGCACCGGTAGAGGCCGTCACCGATACAGTTGCAGTGTCATTACCACCAACACTATTGACCTGGTAAACAAACGTATCATTACCCGCTACATTTGTTGTAAATGTACCCGACGAACAATCAGACTGCAGGGTCGCTGTTCCCTGCGCCGGGGCCTGTACAATGCTACAGGTGGGTGTCGCAACGGTACCGAGAAGGGTCGGGCTCCAGTTGGCCGTAACACCCGTTTGCACAGCAAGATTCGGGTTATCAACAGCTAGCACAATTGGTGGAGGAGGAGGTGCTGGGGGGGTATCCGGATTAATATTCCCCCCACTGACAGGGCCATTAAACGCGGGCGCCTGCCCAGGAAATGGCAACGTTTGCATGTTCACGCCGCCATTTGCATCCGGCCCAGCTGCTCGGCAGCCGTTATCCGGATTAGCGCAGTCAAAAATGGCCAGAACAGGAATATCAAAACTTCCGCTCCAGTTAAAAAAGGTACCGGCGGCCACCTGTCCAGCCTGGAGGGTAAATGGATAGGTGTAGTTCCCGTAAGGGATGCCGTCGTCAGGGATGTTATTCGTCGGTCCAGTCGGATCACCCCACACATGGTTACCGGGTGTGGTAAACACCTGCTGCACATTGGCAACCCAAATCGCGTTGAAAAAAGGATCCACCGCGTTAAAGGAACCCGTTCCCGTGTCAAAGTCAATGCTTCCTTCGGCATTGTAATCGCCGTTAAACACCATGCTCACAATATTGATTTCGAGCGCATGGGCGGTTTTCAAGCCCATACCGAGCGCCAGCGCCGACAGCGTGAACGTTGTGGCAATCTGTTGCGGTAATCTAGATGACATGTTCTGCTCCCCGCCGCTCTTCTCGAAAGCGACTGCATTACGAATTATTTAGCGTACTAACCCATTAGACATTACTGACAAACCACACAGCATCACATCAGATAGCTGAAGGTTAGACCCAGGGAGTGTTGATACATGGATGTAGCCGCGTTTGGTTTATCAAGGTCGTCGATATTGTTAATGCCTTCTGGATAGAACGACGTCTTGCCCTTGATGGTATTTTTGAATGCAATCATGTAACTCATGCTCCATTCAATATTCGGGCTTTGTCTATAGGAAAAACCAGCGGTTGCATGGTGCTCGACAGTTGCCGGCGCCAACAGGTTAAACGCGATCTGGTCTTCCGGTATGGGTGCTTTTCCGTAGTTGTAACCAGCGCGCAAAGTCCATTTGGGATTGTACTCGAATTGCACTCCGGCCTTGTAAACAAACTGGTTCTGCCAGCCGAACCCCATACCGTCATCCTTACCCAATGCACAGGTATTATCCGCCGGCTCGGTACCAGGATTAGTACAACCAAAATCTTCGGGGAAGAAACTACTGGGGTTCGCAGGATCCGGGCCGGGGTTACCTACTGACCTGACGTCACTGAACATATATCTCTGCACATCGAAAGCCAGCGTCAAACTTTCTATTGGCCTAAGGGAGAGGCCCAGCGCAAAATGCTCCGGAATATCAAAGCTGCCCTGTTCGGCAAACAACCCGCGGTACTTGTCAAACTTGGTCATATAGACACGCGAGGCATAATTTGCGCCAACGCTAACACGATTATCGAAGAAATTACTCAACCAGCCGAACCGGACACCTGCACCATAAGCAAAGTCGTTACCACGGTTAGACAGGTTATCCCGGTCACTGGTAAAGTTCAGCGGCGATCCGGGCGCCCCCATAGACTGCAGTCCGTAGGCTCTGAAGGAACTAACCGCAAGAGCCAGCGATGCACCGACAGAGTGATTCTTAGTTAATTTATAAGCAATACTCGGCAACATCTGCATCTGCAGCAGATTGACACCGGCAGTCGGCCCACTGTTGCATTCGTAGTTATAAAACCGGCTACCGGTAGTATTCGGATCGCCGTCTTCACAGACTGCCAGCGACTGATCGAAACGAGTATTAGAGCCTGCCCCGACCGCAGCCATACCGATGGTCATTCTGCGGTTGAATTTATAGGCACCGCCCATGGCGGGTATCAGGAAGACGTTGGCACCACTCTTTTCGTCATAGACGCCCCCCAAAAGGTCGGCATTGTGACTGGATGCTCGCCTCGGGACAAAGATTTCGCCACTGAGATCGATCCGCATGGTATCCATCTTCAGAGCGGACATCGTTGCCGGGTTTGCCGCAATAGACAGCGAATCGTGAGCCATTGCCACGCTGGCACCGCCCATCGCACGCGCTTTATTGCCATACCCAATCAAGAAAAAGCCATTGGTTGCATACGCCGGCACCGAACAGCCAATGGCAGCAGCACACACCAGCGCATGCGCAACTATCCTTCTACTTGGGATGACCTTCATCTATTGCGCTCCTCCAATCAGATTTTTTATAGGCGGCTTAATTAATTAATTTTATGATGTTCCAATTCAAACCAAAGCCTGGCCAAATAGATTCTCCAAAATAATTTAAGAACCTTGGTGATACTTTTTAATAAACCATAGCCCCATGCAGGGAAGCGGCAAATATTGCATTTTTATATTTTTTTTGTCAAGGCAGCTGACGCATATTAGCGGCTGCCCATAGCTGCAACCCAACCGTCCTGAGAAATGAAGGGGACGCGACATCCGGCGGCCGCCCTGGGTGATATCCCAGCGTTGCACCCTGAATTGACGCATGATTGAATTGCTAGCGATTGCCGTCTACTATTCGCTAGACTTAAAAAGCGAAGCACATCACCATTATGAAACGCATAAATACCCTACAGTACTTTGTGTTCCAGATTCTCCTGTTCACCAGTCTTTGCGTCAGTAGTTCAGAGAATACCGTCGATGCAGTGGGCAGGTATCAAATTCAACCCGGTGATGTTTTGGTGGTCTCCGTCTGGAAAGAGGAGGATCTGGATCAGGAAGTTATCGTTCGGCCGGATGGTCAAATCACGTTCCCGCTGGTTGGGGAAGCAGCGGCGGCAGGTAACAGTGTCGAAAATCTACGGCTCCTGATTTCTGAACGCCTGAAAAAATATATTCCTGACCCGGTAGTTACGGTGTCTGTGCGGCAACTCACCGGCAACACTGTTTACGTTATTGGTAAAGTCAATCGCCCTGGTGTTTTTCCTATTGCGCGTAATGTGGACGTTATGCAGGCGCTGAGTATGGCGGGTGGCACCTCAACCTATGCCGCTTTGAACGATATCAAAATCCTACGAAGGGAGAATGGGGCGTTAAAAGCACTTTCCTTTAAGTACGCAGAAGTAGAGAAAGGCAAGCGCCTGGAACAGAATGTTGTTTTACAAGCCGGGGATGTGGTGGTGGTTCCGTAGGCTTTTATTTTATCGCCGTCAATCGATCTCTGATAAATTTTTAACTAAAGGCTTGGTATAAAAGGCCGCTCATTTAACCTTAAATTCAACAATTTAGAAGGCCTACAACCATGCGGACAGTGTTTGGTAAAACGCTGACTATACTACTGCTGCCGGTCTATGCTGCCAGTGTTGAAGCCGCTCAGTGGAAAATTGATCCCACACTCAGCCTCAAGGCGGGCTACAGCGACAACATCCGACAGACTATCGATGACAAGATCTCGTCAGCTGAAGCAACGTTCAGCCCCAGTTCCAGATTCAGCGTGGAAACAGCTGAATCAGGTCTGAGCGGGGATCTGCGCTTCGATTTCAGGCGTTTCGAAGAAGACAGCAATCTGGATGATAACAACGCCAGGTTTCTAATAGATTCTTTCCACCGCATGGAACGCAGTGAAATTGGGTTGGATATTGGGCTTATCAAAGACACCACGCTGGACAGTCAGCTGGAAAATACCGGCCTGATCTTTAACCGTGAGACACGCTACACGGTATACGCGGGACCAAACTGGGCTTATAATCTTGATGAACGCACCACGGCGGATTTCAGCTACCAGTACCGTGATGTCCAGTACGATAATAACGATGACAATGGCTTCGTTGACTTCAATACACACAATGGCCAAGCCTCGTTAAGCAGAATTGTAAACGACCGCACTACGGCGTCCGCCATTATCAGCTATAGCCTGAGTAACAACGATAATGATGTCGAAACAAATAATACCAACGTGCAGGCCGGCGCCTCTTATCAATTCAGCGAGACCCTATCGACATCGATGTTTGCTGGCGTACGTCACACCGAGGCAGATTTTTCCCAGGACAGCCTGATTCCTATATTTTCGGGTGATACTATTATCGGTTTTGTCCCACTGTCCCAGGACGTCTCGAGAAGTGATTGGGGGTACACATTCAATGGGCGTCTCACCAAGACGTTCCTGCGAGGGCAAACAAGCCTTTCCGCATCTCGAAATATTAGCAATGACGTTAACGGTGTCCCGATCGAAGTAACGCAAGCAAATTGGAATAATTTGTACCGTTTTACTGAAATTCTGTCCGCAAATCTGAATATCGGAGTTTATAACAGCCAATCCAGCAACTCGGCGGGCAGTAAATTAAGCCGCGACTACTACACTATCGAACCCGGATTTAACTGGGATTTCAAACAATTCTGGAGAATTTCCGGGAGTTACCGCTACAGCAAACAGACATTTGACAATACCAGCGATGACGCGACCCAGAACGCCGCGTATTTGACGCTAACATACCAGTGGCCTAGAATTGCGGTTTCCCGCTAGTGGCCTGAACCGTGGGGGGGGGGGTTGGCCATGCGCTCGTAATGTTGTGCCCCTGGCGCGAAAGGGAAAGAGATGGAAGAACAAACCGCAGATTTATCAGATTATTTAGGCGCCTTCAAAAGGCGTCGTTTAAGCATATTCTTTATTGCAATAACGATCTTTTTGATTGGCGCCATTACCGCATTTTTGTTGCCGCCGACCTATAGTTCATCTGCAACCATTCTTATCAAGGAACAGGACATCCCTGCGGACCTGGTTCGCAGTACAGTAACCAGCTTTGCCTCGCAACGTATCCAGGCCATCAGCCAACGCGTCATGGCTCGATCTAATCTACTGGAAATTATCGAAAAATATGAACTCTATACAGACGAGCGCAAACGGATAACAACAGAAGAAATAATTCAACAAATGCGCGACAACATTGGCCTGGAAATGATCGAGGCCAATGTTGTCGATCCCCGTTCCGGGCGCGCCGCAACAGCTACTATCGCCTTTCGGTTAAGCTTCTCCGGCGAACACCCTGGCCAGGTGCAGAAAGTTGCCAATGAACTGATGAGCCTGTACCTGAAAGAGAATTTGAAGGAACGTTCTGCACAGGCCAGCGAAACCCTGGCTTTCCTTGATGAAGAATTAGCACGTCTGGAGCAAGAGATTTCGAGACTGGAAGAAAAGCTGACCCAGTTCAAGGAACAGCATGCAAACGAGTTACCGGGTTCGTCTCAACTGAGCCTGAAAATGATGGAAAAAACCGAAGAAGAAATCAGCGAAATCGGCAACCAGATACGTTCAATTGAAGAACGCAAAATATATTTTGAACATCAGCTGACTCAGCTAGAACCGTATAACGACGAAAATGCTGCTCTCAGTCCTGCAGCACGTTTAAAGGCGCTTCGTACCGAATACCTTCGCTTGACCGCACGGTACTCACAGGATCACCCTGACGTCACTAATACAAAACGCGAAATTGAAGGACTGGAACAGGAAGTTGGTACGGTGGACAATTCCGCAGAGGCACTCGCAAGACTTGACGCACTACAGAGCGAACTCTCCACACTGCGGAAAAAATATTCTGCCGAACACCCGGATGTAATCAAGCTAGAACAACAAATCAAAACGCTGGAGGCGTCCGCAGCTAACACAAGAGATGATTTAGCCACAGCCGCAGCCAGCCATCCCGACAACCCTGCATACATACAGCTTCAGTCCCAAATCGAAGCAGCAAATATAGAAAGCCGGAGCTTAAAGGCAAAACAAAAGCGACTGCGTGATAAATTAACAGAGTATGAAGAACGAGTAGCGGTGGCGCCTCAACTGGAGTGGGAATACAGAACTCTGACTCGCGAACTACAAAACACATTAAACCGCCACCAGCAGATTCGAGCCAAACAGATGCAGGCGCAGATTGCCCAGGAACTTGAAAAAGACAGCAAAGGCGAACGCTTTGTGATCGTAGAGCCACCGATCCTGCCCGAAAAACCCGTCAGCCCCAACCGCCCGGCCATCCTGTTCCTGAGCTTTGTAATGGCCCTCGGGTGCGGCATCGGCTACGCGGCTGTAGCCGAAAGCCTTGATGACTCGGTACGAGGCAGTAAGGTGGTAACCATGACAGCAGGCGCCGCACCACTGGCGGTAATCCCCTTCATGGCAAACGACACCGAGATCAAACAGCGCAAGCGCCGAACCGTTACCCGGGCGACTGCGGCGGCTGCCGCCTTCATATTAGCAGTCGCCATGATGCACTATTTCTGGAAGCCCCTTGACGTGCTCTGGTACAAGGCACTTCGCAAAGCCGACGTAGTCATAAACACCTAGGCGTCGTCCGGGACTAAAACAGGTATTTCGTAATGGAACGCATAAAACAGGCTCTGGAACGTGCACGCGCCGAACGCGAAGGCCAGCCCGCACCGGTGCCGGTCAACAGTCCG
This sequence comes from Pseudomonadota bacterium, assembly GCA_042576405.1. GTDB lineage: Bacteria > Pseudomonadota > Gammaproteobacteria > DSM-19610 > DSM-19610 > Thiogranum. The sequence goes on along the minus strand of JBHPFC010000015.1, from coordinate 9,399 downwards.
GCAGCTGCACCACAGCCAGTGCCGGCAAGCCAGCAGACGCCAGTAGAGCAGGTTACTTACTCGCAGACCCGACATATCGAGGTATCCAATCGTGAGCTACGGGAAAAACGCGTTGTGACCGGCTTTGAACCCTGCGCCTTTACCGACGCCTACAAAATGCTCCGCACCCAGGTACTGCAGCGACTGAATGAAAACGACTGGAATGTTCTGGCCATCACCAGTCCGGGGATTGGCGAGGGCAAGTCACTTACCGCACTGAATCTTGCTATCAGCCTGGCCATGGAAGTGAACTACACGGTACTATTGGTCGATGCCAATCTGCGCCACCCCAGCTTACATTCACACCTGGGACTACCTAACGACAAAGGCCTGAGCGACTACTTGCTGGAAGACACGCCACTCAGTGAACTGTTTATCCATCCCAGCGGTATTGACCACCTGACCCTGTTGCCGGGCGGCCACGCCATGCAGAATTCATCAGAAATGCTGAATTCACCGAAAATGAGTCGTCTTGTTGATGAGCTCAAAACCCGCTACTCGGGGCGCATTGTCATTTTCGATCTACCACCCGTTCTCAATGCTGCCGACGCCACGGCGTTTGCGCCATACGTAGATGCCACCCTGCTGGTTATCGAAGAAGGCAAGACCCAACGCAAGGAAGTCGAGCGCGCGCTGGACTTGCTTTCGAGCACCAACGTGTTGGGCACCGTGCTCAACAAAGCAGGCCAGCAGTAGGCTATCGCAGCGATGTACGAGAATTATTACGGTTTCCGCGAAAAGCCCTTCTCGCTACTCCCCGATTCAGGGTTTCTTTACCTGAGCGGCAAACATCGCATGGCGCTGACGCTGCTGGAATATGGCCTGATGAACCAGGCCGGCTTCACGGTCATCAGCGGCGACATCGGCACTGGCAAAACAACGCTGATTCGCCAACTGCTGAATAACATCGACCCGCTACTCAGAGTCGGCCTGATATCCAATACCCACCGGACCTTTGGCGATTTGATGCAATGGATCGCCCTGGCGTTCGACCTGCCACACCAGGGCAGGGATAAAGTCCAGCTCTACCAGGAGTTCATGGACTTCATCATCCAGGAATATGCCCAGGGCCGGCGCACGGTATTGATTATCGACGAGGCACAGAACATGCCGGCCGAGACGCTGGAAGAACTGCGCATGCTGTCCAACGTCAATGCGGACAAGGACCAGGTGTTACAGGTCATTCTCGTCGGCCAACGCGAGTTGCGCCAAACCCTGCAACAACCGGCACTGGTCCAGTTTGCCCAGCGCATCGGCGTCGACTATCACCTCGAACCACTTAATGAAGAAGAGGCCAGCGACTACATTCAGCACCGTTGCAAAGTTGCCGGCGGCAAACCGGACCTGTTCTCTGATCAGGCTCGCGCTGCAGTGTATGCAAACACGGGTGGCGTTCCGCGCCTCATCAATTTGCTCTGCGACACTGCGCTGGTATACGGCTTCGCTGAACAACGTGAACGCATCGACGCACAGTTAATCCGTGATGTGGCCAGGGACAAACAGAAAGGCGGCCTGTTTCCGAAGAACAGTCCATCCGCGGCGCCCAAACCGGCACCTCAGCCCTTCGCTCCGGAGAAGCGTATAGCCGCTGTGCAACCGGTCCAGCCCAACGTACCGGCTGCCGCAGAGCATCGTTCAACCAGCGCAGTGCGCGTGGCCATTGCAGCAGAGTCTGAATTACAGCGCCTGTACCTGGCACGCCTGCTGGGGAAATTTAATATTGAAGTAGTGGCAACGGTGCCGCTGCAAGCGCAGGATCTACAGGCACTGGATGCTGGCAATATCGATGTCCTGCTGGTTGAACTGGACGACCATCTCGATCGCCTGGACGACGCCCTCTACGAATTACTTGAAGAATGGAAGCAGCCAGTACTGTTCAATGACAGCCTGGCCACTGAAGCCAGCCTGTCACAACCTGATCGCAACGACTACGGCCGCAAGCTCAGCCAGAAACTCTACTCGCTGGTCCCCCAGGCACCGCAGTCCGTCGCCTGATAGCAATGCCTCTGCGCCACCTGTCACTGTTGCTGGCCATTGGCTGGATGATGACGCTCTTCTACCTGTCTCACCAGACGGGGCTGGACACACCGCAACCGTTTGCACATTCCGACAAGCTGTATCACGCCATTGCCTACGGCTTGCTTGGCGGACTCCTGCTATTCTCACTTCGACCGAAAGCCGGTGGCTATTCAAGCAGGCAAGTATTACTGAGCGTAATTATTGCCAGCCTCTATGGCATCAGTGACGAAATTCACCAAAGTTTCATCCCGGGGCGCGATGCCGATTCGCTCGACTGGCTGGCGGACACCGCAGGTGCCTTGATGGTCTGCCTGCTAATCGCCCGGCTCAGCCAAAGATGGGCGCTTTCAAGAAGCCAGAGCATCTGAAAGCCTGACTCCCTGAAAATCTTGCGAAGAGCATCATTCGAGGTAACTGGACCAGTCCTTGGCCGCGTCCCCGAACACAAAGAAAAATGGATTCAGCAGGGAATCCTTGGTGTTATAACGCAACGGCTGCATTTCCAGATCCGTCAACGAGCCACCGGCCTGTACGACTACACAATGGGCTGCCGCAGTATCCCATTCTGATGTTAAGCCCAGGCGCGGGTAAACATCTGCGACACCTTCAGCCACCAGGCAGATCTTCAGTGAGCTGCCCATACTGACAATTTCGTGATCGCCCAGCCTGGCGAGGAAAGCCTTCAGGGAATCGCCCTGGTGTGAACGACTGCCTACAACAGCAATCGGCCCGTCACCCAGCTTGCGTACCCGAATAGCCTGCTCACCTTCACCCGGCACTTCCTTGATCGCACCCTGGCCTTCGCAACCAGCGTAGGTAACGCCCGTAACCGGCACATGTACCACGCCCAGCACCGGAACACCGTTATCAATCAGGGCAATATTGACGGTAAACTCGCCGTTACGCTTGATAAATTCCTTGGTGCCATCCAGGGGGTCGATCAGCCAGTAAGTTTGCCAGCTGCTGCGTTCTGCAAAAGGAATTTTCGCCGATTCCTCTGACAGTACCGGGATATCCGGCGTCAGCGCCTCCAAACGAGCAACGATGGTTTTGTGTGACGCCAGATCGGCCGAGGTCAGCGGAGAATTATCTTCCTTCTCCTCGACTGAAAACTCGCTGTTGTAGATCTCGAGTATCTTTTCCCCCGCCTGGCGCGCCAGCACCCGCACTTCATCCAGATATTCACATGCATTCATTGTCGTTTTCGCCACTTCGCTAGCCATTCGAAAAGCCGTATCATACGCGAAATCAGCAGCCCGAAGCATCCGCCATGTCCCAAGCACTACCCTGGCAACAAATCGAAACCGTGTTTCTGGACATGGATGGCACCCTGCTGGATCTGCACTTTGACAACCACTTCTGGCAGGAACACGTACCGCTGCGCTACGCTGAAAAACACAGCCTCGAGGTGGACGATGCCAAGACAGCCCTGTTCCCGCGTTTTCGTGCCGCGGAAGGCACCATTGACTGGTACTGCATCGACTACTGGAGCCGTGAGCTGGACATGGACATCAGTGCCCTGAAGCGCGAGGTTGAACATCTCATTCAGGTGCACCCGCACGTCGCCGAGTTCCTTGAATTGCTCAGTACGACGGGCAAGCGCGTGGCACTGTTGACCAACGCCCACCAGAAGGTCATCGAACTGAAGATGGAAACAACCGGCCTGGCGAAGCACTTCGACCACCTGATCTGTGCTCACACCTTCAACGTGCCCAAGGAAGATCCACAATTCTGGCCAAGACTGGCAAATGAAGATAACTTCAGCCCGGAAACCACACTGTTCATCGACGATAGCCTGCCGGTACTGGAAGCGGCGCGGCAGTACGGCATTCGCTACCTGCGCGCGGTGCGGCTGCCGGACAGCAAAGCGCCACCCAAACAAACAGGCGACTTCACCGCGATCGAAAATTTCAGTGAGCTTGTGGAAGGGCTGGACTAGGTAGCCCGTTCAATAAGGCCGTTGCCCCCAACGCTTGAAACGTTTTTTACAATAGGCAAGCAACTCGTCGTAGTTCTGAAAATACAACTCAAAACTGTCTTCCGCCGGTTCGTCAAACTCGCAGTAATCATTGGAATAATCGCGGCAGATCTGCGGCCTGTCTTCGTAAATGCCGCAACGGCCATCTGACAGGATGTGGTTGCAGGCATTGTTCACCAGCAGATACCAGCTACCCTCGTCCTTGTAGATACCAATATCGCGATGCGATATCTGCCACAGCAGGAAATCGAAATCCTGCTTGGAGCGTGGCACATCAATTTCCTGGCTGATATAAGTGCAGCACTGGGTGTTTGTACAAAACCCGCACTTGGTCTCCGGCGTCATAACCTCTACCGGTATCATCTTTCTGGCAGACATGGTTTCACCATCCTGTTCGCTGACTAACCACCTGAAGTAAACTCAAAGCAATCGAACCCGGGCGCCTGCTCGAGCAAGGCTCCGCAGCGTACTGTCACTTCACGCTCGCCAACATAGACTATCAACATCCGATCCTCCGCGTAAACCTGCGCAGCTGTAACCAGCCGTGCCGCACCTTGATTATTAGCTGACGTTAGAAATAACGCTGACTGTTCCTCGCACCCGGGCTCATTTGCAATCTTCAGCCTTACCGGGCCGGGGATGCCTTCGAGTAATTCAACACCCAGCTCGGTACCTTCATCACGACCATCACGCAGCCAGCGCACGACCATTAACTGCGCCGGACCTGGATCCTGCTGTTCGCTGTCGGAAAGCACACACACCAGCTCACCGACATGCAAAAGGCTCGCCGCGCTTTCGTCCCAGGCCAGACAATAACCACCTTCGCTGGCGTCCTTGACCCGCCAGGCGGTGGCATTCAACTGATCACCACGACGCCGCGCCAGCAAACCGCTGACCACCTCGTCAAAACCTGACAGCATTTGAATCCAGCGTCCATCGGGCAGACGTTCGCTGCTGCGCTTGTCGCGTGGGGTAACTTCAGGCAGCAACACTCTCATGACACCGGCTTCCGGGCGCTGTCGGCGCCGGTCTGCGGGTAGTGCCGCCAATGTTTTGTGCATCTGCGTCAGCAGATCTCTGGCATCAAGGATATGCGGCTCATCAGCCTCCACCGGCGAATCCAGATAGACACAGTGCCTTGGTCGGGTATCACCGGCCAGATCGATAAAAAACAGGCCCTCCGGCACACCCTGCCAGCTGTTGCCGGGCACTACCCGGGCCGCACCCGCGTATTGCAACAGTGCGCGATAAAAGCTGTCAGCGAGTCCTTCTTCCAGACTAAACGGATCGCATAGTGATAACAGGCAAACAGCCTGGTAAATACCTGCCAGATTCACCGGGGCATCGCCCTGCTCATCACTGGTTACAATTTCCTGCAAGCCGTGGTGACGTGCCAGTCGGTAGATCTGGTTGATCTCCAGAAAGACAAAAGCCGGTTCCGGTCGATAGTATCGGTAACTGTGCAACAAGGCTGCTGCCAGCTGTTGAATACTCCAGCGCAGCACTTGCCCGAAACGCGCCTTATCCTGCAATGCAGCCTGTCCATACATCTGTTTGACCACAATTTTAAAACCGTTGGCCATGGCCAGACTCAGACGTTCAACATCATCTACGACCATCTGCCGCTGTTCGGTCGACAGTGGTTGTTGCCGCAAACGAGCCGGTTCTGCTGCCACGTACAGACGCTTTACCGTTGCCTGATAAACTGCCAGCAAGGCCAGGCGCTTGTCGGCATCCAGCTTCTGCTCGTTCAGTGGCTCCAGCGCATTCAACACCATGCGCAACGATTCACCCGCATTCAATACCGGCAGTCCTGCCAGCCAGCGCTGCAGCTTCTTCTCGTTCAGTTCAAGTGTGGGATCCTGAAAATCGTGTTGCTCAGGTGTGGTCAACAACAATGGCATGGTAGAAGTTTACTTGTTGATTTGATCAGACCATTCGAGGCGATAGCCACCATTGCCGGGTTCGGCAAAGGTGGACAGAAACTTGTCTACTGCCTGCGGAACAGTACCGTTCTTTTTAACATCACCGACCAGCTGATAATGCCCGTCTGACTGCAGCGTCACTTCACCCTGCATGGTCAGTGCGCCGCCATTGGCGATCAACTGGCCGCGGGTTACACCATCGGATTCAATAACTGTTGTCAGTTCAGCCAGGCCCAGATTCAGTTCAATCGGTGCCAGTACCATCGCCGGTTTCCAGGTCAGCTGCCCGGCTATAGCTGGCACGCTGTCAGGAGAAAACTCAACATCATCAAGGAAAAAATTCAGGTCTCCGTCCAGCTCGACTGCACTCAATCCGGCCCAAAACATCAAATCAACTGCCGACACACTACCGGTGACGTCAGCAAGGTAGGGACCGGAAAACAGTCCACGACCAGCGAGCGCGCTAAACGCTTTACCACTGAGCTGCCCATCCAGTTGAAATGCGACGGCCCCCAGCAACAACCGCAGGGGCTTAAACTGCCAACCAACCTGCGTCAGCTGCACCGGCGGCACACTGACCTGCAACGCCCGCCCGGACCACAAACTGCCACTAAGCCCGGCCAGACGCACATCCTGCAGCTGTGACTGAAAATAGGGAATAACTTTAGCTGCCGGTGCCGTGACAACCAGAAACAGGACGTAGGCCGCAATACCGATTGGCAGGAACTTCAGGCCTGCTTTCATACAGCGGGTTCCAGCAGGGTCAGGCGCGCATTGACACGGCCATCGCCGATCGGTTCAAGCGTAATCATACTGGGCTCAATGCGGAAACTCTTTACCAGCTTCCCCAACCACAGAATCATTGGATCAAACGCCGCGCCTTCCAGCCAGACTTTCACACCCTTGCTGCCATCCGGTTCAATACGCTTGATGGCATTTTCAAGCCCACCCGAGCGGGCCGACTGATCAACCACTGCCAGCAACGAACGACCACCCAGACCGCGCGCACTGCTGCCGCTGCTGCGTTGCAGGGCCTTGATCTGCACCGCAGCCTGCTGCATCCAGGCCAACGTTTCCCGCTGCTGCTGAACACTGTCGCTGAGTTCCGTGTAACCACTGGCAATCGGGTCCCAGATCATCAGGTACAGCAACAACAGCACCAGTACCACTGCGCCACCGCCAACCAGGTTCCGCTCGCGCGGGTCCAGCCCCAGAAACCAGTCTTTCATGAATCTTTCACCTTGATACGAATCCGGCTGTTTATTTTCTTACTGTCATCCGTGGTAGCTGACTGGATTTCTGCATGCATGCCGCCACCACTGACCAACGCCTGTTTCAGGGTATCCAGCAACTGCAGGTTATCGGCCTGCAGATCGAGGTCCAGCCGTCCATCCCGATAACTCGCCCCTTTTACGGTGATACCCTTGGCGGTGCGCACCGCATTGGCGGTTTCCGCGAACATGCCAAGAAAATCTGTGCTGCCACCAGTGTGTCGCTGCAGTTGTTTCAACTGCTGCTCCATCTGTGCGCGCGGATTGACTATACGTCGCGCCTTGGGGAAGGTCTTTTTGTACAGCGCCTGGATATCTGTCTCCAGCTGTGTCTTTTGCCGGGTAAGATGATAGTAGTTCAGACCCGTGCTGGTACCCGCAAGCAGCAGCGCTGCGATTAACAGCGCAGCGGTGGCTTTCCAGGGACGCAGCAGCCGGCCCCATTCTTCACGACGACTATAGGCGCCCTGCAGGAGATCGATGACTGGCCCGGCGAACCAACCCCTGGCGAGTACATCCAGAGGCTGCAGCTGCGAATCGTCGAGTTCCACATCCACACCTTCCAGATCCACTACCACAGAACCGTAAACACGCGCTGTCTCAGGCAGCTGTTCACGCGCAGCCATCATGGACACCAGCACGGGCAGAGTCTCCGTATCGCAGGCAAACCCGCTATAGTCGCCGCTCCGCACCAGCACGGCGTCGGCCTCCGGCAACAGGCTCCAGCCGTCTGTGCGAGGCAATGCCAGCGTATCCGGCACCCACTGGTGGGCGCTGATGCCCGCCTCTCGCAACTGCGCCAGCCAGGCATCCATACGTTGCCGCTCAACCACGGCTACCGGGTAACGATCGGTACCCAGACTGTCGCCAAGCGCGAAATGCAGCATCTCGACATCATCAGCCAGCTGTTCTTCAAGCGCGAAGGGAATGGCGCGCAGAACACGCTGGCGGTTACGCCCGGGAACACGCGCTTCATACAGAGATACCTCGGCGCCCGGCACCAGCACGACCACCCGACGGGCGCCGCTGACAACCGCGCTGGTCGGAGCACCCGACTGCACCGGCGTCTTGACCTGACCCTGCAGGTCCACCAGCAACCAGTCACGCAGACCCTGCAGGTCAGGTGCCAGCCGAATGAGTAAAGTATCTGCCATTCCTGTTCGCTATCTCTATGAATTCTGTAGCCTATCCTACCATGTTCGCCCGGCTATTCATCGTCGTCGACCGGGACGGAGACAGTGTCGAGGAATTCGCGCTGACGCCGGACAACACGTAATGCGTCATCAGTACGTTGAATCAGGCTCGCCAGGCGGGCCCGGCCCTGGCCAATATCTGCCTGGCTGACCATCAGAAACCACCGGGTCTCAACGCTCAACAATGAATCATCGACCTGTTTGGCATTCAGTGCCGGCTGGTTCTTGAAACTATCGACCGATTCATAGCCATCTTCACCACGCGCCTCCACCAGCGCTTCGCCGTCGCTGAGGCCAAGATCGGCATCCAGGGCCGCGAGTAACACAGCGTCCGCCGAATTAACATTGATGGGCGTTGGCTCAGGTAAAGCCACCAGGTAGGGTTGCAACCTGGCCACCACTTCCGCGGTGTAGCCTTTCACCAGCCGCAACTCACTGATATCTGCCAGCGGTCGGTTGGATACCCGGTAGGGCGTTTCCAGTAACAGGTAATTTTCGTCTTCCGCCCCATCGGGAAAACGCACATTGATATCGTCATCAATCCAGTCGACCAACGCGTCAGCCAACTCTTCTTCCAGGTCCAGCAGGCGCAGCAGGCGTTTGTAATAGTCGATGTTAGCTACGTTTGCCCCACCACCGCTGACCAGATTATTGACGTTGAACCGGCCCTGCAAATCAATCAGCCGACCAATTATCGACCCGCCTTCGACGAAGGATACCGGCGGCTGTGTTGACCAGTCCTCGCCGAGGGTGTCGATCTTGCTGTCTTCGCGATCACGCCGCAGTACAACAACAGCCCAGTTTTCTGCACCCACAACATAGGCCCAGGCCTGTTCACCATGCAACAGACTACCGGTCCGGCGGATATCCAGCTGCTGACGATTCACCATGGCAACGGCTGCAACGGTAGCAATCGCCACCACCAGCAACGCTGTTACCAGCGCGACGCCTTGCTGCTGCCCATACCTCAAGGC
>JBHPFC010000014.1:0-48212 GCA_042576405.1 Pseudomonadota bacterium | reverse complement strand
CGGCGGCTGAGAGTCCATTGAGAATTAACGCCTTCGTACGTCCGTACCCATTGTCGAGCAGGATGGCGAAATCGCCGACCTCCTGCGGAATCTCATGCGCGATCACAGCCAGCGACGCGGCGACCCCGAGCGGAATCGAGGTGAGGAAGGCGGCGGCGATCACCACTCCGTCCACAAAGTTGTGGAAGGCATCTCCGATCAGGATAAGCGGAGCGGCGCGCCCATGCACTTCGCACGCGCTATCGTGGCAGTGACGCCAGAGAACGAGTTTCTCCAGCACGAAAAACAGCACCATGCCGACCAGCACCGTCGATGTGACAGCGAAAGCCGGGGCTAGTTTCAGGCCCGCGGGGATCATGCCAAGGAACGCAGCACCTAGCAGCGTACCGGCGGCATAGCTGACGAGGCAGGGAACAAGAACCTTGCGGATGCCTTCCGGAAATAACAGAAACAAGGCAGCACCAGCGATTGCGCCCACACTCCCCAGGACACTGAACACCATTATCCAACCCAGTAGCATTGGCTTTTTCCCTCAGTCACTCAGCCACTATCTTACCTCCTCGCAGACAGAAGGTAGAGAATGGGCAGAACATTAGTGAATGCCCGCATCGTCCTCTTGAGGCTACCCCTTAGACGATTCTCGGCTAGCATACCCATTCTCTGGGCTTACTCTTCACACTATGCAGCGAAGCGTCTCACAAAGTAGCGATTGCCGAGATAGTCCACTTCTTTAAGCTTGCTCTCTGCAATCAATTCTTCCACTACAGGCCATTTTGCTTTGGCACGTTTCAGAAATTCTCTAACCGCGGATTCCCGCATGGGATGTGCAGCAGTGATACTGAGCAGATCGTGCCGCACATCCCCGGTAAAGGCGAATGCGCCCCCCTCGTAACCAATGAGATATTCCACATGGGGCAAACTACTGGCCAGGATTTGATAGGCGCGGTTCACCGCCAACTCGCTCGGCCCGCATATGCCGGTCTCGGCAGTAGGCCGCGTCGGGATGGAAAGGTAGGTCCTGGGCACACCGATCTCATGGAGGAATCCAGCAACGCTCGTCACGCTATCCTCATTATCGTTGATACCATGGATCAACATCGTCTTCGCAACCAACTCACCATGGAATTGCCTGGCGAAGTGGCGAATGCCATCCATGATGTCATCCAAGCGCAGCGCTTCATGTGGGCGGTTGACCTGTTTTCAAATTCCCTCAACAAGTCGATTGCCCTTCCAAGATTGATATCTAAAGTCGGTTCGCCATCGGGTACGAAGGTCAAGTAATCTACAAGCTCATCTGAGCTGTGTGCCTTTTGCAGTTGCTCACTGACCTCCTGATAGATAGCTTCCGGCGCATAGAAATCCCGCGGCTCAACCATTTTCACCTGTGTGACTCCAACCTGGCAGTACAGGCAGGAATAGGAACAGGACTTGCCATTCCCACATGACCAGCGAAGGGCAACTGTGCCTGGCGGGTTCAACCAGTCGATGCAACACTTTAATCTTGGTGTAAAAGGAGGCAGTGTTGGAAGATGGCTTAAGGCATAACCAGGTTACAGTCACAAAACGGTGCCTCGCTCAGCGACTCCAGAACGCACCCGTCAGCAATATCAGGAAGGTATAGAATTCGAGACGGCCGGCGATCATACAAAATGACAGCACCCACTTGGCGAAGGGTGCAAGTTCACCGTAATTCGATGCAGGGCCAACGTTACCCAGACCAGGACCGATATTAAACTGGCAGGCGATCACGCTGGAGAACGCAGTGAGGATGTCCACGCCGGTTGCAGAAACCAGCAGGCTGGCGACGAGCATCACTACCAGCGCCAGGAATATCAGGTTGATCAGTGCCGTTACGGCCAGCTCCGGCAGCACCTCCTCGCCCGCGCGTATTCGGAATACACCCTGTGGCTCGGCAAGGCGACGGAAGTCGCGCCCGACCACGCGTAACATGAGCACCAGGCGCGCGATTTTCAGTCCGCCGGCGGTTGAACCGGTGCAGCCGCCTGGAAATATCAGCGCCAGCAGCAACAACTGCAACACCGGCGGCCACAGGCCGTAATCCGTGGTCACGAAACCGGTCGTGGACAGTATGGATACCACCTGAAACATCGCTGTGCGGATAGCCGGTTCGTAGGCCATGCCGGAGGTGAAAACAAGCACCGGTGCGATCAACAGCGTCGTGCCTGCCGCCAGTAGAAAATAGGCGTGGAACTCGTAATCCCTGACGACCGCCCCCGGTCTGTGCTCGACCCAGAAACGGAAATGCTGGATAAAGCTGATACCGGCGAGAAACATGAACAGGATCACGATGTATTCGATCAACGGGCTGTGAAAAGCCGCTATGCTCTCCGTACGGGTGGAAAAGCCGCCGGTACCCAACGTCGAAAAGGCGTGGCACAAGGCATCGAACCCATTCATGCCGGCCAGCATCAGTAGCGCCATTTCCGCCACGGTAAGCAGCACATACCAACGCCACAAGGCACGCGCCGTCTCCACGATACGCGGTCGCATCCGCTCGGAGGCGGCGCCGGAGAACTCCGCAACCAGGACTCTCGCGTCTCAAGGCTACGCCTTCGATGACGAGGAAGCAGAGATCGGTGTTGGCTGTATCGGCACCATTATCTACGACGCCGCTGGAAACATCGCTGCAGGCTTGTCGGTCTCTGCCCCTATCGAACGACGTCGACTGGAATGGGTTAGTGATCTGATGCAGGCTGCTCAGGAGATATCCAAAACCATGGGATACCATTCCCGTCAGGGGACGCCAGACTGATTCCACGCATCCGGATTAAACAACTCGGTATGGTCAGGATCGACACACAAGAGATTGTTACCGATTCACCTAACTCGAGAAATAAGCTGCGTTTACCAGCATGTGGACATAGATGCTTGCCCCATAGCCCAGGGCGATAACCGGCGTCCATTTAAGGTGACCAAAGAACGTGTACTTGCCACGTGCCTGCCCCATCAACGCAACGCCGGCAGCTGAACCAATTGACAGCAATGAGCCACCAACACCCGCAGTTAATGTCACCAACAACCACTGGCCAACTGACATATCAGGATTCATGGTAAGTACGGCAAACATTACCGGAATGTTATCAACAATGGCTGATAGCACACCGACTGCAATATTTGCATTAGTCGCACCCCACTGGTCATACATAAGCTCGGAGGCCAGACTCAGGTAACCGAGAAAACCCAGCCCGCCCACACACAGAACCACGCCATAGAAGAACAGCAACGTATCCCATTCCGCTCTCGCAACGGGTTTGAAGACGTCGAAAGGTACCGGCGAACCCAGGTCATCATCGTGCTCCGCGTTATCGGGGCGACCGTGTAAATCCTTGAGCGCGGTTTTCTTCAGGTAAAAACCGAAGAACTGTAGATAGGCCAGTCCGGTCAGCATGCCAATGACTGGTGGCATATGCAGGAAGTTATGGAAACTGACGGCAGTGAAAATGGTTAACAGGAACAGTGCAATGATCCGTTTCCCACCACGCTGCATTAGCACCCGCTCACCTGATGCATCCGGCTTGAGGTTCGGGATAGCGAAATGCATGATTGCCGCAGGCACCAGGAAGTTAACCGCCGATGGCAAAAACAGCGCAAAAAAGTCCCGGAAAGCCACCATGCCCTTCTGCCATACCATCAATGTAGTAATGTCACCAAACGGACTGAATGCACCACCGGCATTGGCCGCAACTACAATGTTGATACAGGAAATTGACACAAAGCGGGAGTTGTCACCTCCAACAGCCATCACCACGGCACACATTAGCAAGGCCGTCGTCAAGTTATCGGCTATTGGCGAAATGAAGAATGCCAGCACACCGGTAATCCAGAACAATGACCTGAAACCAAAACCACTGGCCACGAGCCATGCGCGTAACGCTTCAAATATCCTCCTCTCATCCATGGCGTTTATATAGGTCATCGCTACCAGCAGGAACAGCATCAGTTCAGCATATTCCAGCAGGTTGTGGCGTACGGCGTGTTCTGCCTCGGTCGATAGACCATGTTGTGCCGCCACCCAGGCAATAGCACCCCAGATAATGCCGGCGGCAAGAATAACCGGCTTTGACTTTCGCAGATGAGTAAACTCTTCCGCCATTACCAGCAAGTAGGCCAGAAGAAAGATGGCAATGGCAAACAGGCCAACGCCGCTGCTGGTGAAATCTACCTGCTGACCGGCAGCAGCCGTTTCACTCGCTAATGACATGCCTGGTAGTAACACAACAACCGCCATTAGAAAAACTCTCATCATCGTATTGTTCATTGCGTTAATTTTGCATTTAGAATTAAAAAACCAGGCTCATCATCACCATCATGACGACCAGGAACAACACCGTCATAATGCCGCCTGCTTTCATAAAGTCAGGTACGCGATAACCGGCAGGCCCCATGATCAGGGCATTTACCTGGTGAGTCGGGATCAGGAAAGAGTTAGATGTCGCAATAGCGACAGTCAGTGCAAATACTGCAGGGTCCGCACCGACACCGATGGCAATATTAACTGCCAAAGGCACTAATAATACCGTCGCACCAACATTAGACATGACCAGGGTAAAGAATGTCGCCAGCCCGGCTACCGCCGCCTGGATCACCCAGATCGGCATATGACCCACGACATGCAGCGTCTGTTCAGCAATCCACTTGGCAGTACCGCTGGTTTCCACCGCCAGACCAAGTGGTATTAATGACGCCAACAGGAATACTGTTTTCCAGCTTACCGCCTTATAAGCTTCTTCGATATTCAATACGCCAGACAATACCATGCCCATGGCGCCCGTTAACAACGCCACTGATAAACGCAAATCCGTGAATAGAACCAGAAAAAGCGCAACACCAAAAAAGAATAGCGCTGGTAGAATTTTATGAGGGCGCGCTTCTTCATGAGGGTATTCAGTGGTAACTACAACAAAGTTGTTGTCCTTTTCGATCCGAGCCAGCGCATCCCATCCGGTGTGTACCACGAGCGTATCACCTGCCACGAATGGCATATTACGGATATCATCACCCTCACGCAGGGTTTCTCCATTACGATGCAAGCCAATCATGGCCATGCCGTATGCCTTACGCATCCACAGGTCGCGGGCACTCTTGCCGATCAGGCCGGAACCGGGCGGGATAACCACTTCTGCAACACCTGCTTTAGTGGCAGACAGTGATTCAGCAAAGGAGCGTAACCCTTTGCGTTGTTTCAGGGAAAATTCATTGACAAATGCTTCCAGGTCATGCGGATCACTCACCACACCAAGCACCATCCCTGCCTGGATTTCAGTATCACGCGCAATAGTTCCGGCGCCTATCCGGCTCTCTTCGCCGGAACGTTTACTGGCAATGACGCGAATACGATATCTGGATTCAATTTCATCGAGTTGTTTACCAATTAGCCCGCTGTCATCGCTAACCACCAGCTCCGAAAGCGCGTAATCCACACCATATACGTCATGGAAATACTGCATAGGGTCGGCAGCAGTGGCACGCTCATCAGTTGTTTTCGACGGCAGCACAAAGCGACCCGCAATAACGAAATAAATAATGCCGGTAGCCACCAGAGCAACACCGACAGGGGTTACCGAAAACAGCCCCCAGGTTTCCATTTGCTGTTCCACGGGTAGCGCCCTGTTCGAGGTCAGTATCAGGTCGTTCAATAAAATAAGTGGACTCGAACCAACCATAGTCACTGTACCGCCTAGAATGGCGCAGAAACCCATGGGCATTAATAACCGTGACATGGGTAATCCTGATCGCGCTGAAATACGCGACACTACCGGCAGAAACAAGGCTGCCGCCCCCACGTTTTGCATGAAGGAGGAGATAAAGCCGACCGTCGATGAGATAATCGGGATGATTCGTTTTTCAGACGTGCCACCGACCCGCAGGATGAAAGAAGCTACTTTAGTCATCAGGCCTGTCTTATCGAGGCCCGCACCGATGATCATCACTGCAATAATGGACATCACTGCGTTGGACGAGAATCCGTCAAATAGATGCTTTATCTCCACTAATCCCTGACTCAGCCCCATGACCGGGGCCAGCAAGGTACTCAAACCCAGCAGCACCATCACGGTAATCGCTGCCACATCGACACCGACCACCTCAAAAGCAAATAAATAAATTGTCAGCATTAACACGCCCATAACCCAGGCGATCTCGATACTGGGCACCACCGTGGCCAGGGCAATGGCCAGCAGCGCAAAAATAGCGGCGGCAATCAGTTGCTTAGGGGTAAATTCACCGGGATTGGCGACGGTTGTGTCCTCGTCAGCAAAAGCGTTCATCAGATACTCCTGAAGGGGCTGATTTCTTAATTAACAGGATTTAGGTACGCAGGAAGTCTTGAAATATTCCTAAAGGAAATATTTCAAACAACTGGATTTCGGTGGTGTAAACGTGGAAATCTGTATTTGCCTAAATTTGAAGCAGATAATGCTTGTATATCAACCTATTTTCAAATGAATAGAAATACTCTAATATTCCTATATGGAATATAACAACCTGCCAGATCTGAAAGGTCTGGCAACGCTTAAAGCGATTGTTGAGCTAGGTGGTGTTAAACAGGCGGCCCATGAACTGCACATCGGGCAACCTGCCGTCACAAAACGTCTGCGCGCGCTCGATTACTGTTATGGCATCCCGATGATGCAGCTGAAAAACCGCCGCCTGGGTTTAACCGCTGCTGGTGAACGCGTTTATGCCTATGCCCGGCTTGTACTTGATCACCAGTCCTTGTTGACCGATGATCTTGATACGTTGCGGGTCGGCCAGAACCGTCTGCGCCTGGAAGTCACTTCGGCCATCGGCGAGCATTTCCTGCCCAAGCTGCTATTACAATTTGCAGATGCACACCCGGAATATCGTATTGAAAGCCGCATGGGTTACACGCGACGTATTCAAACACGACTGGCTACCGGCCTTGCAGACCTGGCACTGCTTGAGCAGGCGTCGGATCATCCTGACATCCTGGTACAAAAATGGCTGGAAGATGAGCTGCTAATGGTATGCGGACCAAACCATTCATTATGGGACACCGAGATGATTTCGGTAACCGATCTACCCAAGCTGAATTATGTATTAAGAGAGCACAATTCATCCATACGTATAACAATGGATAAAACATTGAATGATATTGGTATTCATCATGTTCCCATTGCAATGGAAGTGGGCTCGACAGGATCCATTGTCGAGATGCTTCAACATGGCAAACATGTAAGTATATTGCCGAATTTTGCCGTGCAGGAGGCTATTCGCTCAGGCACCCTGTTCCATATTAAAGTTCAGGGACTGCGCATTAAGCGAACCCTGTGGATTGCACGCTCTCGTTCGAATCTGAATAGCCCGGTAGCAGAGGCTTTTATTGAATTACTGCTCCGCAATAATTAGCTCGATCATGCTGGTTAACCAATATTCAACAATTGCGATTATCGTTTTGGATACCCTGCAAGCAAACTCTTTCTGATGACTTGTACGTCTTAATTGCATCACAGATGCTCTGGCGATATATATTCAGACCACCCCGGTACCGCTGCAAAGCAATAAGCAACTATCACAACGGACTGTTATAAATAAGGCTTATCAAACGTGGACGAAACATCAGCCCCGAGAGTAAACTCGCTGCAAATGCAATCAGCCTCCCACACACACCCGGTAGACCAGAACGCAGTACTGACAGTCAGCCTTGCCATTCTGGGCATCAGCCTGTTATTACAGGAGTCCATCGCCGGGATGCAATACCTGACTTTCCTCATCGGGGTCGGTCTTGGCATTACGCTGCTGCATGCCGCCTTCGGTTTCAGTGGTAGCTGGCGATTGTTCATTCGTGAACAGGATGGCACGGGTATCCGCGCGCAACTGCTCTTACTTGGCATCACCTCGCTGTTGTTCTTTCCGATACTTGGACAGGTCTTTCCTTCGTTCCAGGCGGGTGCAGCACTGGCCCCGGTGGGTACATCCGTCATGGTGGGTGCTTTCCTGTTTGGTATTGGTATGCAACTGGGCGGCGGTTGTGGTTCCGGTACGCTATACACCATGGGGCAGGGACAGGTTGATATGCTGATTACCCTGGCATTTTTCATTGTTGGCGCCACTGTGGGGACAGCACACCTGCACTGGTGGCTGTCGTTACCAGGGTATGGAAGTTTTTCTGTCATTGGGCAGTTTGGCTGGTGGCAGGCACTGCTGGTGCAGCTGGTAATACTTGCCGCCCTGTATGGCCTGGTGCGGTTCCTGGAGTTCAGGCGACATGGAAAGATCAACCCCGTTGAATGGCAGGTACCACGTCATGAAATTGCACAACGGCTCACACATGGGCACTGGCCCTTGTGGTGGGGCGTGCTCGGTCTGGCTGCGCTAAATCTTGCAACGCTCATGGTGACGGGCCACCCGTGGAGTATTACTTATGCGTTCGGCCTCTGGGGCGCGAAAATGTGGGCGGCTGTTGGTGGGGACCCTGGAAGCTGGGCGTACTGGAGCAGTGGCTATCCGGCACAATCACTTAACAGCAGCACACTTGCAGATACCACCTCAGTGATGGATTTCGGCATTATCCTGGGGGCTTTGCTGGCAGCCGCGCTGGCGGGCAGGTTTGCCCCGGCAATGAAGCTGACCCGGACACGCGTACTGACTGCCGTCGCGGGTGGACTGTTGCTTGGGTATGGAGCACGACTCGGTTTTGGCTGTAATATAGGCGCACTTGTCGGAGGTATTACCAGCGGCAGCCTGCATGGATGGTTGTGGATGGTTGCCGGGTTTTGCGGTGGTATTGCAGGCGTGCATCTGCGCATCTGGCTGAAGGTCGACAAGCCCATGGGAATGCAGCAATGAAACAAAACCAGACCCGCATGATCGTTGCTACCGCCATCACCGCTGCAGCCATTGCCGTTGCAGTCGACCACACCCGGCAGCGTCTGCCCGAACCCGAAGAGCAGCTGGCCAGCCAGGAGGCCGTCATCATCATCGATGAAGGTGAAGAGTTGCCCGTCGAAACCGACATGGATTGTGGCAAACCTGTCGCGCGCGGCAGGCGGGACTCGCCCTGCTCCCTGTAATACCTGTGCACATGCATAATCCTACTGAACACAACTCATACTGGTCACAGAGACTGCTGGTCATTCTGCAGGAAATGGCGGCGCAGAAAACCAATGCCGTCCTGGAGGTACTCGGTAATATTAGTCACCTGAAAACCGAACAGCCCTACCCTGAAAGCGGACTACAATTTGCTGGAGATCAATGGCGCGCCTTCTACCATTGTCATGAATCAACGTCGATGCACCCAAACGAACATGGTCACTTCCATATATTCACTGCCATCGGTAACCAGGCCTGGGCGCATGTGGCAGGTCTGAGCATTGATATTGAGGGCCAGCCGCTGCAATGGTTCGCAGTCAATCGCTGGGTAACAGATGGCCCATGGCTGGAGCGGGATAGATTGCTTGCTCAGCTGGGATCTGCTCCCGCTGATATCGGGGAAGAGGGTCTGCCTGAAAGGTGGCTGGTTGCGTTGCTGCAGCTTTATCATGACTCTCTGACTGGATTACTGACCGAGAGAGATACACAAATACAACTCGAGCTGAAAGGCCGCAGCTTGATCGAGACGCTGGATGATCGCGATATTTACACCCTCGCCACACAATCAGTCGATCTACAATCCATGCTTGAAAAAAACCTTCTACAGACCCCCTGCCCCGACGCAGAACCCGGCAGGCATACCGCAAGGAACCGGGTGTGCAACAGTATATAAGCACATTACTGGTCCTGGTATGCCTGGCGGCAAGCTACAGCGCATCTGCACTCCAGGTCCCTGGACCTCTCGTCGATACCGACTGGCTGGAACAGCACCTGGATGAGGTCAGAATCCTCGATATACGTGAAGATATCGAAAGCTTTACACGTAAGGCTGTACTGGTCAGAAAGCGGTTTACCGGTGATCTCAGGCTGCGCCGTCCAGGTGCACACATACCCGGCGCGGTGCTGGTTGATTTTCTCAATATCCGGACCAGCAGGGAAATCGATGATCGCAACGTCAGGTACATGACTCCGGACAAGGCCGAGTTCGAAGAGCTAATGCAATCCTGGGGCGTGAATAACGATGAGCCGATCGTGATAACAAGCCAGGGAACCGGTAATGGCGCTGTAACCATGACAACGCGTTTGTACTGGCAGGTAAAATATTTCGGTCATAATAATGTTGCCATACTTGATGGCGGTACGGCGTCGTGGTTGCTGGAACAAAAGCCGGCGAGTATCGAAACAAATGTGCTGCAACCGGGTAACTGGTTGGCACGTGAAGAACGCGTATCACTGCTTGCAAACAGTGATGATGTTGCAAGGGCAATAACAGACGAAAACACCGAGCTGGTGGATACGCGAAGTCTCGGCTTCTATCTGGGAATGCTCAAGCAACCCTATGTACGAAAAAACGGCCATATTCCAAACGCTAAAGTTTTTCCAAACGAATTACTCTCGAGTGCGGGAGCACCGGCCTATTTTTCTGACCCCGAAGAGTTGCAGCAAGTCGCAGATGCGCTTGCCATCAATAGCAGGTCAAACATCATTACCTATTGCAACAGCGGGCAGTTTGCATCCGCGAGCTGGTTTTTTTTCCATGAATTGATGGGGAACCCGAACGTGAGACTTTATGACGGCTCCATGCACCAATGGGCGCTGGAGAAACGGGCTGTTGAAAAAATCAAACGGCCATTTCAATAATAGTTCCCCCGGTGGAACACCCTCCCCGATTATCAATTGTTACCCGCTTGCCGTGGACTTCCCGAATACACAGATATAGCCATTGACTGGCTGGTTCATATCCTTGCGCAATACACATTTCTCAACACTCAGTTCCTGCAGGCCTGCATCATCCATCAGGCGCCTGATATAGCTCATCGAGTGGGCGTAGCGCCCCGAGGGACGCAGTACATATGCAGCGCCTTCTTCCTCTGCTTCGAGTGAAAATGCAAACAGTCCGCCAGATCTCAGGGCCTGTGCTGCTGCCATAAATATCTGTCCCAGGTCAACGATATAGACAAATACATCGACCGCAATGATCAAATCATAGGCGTCCCTGGCAGGGCTTAGAAAGCTCACTATATCGCTTGATGCAAGTTCATCGTATACGTCGCGTTGTCTCGCTTTTTCAAGCATTTTTTCCGAGAGATCGATGCCGGTCAGCGTTCTGGCCAGATCGCGAAACAGTGGTCCGCACAAACCGGTGCCGCATCCAAGGTCCAGCACATCGAGTTCCCTGTATTCCGGACCAATAAGAGAACGCACTGACAAGTTAAGAATCTCGGGAGTCTTGTACTCAAGCTTCTCTATAAGTTGATGATCAAAGTTTTCAGCAAAATCATCGAAATATTTTTCTACAATTTCACGATGGGCGTCTGACGCATCTCCCTGAAGGGCTGCCAGCAGGGTTTTCGCCTGGAGATTACTGCTGTCAAGCCGCAGGAGATGTTTAAACTGGATTACAGCCTCATCGGTTTTGCCTGTCTCCATGAGCGACATTGCAAGATTGTGGATTACGTTTTTATTATCGGGATTAACTGCAAGTGCATTCCTGAAGCTGGCTATTGCCTTGTCGAGTTCATCTTCGGCATACAGTGCATTGCCAAGGTTGTAATGTGCGAGGGCGTAATTCGGGCTGAGACCGATTGCATGCCGGAAACTGGCAATGGCTTCGTTGTTCTCACCCGCTTCACGAAGCGCATTCCCGAGGTTATTGTGCGCGAGTACGTAACCCGGGTTGATCTTGATTGCCTGCCGGAAAGCGGCAATCGCCTCATCAATCCTGTTGCAGGACTGCAGGGCGGAACCAAGGTTTGTATAGACCTCTGTACTTTCCGGACCGTGCTCAATAGCCTGGTTGAACAATCTGATGGCAGTTTCATGATCATTTTGCTGGTGCAGGAGCAGGCCCAGCATGTGAAGGGCATCGGTATTCCCGGGGTCGAGCTTCAGAATCTTGCGGTAAAGTGCTTTAGCCTTTTGCAGCCTTCCCGACCTGTGGTGCTTGAGCGCAACATCAAGTCTGTGTTGGATATCCCTGCCTTGACCCTTGAGTCCTGCACTCTTCCCGCTTTTACCCATTTGTTATTTTCACGTGTCTCATTTTCTGGAGAGATCAACAGGCTTATGGGGATCCAGCCTTACCTTATTTTCTGATCAATCACTATTATGGGAAACAAGGTAAGAAGTATAGAAAGCATAAACACCCTTTCCCTATAAGTCCAGCCGTACAGAGTTGCCTGTTGGGTGCAAACACACCGTGGCAACCTGCTAGTTTCCGGCAACAGTAAGCGGAGCTGTAAAGAACGGAGAACGGACAAGGTCTTCGCTGCTCATGGGTGGCCCGGAATAGTAGCCTTGAGACACATCGCAACCCAGCGATGAAAGTTTCTCCCAGACCTCCATCGTTTCAACACCTTCCGCGGTTACAGTCATATCCAGGTTATGCGCCAGATCAATGATCGAACGCACGATAACAAGACTGTCTGAATTTGACAGCAGATCGGTCACAAAAGAACGATCGATTTTTATTTCGTCCACAGGCAGCTTTTTCAGGTACACCAGCGACGAATACCCTGTGCCGAAATCATCAATCGATATGCCAAGCCCCATTTCATCCAGTTGACGCAGGATCTCCAGCGTTTGATGGGGATCTTCCATGACACTCGTTTCAGTAATCTCCAGCATCAGGCATTCAGGATTCACCTGCCAGCGATCAAGTGATTCCGAAATATAGCTTACCAGTGAATGGTCACCCAGATCCTTGAATGACAGATTCACGGACATTTTCATATTTTCACCTACAGATTGCCATTGAGATTGCTGTTTCAGTGCAGTTTTCAACACCCACCTGGTGATATTCCTGATCAGCCCCGTCTTCTCCGCATAGGGTATAAACTTGTCCGGGTAGAGCAAATGGTCATCGTGTTGCCAGCGCACCAGGGCTTCCACGCCAATCAACGTGCCTGTCTGTAAATCCACCTTGGGCTGGTAATGCAACAGCAATTCATCCTGCTCGATAGCCTGTCGCAGGCTGTTATCCAATGACAGTACTGATTCTGACTGTGGACTTTCTGCCGCATCATAAACGACATGATTAAGATGATGTCTTTTGGCGACATACATGGCGAGGTCGGCGCACTTCAACAACACCGAGGAATCCAAACCGTGCTCCGGAAACATGGCAATACCGATACTGCAACCAATATTGAACTTGTGATTTGCAACCTCAAATTCCGAAGAGAGGCATCGGCCAATTTTCCCCGAAATCAACATCGCCTGTTCCTGCGTAACATCGGACAGGACGATGGCAAATTCATCACCACCTATACGTGCCACCGTATCCGATTTACGCAGCAGCGTGGCAACCCTGGAGCTCACCTGAACCAGTAACTCGTCACCTACGTCATGCCCCAGAGTATCGTTGACTTCCTTGAAGCGATCGAGATCCATCATTAGCATCGCAAACATGGACTGGTTACGTTGCGAACCCTCGATAGCCTGCTGCAATCGCAGCAGAAGCAATGCACGGTTGGGCAAGTTAGTCAGCGGGTCATGCATGGCAAGCCGCTCAAGCTCCTTGTTCGCTGTCGCCAGCTCCATGGTCCGTTCATCTACCCGGTTTTCCAGTTCATCACGCGCCTTACGTAGCTCGTTCTCTCCGCTACGCAGCTTGTCGACAGAAACCTTAAAGCTGGTCACCATGCCATCAAAGGTTTGCCCGAGAAGCGCCAGCTCATCTCGGCCGGCCAGATTTGTCTGCACATCCAGATGTCCTTCCTTGATTCGTTGTGCCGCATTGGAGAGAACTTCCAGCCTTCTGGTTAGAAGATAGCCGGTCAGCACACCCACGACAGCGATAATAGTCATGCCGACCAGTGCGACACGGACACCAAGAAACAACACTTCTCTTTTTGCGGCTATGAGTTCTGCCTGGGAATAATTAACAGCAACGCTACCCAGAACGCCCGAAGCGTTTTTGACCTCCTTAAGCAACCAGTACTCATAGGAAGTATCTTTCAGCTCCGGAGCGGATAAACCGATGTCATTTACATTACTGCTCGCGGCCACACGCCGATTGCGGTCGATGATCAACACTTTTACCACGTGCGGATCTTCTGCAATTTTTTCTATATAGGTTTGTAAATTATCGTACTCGAAAGTAAACAGCGCCAGGCGGCTGAGATCGCCAAGCAGGTCCAGTATGACTCTTTCATTTATCTCAAGCTGCTTTTCGTTGATTTCCTGTGAACGGCTTACTGTTGTATAAAAGACTATCGACATCATCACTGCTTCGAGCAGAAATATGACAACAGCAATTCGGTATTTTAACGACATCGGCTGAACCGGTTCTATACAATACAGTGCAGTTTTGTGTTATCTGAACTTTTTGGCCATAAGGCGTACAACGTCGTACTCTTTATCTTCGGCTACAACAAATGCCTCGACCTTGACGCCTTCGAGCAGTTCCCTGCCCTCATCCGTATCAGACCAGCATTTGGCCTGCTGGATTATTTTATTGCGCACCTCTTCACTGACACGAGGGTGAACCGCAAATATGGAATTGGGAATACCTTTGGTTTTGGCAATCGTTTTCAGGCTGGTCTTCATCTTGTTCTGGAAAAAGCGCAACGCCGGCGGAGCAGTACCACAGGCATGAGCATCTCCGATCAGCACACTACGCATACATGACGCATGGGAAGCGTGATACTCCAGGGTGACATCTGTCTTCGGGTCCAGACCGTTGTTTTCAAGATAGTCTTTTATCAGATAGCTGATAGCCGCAACTGATGGTGGCAGGGCGATGGTCTTACCGCGCAAGTCCTCAACAGAACCAAACTCACTATCAGGCTTGACCACAATAATTGCCGGCAATGGTTTGTTGCGCGTAACCAGGGGTCGATACCCGTATTTGTCGGCAATGGTGACATAGTCAAAAGGCTGTACGAATACGATGTCATACATCTGTTTATCCAGGTTACCCATGAAAGTTTCATAACTTGAGCTGGTCATGAACAGCACGTCCTTGTGAATGACGCTTGAAATTTCCGCGGCTATCGGCGCGTACATTTTTTCAAGTTCACGCGGCGCAAGGTATGGGAATACCCCCATCAGGTACCCGTCATTGCTCACCGCTTTTTCCGGCTGTTCGGCTATTGCCGTACTCGAGCAGGCCACCGTTAGCACGAGGCTTACAAGCGTCTTTTGAAAAGCTGAAAAATACCTGAATATGCCTTGATACCTGCTCATTCCCGAAACTTCCTCAACAAGGTTTTATGGATTTCGAACCACTGAGACCAACGGTGACTAGTCTCCGAGTAAGAATATCGGCATGTTGCTGAATGTCTGAAATCGGCTGACCTGCGGCCATCGATCCGTAATCATCTGATTTTATACGTGATATCCAGCTTCAATGCTGTGCCGCTTAAAACCGGTTCAAGGCCTTGAGTATGTCGATTCGTAGGTGGGGGGGCTTGCGGACACCAAGTCGATCCCTGCCGCCTCCACCATAATAATGAAACTGCTGAAAGCGATCTGGCTGCAACCAACACTCGTCGCATAGTGCAACTTCGGCTAACCGGTCGAACAGCGCAATTTGCCAAGCATCATGGAATGCGTGCATGGCTCGACAACATAAAATACCCTATCTATTTGTTTTTATTGAATTAATAATGATAGCACCGCTGTTGTTTCTGTTCTCGACAGGAACACCGAATGACCCGCATTTGCCCATCCGGCAAATAAATTCGGAAGCCGTCAGACAAGCAGGCAGCCACCAAATAATCTGTATCGGGTGGTGGCAGCCTCAGGCTCTTGACTCAGACCAGGGAAAAGCACGGGCGACAAAGTAGCAAAAAGGCCCACAGCCGATTCCAGGCTATCCATAATATTCCCTGCGGAACGACTCGATCAGCGCAGTGGTGTCTTCTTCAAAGACACCCATGGTATCGAGCACCGCCGCACCGATCTGGAGGCTTGCTTCCAGTGTTTCCGAGATTGCGATGCTTGCACCGGCTTTGATTAGCTGATTGCAGTGTTGTTGGTCACGCCCACGTGCGTGAATGGCGATGTCCGGGTAATGCTGCCGCATGATATCGACCAACCGTATAGCGGGTACGGCCTGGTCAAGGGTACAGACCAGTACACCAGCCTGATCCGCACCTGCAGCTATCAGTACATCGACCTGGCTGGCATCACCGTAGAAGACCGAAAAGCCGTCGCGTCGGCCATCCAGTACGCGATCGGCATTACTTTCAATGGCGAGATAGGGCACATTCCCGGTCTCCAGGATCCTTGCGACCCGCCGTCCCACGCGACCGAAGCCCGCAATGATGACATGCGGCTGCCCAGCCTCGATGTGGTCGGTGCTGACATCGTGCCGGGAAGCGGCCCCGCTCAGGCAGCGGTTAAGGAAATTGCAGAGATTCGCCATCAATGGCGTGGTAGCCATTGTCAACGCCACCAGCAGCACCAGAATATGGAAAAGTTCCGCTGACAGAATGCCACTGACAATCGCCAGCCCAAAGATCACAAAACCGAATTCTCCGCTCTGTGACAGCAACAGCGATACCCGCATGGCATCTGGTGTTCCAATTCCCATGAGCCGGCACAGCGCCCAGATAATTGTGGACTTGATCAGCAACAGGCCAAGCACCAGCCCGGCAATCAGGCCTGCGTGCCTGCCCAGCAGTCCAAAATCGATGGACATGCCAACGCCCATGAAAAACAGGCCCAGCAGAATACCGCGAAACGGCTTGATGTCGGCAATCACCTGGTGACGGTAGTGCGACTCCGACATCATCAGCCCGGCAAGAAATGCACCCAGCGCCAGCGACAGGCCAACCTGCTCCATTAGCCATGCGGTACCCAGTACCGCGAACACTGCCGCAGCGGTGAATACCTCAGCCGTGTGGCTGGTTGCGACCAGTCGCAGGATCGGGGACAGAAAAAACCGACCAACAAGGATGACGAGGGCAATCACGATCACAGCCTGCAGTATCGCGAACTCGATACCTTCCAGCAGTGTGGTGTCGGTGGCGAGTAGCGACACCAGCGCCAGCAGCGGCACCACCGCCAGGTCCTGGAGCAGCAGAATAGAAAATGCCGCCTGACCGTGAGCTGTCCCCAATTCATTGCGCTCGGTCAGGATCTGCAGTCCGAACGCCGTTGAGGAAAGCGCCAGACCAAAGCCGACAATCACCGCCGTTCTGAGCGACTGCTCGAACAGCAGGGCAATACCGGTGATGACCAGTCCGGTCACCAATACCTGCGCGGTACCCAGGCCAAACACCTTCCGCCGCATAGCCCACAGACGTGCCGGCTTCAGCTCTATACCAATGATAAATAGCAGGAAGATAACGCCAAACTCGGCGATATGCCGGATTTCCTCGATCTCGTCGATAAAACCGACCCCCCAGGGGCCGACAATGGCACCGGCAGCAAGGTACCCCAGTACCGAACCGAGACCCAGCCGCTTGAAAACCGGGACGGCAACGATCGCCGCGGCCAGCAGAATCAGAATGTCGGCGAGGTAATTGGTATCCGTCATGTCACACCAGTATCAGCGCGACGCTTTCGCTGTCAATAGCAATCGGCGGATGCACCAGAACAGATTGGGTTTTCTGGTAGCAGCGCTGTTTTTTATGCCGCTACCGCCAGCAATGAAATCAGTAAGGCGGGCATCTGCAGAATCTCGAGGACATTTCCAACGACTCTCAGCAACTCGAAGTGCTGGCAGCCGGTGCCAGCCTGCGCGTATTGTGGGAGTGCGGGGATGGTCTTTACGGCCCGCAACCCCTGGTTCGGTTACTGCAGCCTGAACCAATGCGATTGCGTCGACATTAACTCGAGGTTATTTACCCTGGCTTGCTCGCTCTTTTTTAACCAGGTAGTCCGCCACCGCTAACATCTCTGTCAACCCGCCTGCCCGCATGCGGTCAATGCGATATTTACCATTAACGATAATTTCCGGTACGCCGACCGGTTTGTAAAGGCGTACACGCTCTTCAGCATACTTCACCCTGGTTTTTACTTCGTCCGAATTAAATGCGTCAGTAAAGGCCTTTTTATCGACACCATGCTGCGCAAAGAATTCTGCCAGGTCGGCTTCATTACGAATGCTTTTTTGTTCGACAACGATAGCAGTAAACAATGGCAGGTGTATTTTTTGTTCGACATTCAATTCGCGGGCAGCATAGAAAGCCCCGGCATACAAAGCCATCGACTGGTTCCAGACTGCCGGAAACACCCAGAAGTCGACATCACCGGACTGTTGCCTGGCCCATCCCTTTACCGATGTTTCAAACTCATAGCAATGGGGACAACCGTATGAAAACATCTCAACAACTTCGACCTTGCTGCTGTCGCGCGTTGGAACGGGCCTGTCCAGCACTACGTAGTCTTCGCCTTCGACAAACGCTACTGGCCCGGATTCTGTTTTTTTCTTGCCCTTCTTCTCAACACTTTTGGCGGATATCAACTTGACATCTTCGACAGGCACATCACCTCTTTTGTCTGCCGTCGTGGTCTCGACTGCTGATATCTTGTCAACCACATCCATGCCCTTGCTGATTTTTCCAAACACTGTGTAACCGGGCATGTATTTGTTTTTATAGTCCAGATCTGAATTATGACTTAAATTTATGTAAAACTGGGATGTAGCAGTGTCTGGATGATTCCTGCGTGCCATGGCAATCGTACCTCTCAAATTCTTGAGACGATTAGACGATTCGCTTTTTATTGCCGCGCGCGTTTCCCTGGGTTTCAGACCTGACTCAAAACCACCGCCCTGCACAACAAAATCTTTTATTACACGATGAAATATCGTGCCATCATAAAACCCCTCGTCAACGTACTTGAGGAAGTTGGCAACTGTATCTGGAGCTTTATCCGGATAAAGCTCCACCTTAAACGAACCCTTGCTGGTTTCAAAAACCACTTCCGGCTTTTCCTGCGCATGAGCGCTGGATAGCACGCCATACGTAAAGAGTGTTACCAAAGTGAAAATAGAAAATGATACTTGTTTAAACTTCACTTTTATTACCTTCCATACAACTTGTTACTGAAAATATATCTGGCTCGCACACATACTTGCGAGATGTGACTTGTCAGAGCGCAGCGCAGCCTGGCGCAACCCTCAATGACGGCGTTTTTATTTTGCTGCCACTTGAATGGACACGGTTTGTTCTTTGCCTGACTTGAATACCAGGGTCATATCCACTTTTTGTCCGGTTTTTAAATGCTCTTTCGGCCCCATCAGCATTAAATGTTTACCACCCGGCTCGAATCTGATCTGGCCGTTGGCCGGAATACTCAGGTCTTCGACCTCACGCATTTCCATCAAGCCGTCGACTACGACCATTTCATGAACTTCGATTTTGTCATAAGCATCACTCTCAACCTTAAGCAACGTTACTTCTTCATCACTGGCATTCAGCAGGGTCATGTAACCTGCATTCACTGTCGCTTTCTCATGCGCCTCACGTACCCAGGAGTTCATGATTGCCACCACATCACCATCTGGCTCTGTAGAGCTTACTGTAAAAGCTACTTTAACCGGCTTTTCATCTGCCTGTGCGGGCACACCCGTTATCCTTTGCGTTTCATCATCGATGTACGCCAGCAAAACGTCCGCCTCTTCTTTATTCAGACGCATGTTCGGCATTGCCAGCTTGTTGTAGCGCTCGTACATCTCCATGGCAATAGGATCTTTCTTGTTTATCATTTGATCCGGCGCTTTCAGCCAGTCATAGAGCCAGCGTTTTTCACGCCGCTGGGACACACCCAGCAAGTCCGGGCCTAACGCACCCGCCAGTTCTTTACCTGTAACAGTGTGACAAGTGGCACAGCGTGTGCGGAATATCTGTTCGCCGCGTGGGATCTGGCGCAACTCGGGCGCATTCTCATAGTCGGCCGTACGCACCTGTTTGTTCTTCCAGCCCGATAACCAGTTACCAATCTGGTCCGCCAGCAAATGGGTATTTTCAAAGGGTGAACGTTTCATCCATCGGCCCGTTTTCTGGTTGCCGATTATCATGTTCACATTGTGATTGTTTGATCCATCCTGAATTTCCGGGATATATAAACCCAGTTTTTTCCGCAGCTGGATGATGTCTTCCTTGTTACCAGTGAGAAAAGTCCATTTGGCACCAAACCTTTCTCTGTATTCTGCGAGCACTTCTGGCGTGTCTCTTTCGGGATCTATCGATATAGAGTAAAAGAACACGTCTTTACCCATGCGATCACCCATAATGTTTTGTACGCGCACCAACTGCGCTGTCTCCAGAGGACAGGTATCCGGGCAATGCGTGTAGATAAAATTGATTGCAACGACCTTGTCTTTGATTACATCATCGAAGAAACGTACTTCCTTTCCTTCGTGTGTCGTCAAGGTGACGTTGGGAAAATAGTTGGCACCCCAGGGCGAGGCGTTACTTAAAACGGGCATACAACCAAGAACAAACAAAGCGATGGTCGCCACCCAGGACTGCTTCTTGCACATCATAAACACCACTAAAAACTTGTATCGATAAAGTCAGAAAATCCGCGGTGAGCAATTATTACCCACCGCGGACCTGTTTCCTAACTCTGGCGGCCCCTAAAAATCAGCAGAGCCACCAGTTGTTTTACTGCTCAGTCCTTATGATCAGTAAAGCCCGATCTTGATGGAAAACCGAAACCGGTTCTTCCAGCATTACGAGCATCGTGGATCACCCTGTCCAGTGTAATCGGAGTCGGGCAGTTAACCACGTGAGGTGGTAATGGATTCTCGAAGTCATAGTCATCCACAAGAATTCCGGTGGTAGCACCCTGTGCGATACGAGGTGGTGCAGGGAATTCCAGGATTTCCAGATCTCCGTCTGCACGAGCCTGCTTCAACTCCTCCAGCCCTTTGATCACGCGATCAGCAGGTTTCAGCCAGTGAGCGAAGCCGATATGCCACATTGGGCTGTAATCGTCTTCCGGCATGAAGTATGAAGGCAGACCGATCTGGGAACCGAATGGTCCACCGCCATCACGGATACCGTATCCATCAGCCAGACCGCCTTCACCACCGTCCGTAACGCCAGGCCATGGCATTGGCGGATAGGTAGGATCGATACGACGACCAGGGACGAACTGCACCAGCGGTACCGCGTTATTAGCAAGGAACTGATGCTTTGGTACGTTAGGTACACCCATGGCACGCGCAGGTCCTGCAGGCCATGTGTCCACTACGATGTAGTATGGCAGGTAATCACCACGGTCAGACCATGACTTGTGCAACTTCAGTGTCACCCAAGGTGGGTTAGCTGTCGTATCCATGTCGACCACATGACCTGAATTGTCAGGACGACCCCATTCCAGACCATTGTAGGCACAGCCGCCAGCGCGGTTTGGTGGATTATCCGGGAAGGCGACACAACCCAGATCCCGACGGTTCTGCTCCCAGGGCTGATCACCCCATTTAACCGTGATCATGTTGAAGATCACGTCCTTACCAGCGTAGTTCACACGACGCAGTGGTGAGTAAGTGTTGTCTTCACTGACCGCCGGGATGTCTGCCGGGTTACCACAAGATTCCCCAGGCAATGCATCTGGAGATAGTGGCTCACCTTCACGACAAGCTGGATTCGCCCAAACCGGGTTAGGCAGGTCACCGTAGAAAGTCCAGTTACCCGCTTCATCGACACTAGCTTCAGCGGTAGCTCTCGGATCTACACCAGTGAGATTACCAGCCCAGGCAATGCCCAGTTCTTCAGACAGTTCCTCGTCACTGACATCGTGCATAATGAAGTAGACTTGTCTTTCATTACCGTCAGCATCGACATTGGTCGCAGTCCTCAACTCGAATGTGATAGCACCACGTTCGTTATCAGGAACACTTCCACCTGGCATCAGGTGAGACATTCCATCACCAATGAACTCATCATTAATGGTGTTACCACCAGCTGTAGTCTGAAGATCAGATACAGCGATTGGAGTTGAACCCAGACTATTAATGGTTACACCATCCCTGATCCATACAGACAGAGAATCGAGCTCAATACCACCGTCAAGACCAGTACCATCACCTTCACGGAAGGTAGGCAGCGCCACAGAGTCAACATAGCTCACACCGTCCCAGGTAGGCAGTGGTGTAGGCATCAGCTTGACCTGACCCGGGTTCTCGATATCCCAACGCAACAACATGGCGTGATCTTCGTGCTGAGTATTGTGACAATGCTCCATGTAGGTACCAGCAAACTCACGGAAACGTAGAGCAATTTCCACGATATCACCGCTATCTGGCTGAGGACCCAGACGGTATACGTCTTTACGTGCCCATTTTTCCCATTCAGGCGGTGCTACGCCATTACGACGCAGGATAATACCTTCCTCGAAGTGAATGTGAATCGGGTGGCTCCAGGTACCACTGTTAAGCAAACGCCATATTTCCAGACCACCTGAATTCTTGGATGGTGCTGCAGATATACGACGCGGGTCCATACCAAAGCCTTTGCCACCGTCGGTTTCGATAACCCAGGGTTTTTCGTCCGTAGGCTGTCTTTCAAACTCGAAAGTACGGTGTAAAGCATTGGCAAGTTCGCTTTCAGTAGGCATACGCAGTGGAATCATCTTCTTGCCACCTTCCACGTATTCAGCTGGATCCATACTCAGATCTTCGCCGTCGTAAGCCGCTACACGGAACTCAAGGAACTTACCGACAACCGGGTCACCATCAACCCAGCGATCAGCAACGCCGTCGTTATTGTCATCAACTGTTGTTGGTGCATATACACCACTTACAACATCAGCTAACGGTATCGGTGTATCAGTTGACTGGCCATCCTTATGCTGTAACAGGTTGACCATGTAGAGCTTGTCACCTTCTTCAAAGTTACTGAAGTCAACGACGATGTCGTAACGTTCAGCAATACCCTGAGTAGGCAGTGTACCGTCTTCAAAGTAGACAGTATGCTCCATAAGGTTACCGTCGTTGGCAACCATGTAGAACGGTACCGGACTACCGGACTCATCAACCAGGGCAATCTTGAAGTAACGCGACACAGAACCGTTCAACAAACGGAAACGGTATTGACGTGCACGCACATCCATATAAGGCTTGTATAGCCAGTTGACTGTCATTACGTCGCCGATGAAGCCTTTCAGGTTGAAGGGGTTGAACCAGAGCTGACCCTCACTGTCCCAGGCCTTTTCAGCCAGAAGCAGGTTAACGTCATAGTCGCGGTTACCCCAGTCCAGCGCTGTACCACTGGGCATTCTGATATTAACACCGTCATCGATGGCTTCGTTACCGCGATCAAGTGCACTGTAGTAGTTCATCATCGCGGCGTTGCCCTTGTAGACATTCTGCGCCGTGAAATCGAGCATATGATCGTGGAACCAGTGCGTACTCATGGTCTCACGCCAGTCGCCCGGGAGCTTCTTGCTACCACCTTCGCCATCAGGCATGGCGGCACGCTCATCCTTCTTGTCGGTATTGATTGAATCAGTACCTGCCAGGGTCATCGGCCAACGATAATCGTAGTACTGACCCGGGAAGAAGAAGCTGTTGGCATAACCGTCACTTTCTGCCGGGTTATGACCATTGTGCTCATGAGTGGTAATGGTATGGACACCGAAACCACGGTTGGCAGCCACGTCGACAGGCAATGCATTATAGTGACGCATCAGTACGGGTTCGCCGTAACGGACGTTCAGCAGTTTTGGCGGCAAGGTGCCATCAAAGGTCCACAATGTTTCGTGATCCTGTAGCGGCATATTCGGATGGAAGCGAATATCGATGCCCGCTGTTGTGCCTTCAGTACCCGAATTACCGGTGGTGTTGTAATACAGACCACCCGGACCGAATTCACCTACGCTGTAACCGTGACCCTGTTTGCTGTCACGGAAACCACCATTGGTTCGTGCTCCAGCCTGTGCTGTCTGGAAGTAAACCTCAGGCTTGAACTCGTCCCAACGCTGGTGAGACCAGCCCAGACCTGGCGGCCTACCCTCTGCAGGAGGATCATCCAGATCACGACCGATGTAATCTTCAATTACACCTTCCCAGGGGTTCTTATCCTCGGTGTTGGCAAACTTGGTTGGCGTTGGCCAGATGGATTGAGAAAGGAAACCTTCCAGCTTGTCGCCATCAGGCGCACTTTGTGCGGTTTTAGGCTTCGGTAATTTTTTCCATTTTTTTGGTTTCTTTTTATTGTTCAAGTCCAGAGACTCTGTACCAAACTCCTCAAAGCGCAACATTTGCTGGCTGAAGGGCTGCGCGTCATATAAGGGGCTCGGCGCACCATTGGTGGGGACGTTGAACCTGCCGTCGTCGCGTTGGTCTTCGGCCTGCAATACATTGTTTGCTGACGCATCTTCAGTGTGGCCGGTTTCGCCGCCTTCAAAAGTGCCCTCGTTCGCCTCCGGGAGGCCTTCAAGTGCACTACCGTCTTCATCGATCACCAGGGGAGTGAGGCCCGAAGGATCATCACCACCGTGGTCATCGTCGTCATCGTCGTGACCCTGGCCACCATGATGAGAAGATCCATCATTATCACCCGCATAAGCCGGGGCAGCGACAAAGCCGGCCGCCATGACTGCGATCCCTACGATGCGCAGAAATCGCTGGGCAGTATCAACAATACCTGATTTATCTGATGCTCCTATCGGAATGCATCCCGAAATTTCAGGTGCAGTGGTAACTTCCCCTACACCTTGTTCGGATTCGTGTTTTATTTTTGCCATTTTTTCCTCCAACTCCTCTGAGACAGGTTTTCCTGGAACACGGGCGACGCCAGAACCCTGACCAACAAAACCGGTATTACCACCGACCAATAATGGGTGCTTCCGCATTGCCCCACATTGCGAGATGAATATTGCGACAATCTGTCGCACCGGTATGTAACTCAGCATACTTAAATAGCGAAATAATGCATTTAAATTTGAACTTTCAGGTAAAACGACTGGTCACACCCCTGCTATGCTAGGCAACAACCGGATCCAGGAAGGCAACCTGAGTGGAAAACAGCGCCGATAACGTCTCTCTTTTGAAAATGCCGGAACTGGCAGAACTGACAGCGTCAACCCGGTTAGTCGAATGTGCCGCCGGCGAAGTCCTGTTTCAGTCGGGTGACCTCTGCACAACCCTCCCCCTGCTCGTATCAGGGGACGCAAGGATCTATGCCACAGACAAGAATGGCCAACAGGTCACACTCTACTACCTGAAACCCGGCGATATATGCCCGATTTCACTTTCCATATTGCTGCAGAACAGCGTCTACCCGGCCTCGGCGATTGCCGATACCGCCACACTGGTCCGTTACCTGCCAGGCGAAGAATTGAAAGCAACCCTTAACAGCACGCCTGAAATATTCAGGGCGCTTCTGGACACCTTCGCCAGTGGCCTGAATGATTCAGCGCGAATCGCACGCCAACTGATGCCTGACCCACGCGATAATCCGGTTAACACATCTGCTGAACGAGCGGCGCACCGATAAGCCCGATCAGAAAATCTACTGCCGCAGGAAATATCCCCCAACAAAACCTGCAACACATAAAAAATATTTGTACATTATGTTTTTCTTATAAAGAAAGTTGACGGCAGCAGTTCTGTATTAGTAACCCCTTCTGAGCGCAATGTGCCTTTTGGCACATTAGTATCGTGCTCAGTCCAAAACCAGCGCTGAACAACCCGGTAACACCATTTATATCGAATAAAGATAACGTCAGCAGCATCATTATTATCCGCCAGACCAAAGGTTGCCAGGGTTAGCCCTAGGTATTTATAGGGCGCGTAGCGGTTAACTGACAGGTATAAAACACCGCAAAATGTACCTCGCCGACAAATAACGCATCAAAATTTCCAGTCGTTATTTGAACGCAAACAGAAATTGTTTCGAGAAAGGGAATGAAATTAGATGGCCCGGCGTCAAGACATGAACCTACCAGATACATACCGGGCGATTTAGACCCGGACTGGGATGGCAACGGGATAATAAATAAAGGTACCACGGAGGAGGAAGCCGATGCCCGAACAAGGGATCGATCCGCAAAGTGATGTCAGACCGGTTGTACTTTTCAGTGAATTAACAGATCTTGCGGGAATACAAGACGACGTGTGGCGGGAGGCGTTGGCAGTTTCACAGGTGGTCAGCGCCAAGGCAGGTACCAAACTGATCGAATGCGGCGACTCTGCTGATAAATTCGTTATTGTCCTGCAGGGCGTGATCAAGGTTTACGAAACCTGCGAGAATGGCCGTGAAATCAGCCTCTATCGCGTCCGCGACGGACAGGTGTGCATTCTGACACTGACACGCTTGCTGCTGAATTCGAACCGCTGCGCCCAGGCCGTTGCCGAAGAAGATGTGCGTCTGCTGGTCATGCCATCCGAATTTTTTAACCGCCTGCTGACTGAATCCGAAGACTTCAGAAGCTACCTGATGACTTCCATGGCACACTGTATCACCGATGTCATTCAGCTTATTTCCCAGGTCAGCTTCGACCGCCTCGATCTAAGACTGGCAAATTTGCTCCGCAAACTTGCCACCCAGTCCTCACAAAACAAACTCCAGTGCACCCACCAGCTCATCGCTAATGAACTGGGCACTACTCGCGAAGTCGTCAGCCGGCTACTGAAAGATTTTGAACGTTCCGGTTGCATCAAGCTAGGTCGCGGCAGCATAGAAATAGTCGACATAGACAAACTGGAAAGTCTCCTTCACTAAACAGTCCGGCAAACCATTGGCAAGGCCATAGCGCCGGCCGGACTTGTATCAACCACCAAACAGGAAGTGTTACCAGCCCTCCCCCGGCGCGAGTCGCGCCATGCGCCAACGCCGGCAATTTGACTGTATTTAAATCGAATAGATTACAACGCTAGCGCATCACCACCCTGAAGAAATCGTTTGCCAGATACTGGCTAAACATTTTTTCAAAACTACGTACCTTTGGTTACAGACTCGTGCGACAAATTGTCTCACGATCAAGACTCAGAAGCGGCCGATCTCCGTTCCGCGTGCACTGGTACACATAAGTAATTCCATCAAAACTAATATTGTGAGGAGTTCAATAATGACAGTTACAAATAAACTCACGAGACTGGCCTACGGGCTGAGTCTCGCCATGGTTGCGGGTGGCGCCATGGCCCATACTGGTGAAGAAGTCGGCCAGCCAGCCTGTCTGGAGGCCAACTTCATGATGGCTGATGCCATGAACAACGACCCCAGCCAATTTGGACCTGCAGGTGCCCCATGGGCAGATGCCAATGGCCCCGGCCAGGTGCTGGAAGTCAACATTGTTACCGGTGCGCGCGGTATCACCGTGGGCAACCCATTTGGCGGAGCGGATCCTAATGGTCCGATTTGTGATTACGGCAGCGGCAATATCAGTTGTGCTGGTAGTAATGGCAAGTCTCCATTCAAGCCGACCGGTGTCTTGTCTGGCGGTCTGAATGGTCATGCCTTTATCACCAGTGCCGGCCAGCAGGCGCTGACCGAGTTCCATCGTGACGGTACCCCGATCCGTTCGATTTCTTACAAGCCACTGCTGGGTAACCCAACAGGAAATGCTGGTCTAGGTTCCCTGCCGCGTCCGCTGGGCACGCAGATGATGCCGAACGGCAACATTATCCAGGCGATCTGTGATGCCAACTTCTTCAATGCACAGAACTCTGATCTGGATCCGAATTATAATGATCCTAACGGCGGCAATAATACTTCATGGCAGTTCTTCCCGCCGGTCTACGCGACCCCCGAGCGTAACGCCAACAGCCGTCTGCTGGTCATGGATCAGGAGACCCTGGCAGTCATCGATGAGTACAGCCAGCCCAAGGACAAGGATGCGCGTTGGACCTGTGCAGCGGGTATTGCCTTCACCGACGAGGGCATGGGTGTGAGTATGTTCCACGGTGCGGCCATTGCCATGGTTGACTGGATGGCCGGTATCGATGAGGGCAGCACCGGTGTCGGTTCCAATTTTGGCGACGATGACGATGACGATGACGACGGTTACAAACACGACCACGGCGACTACAGTCACAAGCACGGCGGCGAAGACTTCAAGCTGGGCAAAAACAAGAACCGCGCCGAGGTGCTCCGCTGGATCGACATGCGTCCGGGCAAGCCGGCCGACGATCCTTCACGTCGTGACTCGCTGCGTGCCTGGGGTCTGGATGAAGACGGCACCATCTATGTCACCGACCGTGAGCGTTCGCGCGATTGTCTCCGCGGTGAAGTGGCCTGGGATGGTTCCCCAACCCCTTGTGGACCCCCTGTGTTCCGCCAGAAAGTCCAGGTGGTTGATCTTGGTAACGACTCACCGGATCGCACCATTGGTCTGGATCCGGGCGTGAACGTCATCGCCGGTCTGCGTCCGAACCGCATGTCAGCAATCGCCTGTGACAACATCGGTGGTCCGACTGCGGGTGGTACCAACCCTGATGGCACGGCCTGTGATGTCGAGACCCTGCTGATTGCAGCTTCAGCCTACAACCCGACCATTAGTGGTGGTGGTTTCTTCAAGCCTGGTGGTGGCGTGGGTGAATACTCGATCCTGCCGGAAGATGCGGATGGCAACCCAGTCTTCAACGACACTACAGAAGAATGGGAAACGACCACACCCTGCACGGGTGCGCACGGCCCGGCTAATGCTGCAGACAATGCCGGTTGTGCTCAGCCGATTGCCCAGTTCCTGGGTGGTAACCCGGACGTTGGCCCGGTTAACTATGTTGACCCACGCATGCTGATGGTCATCCACGAGGCATTCGTTCAGTAGTAGGTAGGTAGGTAGGTAGGTAGTAGTGAGGAGAGGGACCCGGTGGGCTACGAGTAAAAGGCAAGTTGCCCGCCGGGTACCCAATATTGGTAAAAACCAACAAATAGAGGATAAGTTATGCTTAAATTCAAAGCAACAGCCCTGGCCTTTTCGCTGGCCACCCTGGGCCTTGGCCTTGGTTCAACTGCGGTACTGGCCGACCATGATGATGATGACGGTGCCGACGATTTTGAAGTCGTCATTAACGACTACATGCCACGCCGCCCGCCGGGCAGCACCAGCGGCAGCGGTGATACCGTTGAAGCCAACTGCAGCCTCGACGGCAATCCCTACCAGGAAGCCACCGCCTCGCTGAAGGTCGAGCAGGAAGGCAGCGGCAGCGTCGCCAAGATCAAAGTAAGGGGCGCCGTACCTGATACGGTGTTTACCGTATGGATGCGCGTCAAGGGTGGCGCTGGCTTCAACGATGCCGGCAGCCCCTGGACCGGTGGTGGTGCCACACCGCTGTGCTCAGGCACAGAATTTGCCGGCCTGAATGCCATCAGCCCCTGGAACGATCCGGCCGGTGCCCCTGTATCGTGCAACTCGTTCACCACCGACAAAAAGGGCAAAGGCGAAACGACTATTGCCCTGAACTTCCCGTTGGTCGGTGGCGCGTATCCGTTCCAGCAGTCTGATGGTGCATTAGCAGCCCCTGGTGGTGATCTTATCCCTGATGTCCCGACCGCCATCGTCGATCCACGCACCGGCAACGGCGGTCCGTTCATGCTGCGCGTGATTTCGCACTGCACGGACAATGCAAGCCATGGTCTGTCTCCGGCAACCCGCGAAGCCTGGTTCCAGTTCCCCTGAGCCAAAGGTGAAACAGCTGGTTTGAATAAGGACATTCCGCTAAGGAAAAGACTAAAACTTTAAAGGGTCAGGTATGACTCTTCTTTCCCGGGGCGTTGCTTAGGCAACGCCCTTTTTTTGTACCTCACTTGCGTTGATGGGCATTACGGGTGTTGGTCAATTGTTGTATCATCCCTTGCGCAACTATAAACGGCAGATGAATATACTGTTGCAGGTTTACCACCATCCATAACTGTCAAAGGTTTTTGCTTATGAAGTACCTGATACCTCTCACACTCATGTTTGCACTCACCGGCTGCGAACAGGCCGCCGACAGCGGCGCACCGGGCCAGGACAGCACGAACCTGGTCGACGAGGTGCCGTCAACGACCGGCAGCGCGGCGCCGGACAGCCAGACCAAGGATATAAAATCCAGCGTCTTC
This sequence comes from Pseudomonadota bacterium, assembly GCA_042576405.1. Lineage (GTDB taxonomy): Bacteria > Pseudomonadota > Gammaproteobacteria > DSM-19610 > DSM-19610 > Thiogranum. The sequence continues at coordinate 18,189 of JBHPFC010000014.1, read as the reverse complement.
CAGTTTGGTATCTACAAGGCCACCCGCAAAGGCCAGATCACCACCAGCTCGACAAGCAATACCGGCAAGGTGGTGCGCAAGCCTGAGCTTGAACATGTCTCGATGACCGACCGTATCCCGCTGGTCAAGGACACCTGGTTTGGTTACCAGCTCCGCCTGTGGAACCTGCCGCCAGAGGCCATGATCAAACCGGTTATGAAGCTGCGCAGGGTCCTGATCCACCCGGAAATGACCCTGCCGGACGGCTCGACAACCACTGGTTATGACCGCCCCTTCAAAGGCCGGGTGAAGGCCCAGCAGGTCATGGTTTTCGACGGCTATGGTTTTCACGAGGACTATGAACTGGTGGAAGGTGACTGGATCTTCCAGATCTGGTACCAGGACCAGAAGCTCGTCGAGCGCAAATTTGTCACTGTCCAGCCGCAGCCGGAAAAGGCCGCCGAGTTGGCGGAAAAGGAATAACCCGGGAATAAACAGCGTCACTCCGTAGAGTTAAATCAAAAAAATAAAAAATAATTATAGTACCCAACAGTAACATGCTTAAATCCCGCACTCACTCAATATGACCAGCGCTGCCACAGAGGCACGCGCAGCGATCGAAGTCTCGTCGCTGAGCAAGGATTTCGGCGCCTTTACCGCCGTCAGCGACGTTTCCTTCGACGTTCGCAGCGGCGAGGTGCTGGGTTTTCTCGGCCCCAATGGTGCGGGCAAATCCACCACCATGAAAATGATCACCGGCTTCCTCGCGCCCACGCAGGGGCAGATACGCGTGGCCGGATTTGACGTCAGCCGTAATCCGATCGAGGTCAAGCGCCGTATCGGTTACCTGCCCGAAGGTGCACCCGCCTACGATGATATGACGGCGACGGCGTTCCTGGAATTCATTGCCCGCATCCGTGGTTATCGTGGCCGGGAAAGGCGCGAACGGGTGGCCATGGCCATCGACAAGGCGAACCTGGGCAGTGTTGCTCACAAACCCATCGAAACATTGTCCAAGGGCTTTAAACGACGGGTGGGCCTGGCACAGGCAATACTGCATGATCCACCCATCCTGGTAATGGACGAACCTACCGATGGCCTCGATCCCAACCAGAAGCACGAAGTGCGCGAACTGATCCGGGAAATGGCAAAAGACAAGGCCATCCTGATCTCCACCCATATCCTTGAAGAAGTAGACGCGATCTGCGATCGCGCTATCATCATCGCCCATGGCTCGCTGCTGTTTGACGGCACACCGAAACAACTGGTGGCCATGTCGAGTCTGCACAACGCGGTGCGAATAAGCTTTGAAGGTGACATTCCCACCGCCGCCCGGGACTACCTGGGCCGGCTGGACGAAGTCGCAGAAGTTATTGGCAGTACTGGCGCGAATCAACTGACCGTGCTGCCGGGTAACGGCGCATCCATTGTCAGGCAGGTGACACACCTGGCACGCGATGAAGACTGGCAGATTGAAGAAGTATTTGTCGAGACCGGTCAGCTCGACGAAGTATTCCGCCGCATTACCACCCGGCCCGGGTCGGAACAGGGAGGCGCTGAATCGTGAGCGCAACCGGTGCCATTTTAAAACGCGAGCTGGGCAACTATTTCTCTACCCCGGTCGCCTACGTATTCATCGTTATTTTCCTGGTGCTGGCCGGTGTGTTCACCTTTTACCTGGGCGGCCTGTACGAACGCGGCCAGGCGGATCTGCAACCCTTTTTCACTTTCCATCCCTGGCTGTATCTGTTCCTGATCCCGGCGTTGTCCATGCGCCTGTGGGCCGAGGAACGCAAGACTGGCACGATAGAACTGTTGATGACTCTGCCGGTATCTATCGGCGAAGCCGTGCTGGGCAAATTCCTGGCGGCGTGGATATTCACCGGTATTGCACTGGCGCTGACCTTCCCGGTGTGGATCACCATCAACTACCTCGGTAATGCAGATAACCCCGTTATCCTGCTGAGTTATATCGGCAGTTTTCTGATGGCGGGCGCCTACCTCGCGATTGGTGCCTGCGTGTCGGCCTTCACCCGTAACCAGGTCATCGCCTTTGTGATCTCGTTCGTGATCTGTTTGATTTTTGTGCTGGCAGGCTTTCCCATGGTGATGGACGTGTTCCAGGGCTGGGCGCCACAGGCAATGATTAACACGATCAACAGCATGAGTTTTCTGGGCCACTTCGAATCGATTACCAAGGGCGTGATCGATCTCAGGGACCTGATCTTCTTCTTGTCGTTTATCGGCTGCTGGCTGCTGGCCAATGCCATCATCGTGGAAATCAATAAATCGGACTGATGATGCTAACAGGTCGCACGCTTTATTCCACGTCAGGACTGGTAGCAGTAGCGATACTGCTGCTGACCATCAATCTGTTCGCGGGCCTGTTCATCAAGGGTGCAAGAATCGACATCACCGAGAACCGTCTGTATACGCTGTCGGACGGCACACGTAACATTCTGGCCAGGCTCGACGAGCCCGTCACACTACGCTTCTACTTCTCGGAAAAACAATTCAGCGACATGCCCGTGATCGCTACCTACGGTCAACGCGTACGTGAACTGCTGGAAGAATACGCCGAGGTGAGTGGCGGCAAGTTGCAGCTCATCATCGAACAGCCCGAGCCGTTTTCCGATGCCGAGGAACAGGCGGCGCGCTACGGCATGCAGGGTGTACCGGTCGATACTTCGGGCGGCTATGCTTACTTCGGCCTGGTCGGCAGCAATGCAGTCGACGATATCCGGCGCATCCCCTTCTTCCAGTCAGACCAGGAAGATACACTGGAATACACGGTCTCGAAACTGGTTTACAGCCTGGCGAACCCGCAGAAGCCGGTGGTGGGCCTGATGTCCGGGTTACCCATCTCGGCCGGTTCCAGGGCCGATCACCCGTTGCTTGGCGAACAGGAGCGTGACTGGTTCACACTCACCCAGATAAAGCAGTCATTCGACGTAGTGGACCTGGATACCGGCATCGAAACCATCCCCGAAAACGTCGATGTGCTGATGGTCGTCCACCCCAAGGAACTGCCGGAAAAGACGCTGTTCGCCATCGACCAGTATGTGCTGGGCGGTGGCCGCGCGCTGGTGTTTGTCGATGCATTTTCGGAAACCGACACCTCGATGCCTGACGTGACCAGCCCCGATCAGGGTTACGTTGAGGCGGTTCGCAGTTCAAACATCAAGCCGTTGATGGATGCCTGGGGTGTGGTACTGGCACCCGATTATATTGCCGCCGATCGCCGTGCAGCGACCAGTGTAATGACCAGCGGTGGCAAGGCCGTGGATTACATTGTGTGGTTGACACTGCGCGAGAATAATTTCAATAGTGAGGATTTTGTGACCGCGGATCTGCAGTCGCTGCTCATCGGGACTTCGGGTTACTTGCTGAAGAAGCCGGATGCAACGTCACAGCTGACCGCACTGGTCCAGACCAGCGACGGGGCCATGCAGCTGGAAGCGGGCTATGTAAAATACGGTACCAAGCCGACCGACCTGTTGCAGAATTACCATCCGGGCGGGACACCGCTGGTGCTGGCCGCGCGTGTTCGCGGTGATGTTACCAGCGCGTTTCCGAACGGTATCGAAGGTCTGGAAGACAGTGACCGGCTGACCGCATCGCGTGAACCGGTGAATGTTATTGTGGTCGCCGATACGGATATGCTCGAGGATCGCTTCTGGGTCGATTTTAAAGAGTTTTATGGCCGGCGCGTGGCTGTCACCCGCGCTGACAACGGCGCCTTTCTGATCAATGCCCTGGAAAACCTCAGTGGCAGCAATGACCTGATCAGCCTGCGCAGCCGTGGACGCTCGGTACGGCCGTTTGTGAAAGTCGCCGCGCTGAAGGAAACCGCCGAGAAACAGTACCGCGCCAGGGAGCGGGCGTTGCAGATCAAGCTCAGTGAAGCAGGACAAAAGATCAGCGAACTTCAACAACAGAAAGAAGGCGAAAGCACCCTCATCATGAGTGCGGAACAGCGCGAGGAACTGCGCAAGTTCCAGGCCGAGCAGATCAAGACCCGCAAGGAGCTGCGTAACGTGCAACATGACCTGACCAGGAATATCGAAAAGCTGGGCACCTGGCTCAAAGTCATCAATATTGCCGCGATACCCCTGCTGGTGATTCTGGTAGCGACGGTACTGGGCGTAATCCGCATGCGGCGTATGCGCCGAGTGACCATAGCGGACAGCTGATGCAAAACAAACTACCGGCAATCAGCGTAATTGTCCTGGCAATTATGGCCGCTGCCTGGCTGTGGCTCGGAAATCCACAGTCCCCCTCCCCCGATAAAAGCATCACCGGCCAACGCCTGTTTCCGAACCTGGAACAGCAGCTGAACGATGTAGGCAGGATCCTGGTCGAACACCGTGGCAGCGTCTACAAGATTGTGAAAAACGGCGATCAGTGGCAGCTGCCCGGGAAAGGCGGCTACCCTGTTCTGTTTGAGAGGGTCAAGCCACTACTGCTTGGTATTGCCCTGCTGGAAATCATTGAACCCAAAAGTGACAAGCCGGAAAACCATGCTCGACTGGGCGTACAAGCGCCAGCAGCAGAAAGCGATAGTATGCGCATCAGTTTGTACACAGAGGCTGATAACGCTGTGGCTTCACTTATCATCGGCGGTATCAGAGGCGGACTTATCGCCGGTGGCAAGGACGGTATCTATGTCCGGGTATCCGGCGAATCACGCGCCTGGCTGGTGGCTGGTAACCTTGACCTGCCACAACAGCAGCTTGACTGGGTAGACCGGCAGATCATTCAGATCACACCGAAAAAAGTAAACCGCGTCACTATCAGCCATCCGGACGGGACCAGTCTGACGGTGGGAAAACAGCGTAAAGGCGCAGTTAATTTTTCTGTGATGAATATGCCCGAAGGCAGTGCACCAAAAAACCCGGAGCAAATCAATCTGCTGCCCAGGGGCCTCACCGCATTGAAAATGGCAGATGTCCGCGCCCGGCCCGCGGACAGGCCGCCCGAATCAGAGGCGGTAACGGCTATGTTCAGAACCTGGGATGGTTTAGAGGTCAAGGTCACCAGCGTTGCACAGAATGATCAGCTATGGGCCTGGTTCGATCTGGTCAAACCCGGCACTTCGGACCCAGGCGACTTGCAGACCAGGTTCGCAGGCTGGATCTTCCAGTTGGCGCCATCCCCTGCCTCCAGACTGCGGGCGCGACTGAGTGATCTCGACGATGCGGAGCTTCCGGACTAACCCTGCGATGCAGGCAGCCGTTAAGTCTTACTCATTACCAGCGCTGACAAATTCCTTTTTCCGTATCCTGAACGCACCATTCTTCAAGCGCTCGTCTACCAGGATTCCGTCCAGCGGCTTGCTGATGTAGTAACCCTGCACGAAGTCGCACCCCATACCACGCAGCGTATCGTAGGTTGCCTGGTCTTCTGCACCTTCCGCGACCACTTTCAAACCCAGGTCGCGTGCCATGTTGATGGTTGAGCGAACAATCACCATGTCCTGCTGATCGGCGAGCATATCCGTGACAAAAGACTGGTCGATCTTGATAGCCTGTACGGGCAAGCGCTTCAGGTAGCTCAAGGACGAGTAGCCGATCCCGAAATCATCGATCGACAGCGTAACACCCAGTGAGGCGATTTTATTCAGCGATGCCTGGGTTCGTTCGGGATCATGGATCAGGGATGACTCTGTGATTTCAAGCTCTATGCAACTGGCCTCGACGCCATGCTTGTCGATCAAGCCCTTAAGGGCCCCAGGAAATGCCTGGTCAACCAGATTCCGGGTGGAAATATTAATCGCGATGCAGAGGTCGTGGCCGTCATCCTGCCAGCATCGAAGCTGGGCAAGGGCTGTATCCATCACCCAGTTTGTCAACGTATGGATTGTCTCGCCCATCTCGGCGAAGCCGATAAAATCATCCGGCGCGAGCAGGCCCAGCCGCGGATGCTGCCAGCGAACCAGGGCTTCAAAACCGGACACCCGGTTCTCATACAGGTTAACCTTCGGCTGATAATGCATAACCAGCTGATCATCCCGAATTCCCTGCCTGAGATCGACCATCAGGGACAGACGCTCTGGCGAGTGTTCGTCGTAAACGGCATCGTACATTTCCAGGTGCGAGCGAGTACGCTTTGCGTGATACATCGCTACATCCGCACAACGAAGCAATTCATGGCTGTCGGCAGCGTGTTCGGGATAGAAGGCCACACCGGCACTGGCGCTGACTTCCAGTGTCAGGCCGTCGAGCTCAAACGGTTTCTCCAGCAAGCTGAGTAGCTCGTTGGCGATCCGGATGGCATCATCGTTGCTATCATCGAGCACCTGAACCAGGGCAAACTCATCGCCACCCAGGCGGTAAAACATCAGGTTGTCCTGCTGCAAGGCTGTTATTACACGCTCACTGACACTGACCAGAAGCCGGTCACCGACGTGATGTCCCAGAGTGTCGTTAATTTCCTTGAATCCATCGATATCAAACAGAATCAGGGCAACTCGCTGATGGTTCCCATCAACATGTTTTTTCAGACGATCACACTCCTGGTGGAGAAACGCCCGGTTCGGAAGACCGGTGAGACTATCATGCTGGGCCTGGTATTTAAGACTGGCCAGATGAATAGCATTGGACATGGAAAGCCCAATGGTCCGGCCGACCGACATCAATGTACTCCGTTCGGCTGTGTCAAAGACACGATCAGACGAGTAGATAACATTGAGCGTCCCCAGAACTTTTTCGTCGTAGATCAGTGGTATGACAACAGCCGCCCGGCCACCGTTGGAAACCAGCTGAGACTGCACCCCGGGTTCGAGGCGCTGATCCGACGACAAGTCCTCACTGATCTGCACGGTTTGTTCAGTGACAGCCCGGCCGGAAAGACTCCCATTCAGTGGTAAACAGGCGCCTTTTTGTAATGTATCGGTATCAAATCCATAGTGTTCAACCAGTCGCAAGCGCGCGCTGGGTTCATCATAGAGATAGAACGCAACCTGTGGGAGATTATTGAGTTCTACCAGGGTGCTGACGGTGCATTTGGCGATCGAGTCCACATCCATAACACCATACAACTGTTTTGTCAGCGTATTTACCAGCTTCAACGAGGCTTCAGCCTTCCTGCGCGCGGTAATATCCACTGCTATTACCATAATGTAACTGGTGCCGTCGCGAACAATATGCGTGCCTGCACCATAGACTGACAACACGGTACCGTCTTTTTTTACTTTCGTGAATTCGCCCTTGGCCGATCCGGTGGCGATGACCGTGTCGATGATGCTTCTGAAACGGGTATGATCCTGAGGACTGATAAGATCGAACTGCGTCATCTGCGCAAGATCACCGGCACTATAGCCAGTCCTTTCTTCATACTCGCTATTCCACTGTATCAGCTTGCCAAACTCGTCATGTACGAAAAACATACCCGGCGCGCCGTGTAACACGCTTTGCACGATATCGCCTTCCCCGCCCAACGCCTCTTTTATCGAAGTCCGGTCACTGACATCCTGAACCAGGGACGCATACCCCGCTATCCCGCCATCGGCATCAAGCAGGCAGGTATTAAACCAGTCGCAGGTGATAATGGTTCCATCCTTGCGAACATTCAGGTTACGCAGGCTGACTTCCTTCTCGCCGGCACCAAGTCTCTCCATGACTGCGACTGTTTTCGCATGCTCGAATTCCGGAACGATGCAGCTGGCGTTACGCCCGGTCATTTCAGCCTCTGAGTAGCCGAAGATGTGCGCAGCACCTGGGTTCCAGGCACGGACATTGAAGGCCGTATCCCATTCAATCATCCCCAGCGAAGCACATGCCCAATGGGGGATATCGGGGTAGCTTGATTTTGGCACCGCTATATCTGCATCAGCTTTCAGGTGTCGTCTACACTGCAGGAGGCATCACTTACATCTTCAGACATCAAAGTGTTCGAGCGCAGCCATTCCCACGCTTCGCCTTCGCTCATGTTCTCAATCTCTTCGTCAGACAACTGGCCTGTCGATCTCAGTATTGTTGCGAGTTTGTGACTTGCCATTAATAAACTCTCCTGAACAGCTCCGCCCGGGCGGTGCTGTTTCAACATTTGGCGTAGTTGCACACAAACAGCTCTGAGCAGGCAGCAAGAAGCTCTACCCGTGCACGTAACAGACAATGCGCAAGGCAGCCTTCCACTGTCGCCAAGGTTGCCCGAGGACTAACATGGCTACCTTTGTTACGTCCCGAATAATCGGGTGACTCCGGCATACCCAGTAGCAGAGCCATTGCAACACGGACCTCCGGCAAGAACTGACTGGCAGCTTCCGTCCGGGAGCTACTCATATCCAGCGCCTCATCGATCAGCATGAATGCGGACTCCATGGATTCGCCTGCCCCGGCATCGGCCTCATCAAGCATATTCCGTTGACGTGACCAAACCGCCTCTGCAACCGCCACTCCCATGTGTTCCCGTACCAGTGCCATGTAGGCATGCATTGGGTAAACCCAGATGCTTGAGACGAAAAGATTTCGATAGTTGTCGCCAATGGCTGACTGGTTGCACAATTCAGCAATCCTGTCACCCTGCTCGCCCAGAAAACTGATGGGCAAGACTGCGAGACAACGCAGATAATTATCCGACCCTGGATCCGATTGACTACTTTCCACTGGTACCTCACCACACCACTGCTCACGAACTAACTGGCTGATACTCTACACACTGGCTGCCATCATTGGATTGTCCCTGGATGCCAATGAGTTGACCCTGTATACATCCGAGTCCAGATAAATCGACTGCACATGCAGGTAAGCAGAAACGGGAGGGAGTTTATTTTCAGGGGGTTTATCCTTATGGGTAAGGCACTACGTATGCGGGGAAGGTGACTTTGACTTCTCGCCATAGCGCTGCCATCCGAATAACTTGTTGCTTTTAAAGAATTGGCCAACCTATACTTTGAGTGGTTCTCGTGGATCATTTTGCGCCACAAGCATGCTGGAAATAGCCATAGCAAGGTTACACAAAAACCCTACCCATGATACTCAGGTCCCAACCCAACTGCGGCAAGCTTGCCCTGCAAACCATGATATGTAACGCATTCATATCATTTTTGATCCTGCTTTTTCTCGCAATACCGACCCTGGCGGCAGAACCTGAAACCGAATCCAGGGCACCATTACAGCTGAGTGAAAGCGAACGCCTGTGGCTCGAAACCCATCCGACAGTAAGCTTTACCGGTGATCCAAACTGGCTACCTTATGAAGCTTTTGATAGCGAAGGCAACTATATCGGTATCGTAGCAGAACACCTGGATCTGATAGCGGAATCGACCGGGATCGAGTTCAGGATGAGCCCGAGCAAAACCTGGACTGAGTCGACAGAAAAAGCCAGGAATGGACTGGTTGATATTCTTTCTGAAACCGATGACTCCGACCTGAAATCGCATCTCGTATTTACCGAACCCTACCTGTCCAACCCTATCGTTATTGCCATGCATATCAGGGAAAATTATGTAGAAGGCCTGAGCAGTATCAAGAACCTGAATATTGCCGTGATAAAGAATTACGGTTACGTATCGAAAATCAGACGAAAATACCCGGATATCAGTTTTACGACCGTAACCGACATACAGAATGGATTGATCGCGGTCTCTACGGGCGAGGTTGATGCCCTTTTATGCACACTGGCACTATGCAGCCATACCATCGCCGAGCTTGGATTGAACAACGTCAAGATCACTGGCAAAACCGAATTTGATACAAAACTGGCTTTGGGTGTGCAAAAAGACCTGCCTGAACTGGTCTCCATACTAAACAAGGCTATTAACGAAATCAGTTACGGACAACAGCAGTTGATACTTGATGGATGGATTAAGCAGAAATACGTAGAGAAAACTGACTACACCCTCGCCTATCAGGTAGCTGCTGTTGCTATCCTCCTGCTGGGCGTCTTCGCCTACTGGAACCGCAGGTTGTCCCGGGAAATTGCTCTTCGAACTTCCACCGAAAAGGAACTAAAAGCTACTGATGGAATATTGCGCCTCTCACAGCAACGTTTGTTACTGCACCGCGAACATACCCCGCTGGCGGTCATCGAGTGGAATACGGATTTCGAGGTATTGAGCTGGAATCAATCCGCACAAAGAATATTCGGTTTTACCCGGGAAGAAGTACTGGGCAAACATGCAACAAAATGCATACTTCCGGAAAGTGCTCACGAAGCGGTGGATAAAGTGTGGAACGATCTGCTTGAAAAGCGAGGCGGTGAACGTAGCACCAACGAAAATATAACCAGGGATGGACGCACCATACTCTGTGAATGGTACAACACGCCACTAATCGATTCGGATGGCACGGTTATCGGTGTGACTTCGCTGGTGGATGACGTTACCGGACGCAGGCAGGCTGAACATGAACTGGAGCAGCACCGTAATCATCTGGAAGCAATGGTTGCCGAGCGTACTGCGGCGCTTGAGGATGCCAATGAGGAACTGGAATCCTTCTCTTACTCTGTGTCTCATGACCTGCGTGCACCGCTGCGCTCTATTGATGGTTTCAGTCTTGCACTACTGGAAGACTGCGCTGACCAGCTGGACGATTCCGGAAAAGACTACCTGCAACGGGTCCGCAGCGGTGCACAGCGCATGGGCAGGCTTATCGACGATATGTTGTCGCTTTCCAGGGTTATGCGCTATGAACTCAAGAGAAAAAATATTGACCTTAGTGCAATCGCACAAGCAGTCGTCAGCAAGTTACAGGGGTATGAACCACAACGCCAAGTAAAAGTTGACATCGCACCGGGGATACACGGCTGGGGAGATGCACACCTGATCGATATTTTGCTGGACAACCTGCTCGGCAATGCCTGGAAATATACCGGCAGGACGGCCAATGCACGGATAGAGTTCGGTTTGACGAACAAAAACGGCAACGTAATTTACCATGTGCGTGACAATGGTGTCGGGTTCAACATGGAATACGCCGACAAGCTGTTCGGGTCATTCCAGCGGCTGCATAATGACAAGGAGTTCGAGGGCACCGGCATCGGTTTGGCGACCGTGGCGCGCATTATCCGCCGCCACAACGGACGGGTCTGGGCTGAAAGCGAAGCCGGAAAAGGCGCAACATTCTATTTCACGCTTAACAGGGAATTGAACGCTCCCGGAAGCAGTGGGGCCTGATTGATTTACTTTTAAAAGTCACCGGGTTTGGCTCTGGCTGGCAGGAATATTATTCACCTGTTTCAGGAACGGCAAATACCGCTCCTTTTTTCGATTCACTGCCTCAAACCCCCTTTCTGCTGCTATAGTCCCCGGCATAAATTGACATCAGGCGGATATTCCCGATGTACAGAGCGCCCCTTTTTATCAAACCCCCGGTTTTGGCAGTCTGCATGCTGTTGATATCTGCCTGTACCGGGGAAGCACCACACATTCTCGTCACCATCGCGGACGCGAGCGTCAGCAAGGCACAACTGATTGATACCGGCGAGCCCGGCGACTCGGTGGGTGATATGCTGGTATTTGATCAACCGCTACTCGACGAACACAAGCGGCAGATTGGTACTAACAGCGGGACATGCATACGCACACGCGCAGCACACAGCTTTCAGTGCAACTGGACGCTCTCGCTTGAAAACGGAAGCATTCAGGTCGCTGGTCGTGAATTTGACGAGGGGACCTCGGCAATCAGTATTGTCGGCGGGACCGGCATTTATTCCGGCATTAGCGGGGAAATGGAATCTGTCAATAACGACAATGGCACGTTTACGCAGACACTGCGTTTCTGGCAGTGACGGATATTTGCTTAATATCAATTACATATGAAAAATACACGCATATCATCAACCTGTGAACAGTCAACTCTAAACGAGGATAGCCCATGCTAGGTGAGAAGCACAATTTGGTTAACGAACTTCCTGAGTACAAGGACCGCATTCACGATTTGAAAATGTCCAACAAGCATTTCGCCAATCAGTTTGACAAGTATCATGAAATTGATGAGCAGGTACTTCGTATCGAGGAAGGCATTGAAAACACATCAGATGAATACCTGGAAGAACTGAAAAAACGGCGGCTTGCGTTTAAAGATGAATTGTTCGCGATGATAAGGAATGTAAATTGACGCGAGGTGATCTGTGACAAGTCACACTGTATTTGAAGCCAGGCTGCACCAGTTACGCGAAGAAATGACATCCCGTATTAGTGCAATTGACAACGATCTTCATCATCGCGAAGAGCCCGTCGAAAAAGATTTTGCCGAACAGGTCACACAGGGTGAAAATGATGAAGTGCTGGGCGCACTGGATGGTGAAGCCAGAATCACCCTACGGCAAATCGACCACGCCCTGCTCAATCTGAAAAAGGGTACCTACGGAATCTGCGAGAAATGCGGGGGACCCATTTCCGAAGCGCGACTTGAGATTATCCCCTACGCAACGTTATGTATTGAGTGCGCGGGGTGACGGGCCGGCAGCGCGGAATCCGCGGATAATAACGATGGCACCTTTACGCAGACCTTGAGATACTATAGTTGATAGGTTTGACGATGCGGAAAGGTGCCATCATGCATTACACAAAAGAAGAAATAGCCGAACTCAATATATTGATTTTCTACAGCCTGGACACTACCAGCCAGGGCATCAAAGTCCATTCAAACGCAGATGCAGAAAAAATCGAGGCGGTACAACGCCTGTATGACAAAGGTCTTATTACCCAGAAAGACGGTGGTTATCTGACCGAGTTAGGCGTCAAGGCCGCCGAACATGCCCAGGCGCTAATATTAATGCTGGCGCCGCATAAACACAGCATCGCAAGCTGAACTTGTTATTACCCGCCAGTATTCCACTGGCACAGGGCGCTTGGTTAAACTTTTACCCGCATTTCACTGGCATATTTTCCCTGTATAGTTCGTGGTATTTCGATTGAATCCGCAGCCGGATACCGGCCAGAGCGATTAGCGGATATACTAGCGCGCTGCGATTTCATACAGGCCTCGCCCCCGTCCACCGGGTGCAGGGCCACATCAACCCATATCACCCGGAATAAAACATTGCTTAAAACCGCGAATATCACCATGCAATTTGGCTCCAAGCCCCTGTTCGAGAACGTCTCTGTCAAGTTCGGCGATGGCAATCGCTATGGCCTGATCGGAGCCAACGGCTGTGGAAAATCCACTTTCATGAAAATTCTGGGCGGTGACCTGGAAGCCTCTGCCGGCAACGTATCCAAAGACCCGCACGAACGCATCGGCAAATTAAGACAGGACCAGTTTGCCTACGAAGATTACAGCGTCATCGACACCGTAATCATCGGGCATGAGGAACTTTGGGCGGTCAAATCCGAACGTGACGCGATTTACGCCAACCCGGAGATGACCGAGGAAGATGGTATTCGGGCCGCCCACCTTGAATCTGAATTCGCGGAAATGGATGGCTACACGGCTGAAGCCCGCGCCGGCGAACTGTTGCTGGGGGTAGGCATACCGATTGAACAACACAACGGCCCCATGAGCGAAGTTGCACCCGGCTGGAAATTGCGCGTATTACTGGCACAGGTCCTGTTCTCTGAACCGGACATCATGCTGCTGGACGAACCCACCAACAACCTCGACATCAATGCCATTCGCTGGCTGGAAGGTGTGTTGAACGAACGCAACTGCACCATGATCATCATTTCCCATGACCGCCATTTCCTGAACAGCGTCTGCACCCACATGGCTGATCTGGACTACGGCGAAATACGCATGTACCCGGGCTCCTATGATGAGTACATGATCGCTGCTACGCGGGCAAACGAAACGTTACTGGCAAACAATGCCAAGAAACAGGCACAGGTTGCTGAACTCAAAGCCTTCGTCAGCCGTTTCTCCGCAAACGCATCAAAATCCAAGCAGGCGACCTCACGCGCCAGGCAAATTGACAAAATCAAGCTGGAAGAAGTCAAGCCCTCCAGCCGCCAAAACCCTTATATCCGCTTTGACCAGGACAAGAAACTGCATCGCCTTGCACTGGAGATCGAAGGCCTGGGCAAAAGTTTTGATGAAGAGCTGTTTACCAATCTCAGCCTGATGGTAGAAGTCGGTGAACGTATTGCCGTGATCGGCCCTAACGGAATTGGCAAATCCACCTTGTTAAAATGCCTGGTCGGTGACCTGGAGCCATCAGCCGGTAATGTGAAATGGTCTGAAAATTCAGAGATTGGCTACTATGCACAGGATCACGCCGCTGACTTCGAGACAGACAAATCGCTAATCGACTGGATGGGGCAATGGGGCCAGGAGAGCGATGACGAACAGGTTATCCGTGGAACACTGGGGCGCCTGTTATTTTCCCAGGATGACATCAATAAATCCGTCAAGGTGATATCGGGTGGTGAACAGGGACGCATGTTGTTCGGGAAACTCATGCTGCAGCGCCCGAATATTATGTTAATGGACGAACCCACCAACCACCTGGACATGGAATCGATCGAGTCACTGAACCTGGCACTGGAAAATTATCCCGGCACGTTAATCTTTGTCAGCCATGACCGGGAATTCGTTTCCTCGCTGGCAACAAGGATTATCGAGTTAACGCCAACCGGGATTGTAGATTTCCACGGCACTTATGACGACTACCTGAGCAGTCAGGACATAGAGCAACGAAAGGTAAAGGCATCCCGCTAACAGCACTCTATTGTGAAGAAAATTGCAATTTTTGCCGATGTGCAGAACATTTACTACACCACCCGTGACGCCTATGGTCGCCAGTTTAATTATCGAAAACTCTGGCAACGAATCAGTGCTGAAGGGGAGATCGTTTCTGCAACCGCCTATGCCATCCATCGCAATGATGACAAGCAGCTCAAATTCCAGGATGCCCTCAAACACATCGGCTTCACGGTAAAGCTCAAACCCTATATTCAACGCAGCGATGGCTCCGCCAAGGGCGACTGGGACGTTGGCATTGCCATTGATGTGATGGACACGGCAAAAGACGTTGATACCGTTGTGCTGCTGTCAGGCGATGGAGACTTTGACCTGTTAATGGAAAAAATCAAAAAGGATTATGCCGTCAGTGCTGAAGTCTATGGCGTACCGGCACTCACCGCCAACTCTCTTATAGACTCCGCCAGCGTCTATCATCGTATTGACGAAGATTTATTACTCTAGGCAACCCCAGCTGTTTTCTCCAACACTGTAAAAACGATATCAACCGTCAGCTCCAGTTTATCCAGCTTTTGCGCGGCCTCCCTGCCCTGTATATTCGCCCTGTAAAAGTGCGGCGTCATTACCAGCAAATCGTTGATTTGCCGGTTATTGATTTCCCCTGCCCTGAATTGCAGCGGCTGTCTGTCCCGAACTGAAAATCCCGCTTCTTCGGCGCACGCAAGGTCCGGAGAATCTGTTTTTTTGACGTCCGCATAAATCAGCTCCCGCAACTCCTTTAAATGATCGGGCCCGGGCTCAACGAGAACCACCTTGCCTCCCGGCCTTAATATGTTTGCAAAGCCCTCGAAGCTCTGGAAACCGAACACACAGGTAATTATATCAACACTGGCAGGTTCAACCGGTGGCTGCCTGTTTGTTCCTACGAGCCAGGTTATCTGTTTGTTTCTTTTTGCTGCGCTCGCTATTGCATCTTTCGATATATCCAGACCAATGAAGGACAGGTCACCACAACCATCTTTCTTGTTTAAATAATCAAATAAATAATCAAAGTAATAGCCTTCACCACAACCGGCATCCATAAAGCAGGTTTCTTCACCATCCCTGATCTACGCGCATGTTATTACAGCCAACTTGTCGGCTACAGGCCCATATATACCTGAATTCAGAAATTCAGCTCGCGCTGAAACCATCTCCTTGCTGTCACCAGGCTGCTTCGATCGCTTGTGCTGCACGGGTAATAAATTCACATATCCCTGCCGCGCTATATCGAAAACGTGCCCATTCTCACAATCCACCTGCTTGTCGTGGAATACAAGCCGCGCTCCGTCAATCGGGCAAGCCAGGTTTTGTGCCCTTATTACATTCATACGTAATGTACAAAGCGCGCGTAAGCTACCACATCAAATCATCGGGGACCTTGTAATCCGCGTAGGGGTCGTCGTCGCCCTCTTCCAGTTGAGTCGCTGCATTGCTCACAACACAGGATGCATCGCGAAGTTTTATTTTCTCCGCGACCACAGACGGAATCACCTCATAGCCGTCATCAAACCTGACAATAGCCAGGAGTCCTCTGCCCAGCTTGTCGTGAACCTCTTCCGTGACATAGAGCTTCTTGATCGCAGTACCATCCTGGAAGTTATAACCCGTTTCGCCATCATCCCGCGGCAAGCGATTCATTTCGACCAGTTGACGTATCTGCGCCTGAATCGCCTTGTGCTCGGCCGCTTCTTTTTGCTGTCGATTGAGTTCACGATCACGAGCCGCCTTCTCTGCCGCCAGCTGACGGGCAGACTCCGCCGCCTCGTTAACGACATCGGCTTTGTTCTGTTTCTTCTGCCTGTGCTTCGACTTCTTTGCCTTGTTGAGCTGGTCCTTGTTTACCAGGCCCGCCTTGAGAAGCTGGTCACCAAACGAGTTTGCCATCGGAGTTACCTTGAATTTCCAGTCATACGATAAATTATCCTGCCTATTCTAACCCGGCGCCCGCTCATAATGGAGACCCTGACCATTGCTCCATAAATCCACGCACCGAAGCTTTTGGAACCCGCGATAATGCCTGCATCAACGCGAAGGGAATACGTTCTATACAGTATCCATTGTTGATATCGTCCAGCATACCCAGCCAGAGGTGAGCTGTCATTTCCGCATCTGCAAGAGCGCGGTGAAACGTTCCATCGTTGGGCAGCTGATTGAACGCCACCAGTGTGCCGAGTTTATGGTTTGGCGCATCCTGGTACACGCGCCGTGCCGCCAGCATGGAGCAGGCAAATTCACCTTTATAATCCCTGCTGATACGATAGCACTCGGCATCAAGGAAACGCCGATCAAACGACGCATTGTGCGCGACCAGGTTACTGTCACCGGCAAAGTCGGCAAATTCGTCCATTACCTCCTCGCAGGGAGGCGCCTGTTTCAACATCGTATTGGTGATGCCGGTAAAGTCTTCAATAAATCCGTTGACCCGCATTCCCGGATTCATCAGGCACTGGAACCTGTCGACGACTTCACCTTGCTCCAGCTTCACAGCACCGATTTCGATGGCACGATCGCCGTGATCGGGAGACATACCCGTGGTCTCGAAATCGAGAACTATGACCGTATCTGCGCTGATATCTTTATTATCAATCACTGTCTGCCGTCTTCTTCCCAGCCCTGAAAATAACCAATTACTCTATTCGTGATCCGTCTGCTCAAGCAGAGGCACCAGCTCCTTCCAGACACGATCCACAATGAGCGGCTGGGCGACAGCATTGGGATGAATGCCATCCTCCTGCATCAGATTCTGTTTGGTGCCAATTCCGTCTACCAGCGAAGGTAGCAGGGCCAGATTCCGTTCGCCCGCGAGCTCATGGTAGATTGACTGGAACCTTTCGGTATAGCGAGGACCATAGTTAGGTGGCAGTTGCATACCGATAAGCAGAACTTGCGATCCTGCCTCCTGCGAGCTGGCAATCATGGCGTCCAGGTTGCTTTTCATGGCCGTAAGGGACAGGCCGCGCAGGCCATCGTTGCCACCAAGCTCCAGCAGCACCACTGCGGGTTCATGGCTGGCCAGGGCCTGGGGCAGCCGGGAGCGGGCGTTTGCGGTAGTGTCGCCGCTGATGCTGGCGTTGACGATCCGGTAGGGATACCCCCCGGTGTCGAGGCGCCGCTGCAGCAGGGAAACCCACCCGTGTTCTACCGGAATTCCGTAGGCGGCGCTCAAACTGTCGCCGACAATCAGTATGATCCGGGCAGGGGCCGTAGTCGGCAGGATCAGCAACAACAGAAGCAGGATTCGATTCAACATGACTGGAACAAAGCATACCACCATGATTGCCGCACGGAACTTGAGTAAACGTGTGGAAACTGCCGCGGGCCCACTGGATATCCTCACAGATAGAGAGGCTGTGGCCATTGCCGGCGTTTCCGGGTCCGGCAAATCAACCCTGCTGGGACTGCTCGCCGGGCTGGATCTGCCTTCCGCCGGCGAGGTGTTTTTGTCCAATTATCGACTCAATGACCTGGACGAAGATGGCCGGGCCCGGGTGCGCGGCGAGCTGGTGGGCTTCGTCTTCCAGTCCTTTCAGTTACTACCCGGCTTAACGGCGCTCGAGAACGTCATGTTGCCGCTGGAATTGAGAGG
>JBHPFC010000013.1:0-52072 GCA_042576405.1 Pseudomonadota bacterium | reverse complement strand
ATCCCGGCTGGCGTCGGCAGCACAGGGCACCTGCGCCTCGATGCACGGCAGATGGATGCCATGCTGACCGGCGGCGCAGCCTGGGCGGTGAAACAAGGTTACGGCCGGGCTGAAGATCTTGAGCGTATTGAAGAGCACGGCTGCATGGCCGGCGCACAGGCCGACGTCGTGTCTGAGCGCGCGAAAAAGCGCCAACGTGACGAAATGGGCACGCTGGGTTCCGGCAACCACTACCTGGAAGTGCAGGAGGTGGCGGAAATCTACGATGTGCAAACCGCTGCGGCATTCGAGTTGCGTGCCGGTGAAGTCGTTGTCAGCATTCACTGCGGCTCACGCGGACTGGGGCACCAGATCGGCACCGAATACCTGAAGAGTATGGCGATTGCCGCGCAACACTACGGCATTCAGCTGCCTGACCGTGAACTGGCCTGCGCGCCGCTACAATCACCGCTGGGACAGGAGTACCTGGGCGCGATGCGCGCCGGCATCAATTGCGCGCTGGCCAATCGGCAGATTCTCACCCAACTGACCCGCAACGCATTTGAACGCGTATTCGGTGGCGCAGATCTCGACCTGATATATGACGTGTCGCACAATACCTGCAAACAGGAAACTCACCGCACTGAAGGCAGGGACATGCAGCTGTTCGTGCATCGCAAGGGTGCCACACGCGCTTTCGGACCGGGAAATACCGATTTGCCCGCCGTATTCAGCTGTACTGGACAACCGGTTCTGATCGGCGGCTCTATGGGCACCGAATCCTATGTCCTGGCAGGCCTCGCCGAAAGTGAATCGCGATCCTTTGCCTCGGCCTGTCACGGCGCCGGTCGCGCCATGAGCCGCCACCAGGCGGCAAAGCACTGGCATGGCCGACAGCTTGTCGATGAACTGGCCGAACGCGGCATCCTGATATGCAGCCAGTCGTTGCGCGGCGTTGCCGAAGAGGCGCCCGGTGCCTACAAGGACGTCGCTGTCGTGGTGGACAGCGCTGAACATGCCGGCCTGGCGCGTAAGGTGGCACGCCTTGTACCGATGATTTGCATCAAAGGCTGAGGTGTAAGTGCAGTGGAGTTCCACTTACGAATTAAATTCACGTTTGTATGTAATCGCGCTATGTTTGCTTAATGAAATTGATCTGTTAGGGCAACCTGCAGACCAGGTCACACCAGTGAGGAGAAAGGCCATGTCAATCGCAGAGACTGTACATCGTTATCTTGCTCAGCATTCAATCAGTTACGATCTGGAGGCACACCTGCATACCGGCTCCAGTCACGAAACAGCAGACGCAGCCCATGTCAGAGAAGATCATATCGCCAAAGCGGTGGTAGTGAAGGATACCTGCGGTTATGTCATGGTGGTGGTTCCGGCCAGCAACTGGGTGGAAATGAACCATCTGAACAAGGAACTCAATCGCGACTTTCACCTGGCATCAGAGGACGAGCTAAAAACGTTGTTCAGCGATTGTGAAACAGGCGCTGTGCCGCCATTGGGTCCCGCTTATGGAATCGAGACCTTCCTCGATGAGTCGATTATGAGCCTGGCCAATGTGTATTTCGAAGCGGGAGACCATGAAGAGCTGGTACATGTCGGTGGAGAGGATTTCAAGGCGTTACTTGGAGGCGTGAGGCACGGTTATTACAGTCAGGAGCACTGAGCTGTGGACTCGCGGACCATGCGCTGCGAACTGGTTTCATGGGAACAATTTACCGGATTGACCAGGGAGCTCGCGATGGCCATCCTGTCTTCCGGTTTCGAGGCAGATATTATCGTGGCGATCGGTCGCGGCGGTTACATGCCGGCACGCCTACTGTCGGATTACCTTGATATCTTCAACCTTACCAGCTTCAAGATCGAACACTACCGGCGAACAGAAAAATCACCTGACACCATTGTCCGCTATCCACTGTCGGCGGATCTCAGTGGACTGAAAGTGTTGTTGGTTGACGATGTCAGCGATGGCGGCGATACATTTACAATCGCGGCCTCGCATTTGCATGAAAAGGGTCCGCCGGCGGAAATCAGGACGGCGGTGCTGCACCACAAGGTGCAGTCCCTTGTTGTGCCGGACTTCTATGCAACTGAAGTCATCGAATGGCACTGGCTGATCTACCCCTGGGCGGTGCTGGAAGACGTAAGCGGTTTTATTCAGACAATGAAGCTGGACGAAGCCACGCCTGCGGAACTGAGTTCGGGCATCGAGCAAACTTATGGCGTGACCATCCCCGATCAAACATTGCTGGATGCACAGGCTGTGGCAAGGCGTTTTGAATTAAAGGCCTCGTAGACATCGTCGTCAGGATTGCATCCATCCTGTCAGACAGCCGGGTAGGGGGTGGTGATGAAACTCAAGTCGTCAATGAGGGTGGGTCGAAGAGACTTCCTGAAATTCTGTACTGTAACAGCGTGTGGTGTTTTGAGTCCTGCAAGTATTGCCAACAAAGTATCGAAACGCCACTCTGAACAAATGAAACCAGTCACCAGGCAATCACGGATGCACGAAGATAACATAAGCCTGTTTCTGTGCGGCGATGTCATGACAGGGCGGGGTATCGATCAGGTGTTACCGCATCCGTGTGATCCGCAGCTTTACGAGCCATATGTCAGTACAGCCGAGACGTACGTTGCACTGGCAGAAGAAGTCAATGGGCCGATCCTCAGGCCGGTGGACTTTGCTTACATCTGGGGTGATGCGCTGGATGAACTGGAACTCGCAGCACCCGATGTGCGACTGATTAATCTGGAAACCGCTGTGACCAGGAGTGCTGACTACTGGCCGGGCAAGGGCATCCACTACCGGATGAGTCCGGATAATATGGCCTGTATCACGGCAGCCAAAATCGATTGCTGTGCACTAGCCAATAATCATGTGCTTGACTGGGGTTATGCAGGTCTTGCCGAGACGCTGGGCAGTCTCGTCAATGCCGGGATTAAATCGGCAGGTGCAGGTCCTGATATTGAGGCGGCGCAAGCACCCGCGGTGATCGAACTGCCTGACAAAGGCCGGGTGATTGTTTTCTCTCTGGGGTCTGAAACCAGTGGAATTCCCCGGCAGTGGGCGGCTTCTGAGAACAAACCAGGCGTTAATCTGCTTGATGATTTTTCCTCGAATACGGTTATGCAGATCGCAAGGCAGGTTCGCACTCTAAAACAGCCGGGTGACATTGTTGTGGCCTCGATTCACTGGGGTGGGAACTGGGGCTACGATGTTGAAGATTACTATGCAGACTTTGCGCATAGCCTGATTGATGATGCGGGCGTTGATGTCATTCACGGCCATTCCTCGCACCATCCAAAAGGTCTCCAGGTCTACCACAACAAATTGATTATTTACGGAAGTGGGGACTTTCTGAATGATTATGAAGGTATCAGCGGTTATGAAGCGTTTAGAGACGATCTGACACTGATGTATTTTGTGACAGTGGATTCTGCCGATGGAAATCTAATGAGTCTGAATATGCTACCCATGCAGATTAAGCGTTTTCGGCTGAATCGCGCTACCGGAAAAGACGTGCAATGGTTAAAAGAAGTGATCGACAGAGAAAGCCGAAAGTTAGGCGCGCGCATCGAAATGAAAGGTGGCCATACACTTGTATATCGGTTTGAAAATTGAACGTCCTCAGAGTAATCCCTGATTTGTAGACTAGTCATTTGTCCTGTTATATGACAAGAAATTGTCCAAATTCCGCGATTAGTTGTCCTTGTTGAACGCAGGCTCGCCTGCTTGTGCTACAAATAGCTATAGTATTGGTCTGTAAATTCACCGCAGTAATTTCGATCAGGATCACTCCATGACTCGCATCCTACTACCCGAATCCGACGTGCATGGCGGTTCGGCGCTGGCTGAGGCCTTTGACAAGCGCCGCTCGGTGAGAGACTACGCTGAACATGAGCTGATGCTTGCACAGGTCGCCCCGTTGTTATGGGCTGCACAGGGAATAAACGACTCCTCCGGACTGCGTACAGCGCCCTCGGCCGGCGCCTTGTATCCACTGGAACTGATCCTGGTGGCCCGCAACGTTGCCGGGCTGAAGAGTGGAGTCTACCGCTACCAGGTGAGGCGTCATGCGCTCAAACTTATTGCCGAGGGTGATTTCCAACCCCGGCTCGCGAAAGCTGCTTTGGGGCAGGCATGGCTGGCGGACAGTGCTGCCGTCCTGGTCGTTACCGCTATTTATGAACGCACAACACGAAAATACGGCAACCGGGGCAAGCGCTACATTCATATCGAGGTCGGGCATGCTGCACAGAATGTGCTTCTGCAAGCAGCCGCGCTCGGGCTGGGCGCCGCCCTGGTCGGGGCATTTGATGACGCGGCAGTGGCTGACGTATTAGGCCTGCCCGACTTCGAGCACCCTCTATACCTGCTGCCCGTTGGATGGCCCGCAGACAGCGAATAATTTTCTGACCCGCTTTGTTCTTAAGGGTTGCCGGAGGTGTTGGCTCAGCAATGTTCCTGGTGAGGCAGACATGGGAACATGTGTCTAAAGCAACCGGTTCCCGGTTTGGAGATAAGCCATGGCCTGGCTGCTATAGTTAATGCTAGAGACAGCTTTACGGGTTTGAAGAGAATCAGCCATCGGGAATATCCTGATATTCTTATCGGACAGTTTCTTTATCCTGTCTGGCAGCGGTTTTCCACCGACTGCGTAATGATCTTAGGTCGGGAGGTAGTGTATGCAGATACCCTTACAGATCACCTTTCAGAATATGGAACCATCGCCGGCTGTTGAGGCCAGGATTCGCGAAAAAGCACAGAAACTCGATCACTTTCATGATCATATTATGGCGTGCCGGGTCGTAGTGGAGCCGTTAGGTCAACACCACCATCATGGAAATCTCTACCAGATCCGGATCGACATCACGGTACCGGGCAGCGAGGTAGTGGTCAGCCGCGATAGCGGACTGAATCATGCTCACGAAGATATATATGTTGCCATTCGCGATGCTTTCAATGCCGCCCGCCGTCAACTGGAAGACAAGCTGAACCGAACCCGGCGCAAGGTCAAAAAACACGAGACGCCGCCTCACGGGCGGGTTATCGAATATTTTCCAGAGGACGGCTACGGCAAGATCCAGTCGCCTGACGGCCGCGAAATCTACTTCCATGAAAACAGCGTTCTGAACGGTGGGTTCCGACAACTCGACATCGGCAGCGAAGTACGCTTTGTGGAAGGTCAGGGTGAGATGGGTCCCCAGGCCAGTACCGTCCAGCCGGTTGGTAAACACCATATTACTGGACCGTGAATAATTACAGAATCGGAGTTTCCGTAACTCACTGCGGTACCACTTCTATACTTTTTTTACGCTCGACCGGCCCAAGGCACTGCTCGATCTGGTCGCGCTGCAGTGTTTCCAACTCTTCGAGAGCAGCGATAAGCTGCTCCAGGGCAGGGCGGCGAGTCTTGATAATGCTGACGGCCTGTTCTTCCGCCTCATGCAAGAATTGGCGCACGGCCTTGTCGACGGCTTGAGCCGATGCTTCCGAATAGCGCCGCGGCTGGGCGATCTCGCGGCCAAGAAACGGGTGTTCTTCGCTGTCCCTGAAATCGACTGGACCGATTTCGCTGGCCATGCCCCAGCGTGCGGCCATCGCCCGGGCGAGTGCCGTTGCCTGGCTGATATCGTTATCCGCGCCGGAGCTGACAGTACCGAGCAGTTCTTTTTCTGCGCTGCGTCCAGCCAGCATCACGGCCAGGCGGTCGCGCAGATAATCTTCCGGTAAGGTATGCCGTTCTTCCTCCGGGAGCTGGTGGGTGCCGCCCAGCGCCTGGCCACGCGGGATGATGGTGACCTTGTATAGCGGATCGGCAAGCGGCAGGAAATAGGCGACCAGCGTGTGACCGGCTTCGTGCACCGCCAGCCGGTGACGCTCTTGTGGCTGGATGGCCAGTGTCCGCACGGTACCCAGCAGCAGTTTGTCACGTGCTTCGTCGAAATCCTGCATGACAACCTGGGTGCTTTTGCGGCGTGCGGCGAACATTGCCGCCTCGTTCACCAGGTTTTTGATATCTGCGCCGGAAAACCCCGGCGTGCCGGCGGCAAGCTTTTCAAAATCGACATCCTTCGCAAGGGGCACCTTGCGGGTATGAACTTTCAGGATCGCTACACGGTCTTTGCGGTCAGGCAGATCGATGGCGACATGGCGGTCAAAGCGACCGGGTCTGAGCAAGGCGGGGTCCAGCACGTCCGGCCGGTTGGTCGCCGCCAGTACGATGACGGCTTCATGACCGGCGAAACCATCCATCTCCGCCAGGATCTGGTTGAGGGTCTGCTCGCGCTCATCGTGGCCGCCGCCAAGGCCGGTGCCGCGCGTGCGACCCACGCTGTCCAGCTCGTCGATAAAGATAATGCTCGGCGCGTTCTTTTTGGCTTCTTCGAAAAGGTTTCGGACGCGCGCAGCACCCACGCCCACAAACACCTCGATAAACTCTGAGGCGGAGATGGTGTAAAACGGCACGCCGGCTTCACCCGCCAAGGCCCGCGCCAGCAACGTTTTGCCGGTGCCCGGCGGACCCATGAGCAGCACACCGCGTGGGACCTCGGCACCCAGTTCGCGGTATTGCTCCGGATTGCGGAGGAAATCGACCAGCTCGGCAACTTCACGCTTAACGTTTTCCTGGCCGGCGACGTCCTGAAAGGTGGTATCCGGAATAGTGGTTTTCTTGCTGGGTGGGCGGAGAAACTCCTGGAGTTGACCGCGTCCACCCAGACCGCCAGCCAGATTCCGGGAAGCACGCTGTATCAGCCACAACCAGAGGGCAATGAACAGTAACCAGGGTAACAGCGCTATCAGAGTCCGGCTCAAAATACCGTCGCCTTCTTCGGTAACCTCGATCTGAACGTCCCTCGCTTCCAGTGCTGGCAGCAGGCTCTCATCCCCAAAGGCCGGGATGCGGGTACTGAAACGGCTGCCCGGCTCATCTTGCGGGCCCAGTGGTGCGCTATCAAAGAGTTGGCCCTTCGCGGTGTCGCCCGCCAGCAGCACCTTTTTCACTTTTCCATCCTCTACCAGCGATTTAAACCGGCTGTAGGAAATGGCATAGGTTGTTTCGGCTGTCGGCGGTCCCTGTGAATAGAACAGGTAGAGCATGCCAAGCAGGGCCAGCATCCACAGCAGGTACCTCCATGGGCCGATATTGAGTTCTGGACCGAGTTTTTCGTTAGTCGGCATAATGCTAAGTATAGGAAAACCGGACGGGGGAGCCCATGATTCCGATTCGCGAGTTACTCAGCCGCATCCGCTGGGACAAGGAATTTGGCCAGGGAGAGTTTATCATTGGCTACTACGACAGGGTTGAGGACGCCATTATCCGCCTCCCGTTGCAAAAGATCCTTGTCAGGCCGGACGATCATTTTGCCTTCGACATCATTGATCAGGAAGGCGTGCTGCAAAGCATCCCCCTGCACCGAATCAGGGAAGTGTACAAGGACGGTGAGCTGATATGGCACCGTAAGCATTAATCGGCGCCCGATACGCTCTCAGTCTCCTGCCTCGCCAGGCTCGCCACAGCATGGGCCACGCCTTCGGTTACAGCTGCCATGGAAGCGTAATCAAGTTCGTCAGGAAGATCGGTGGTCGCATGATAGTACGGGTATCGATAGTAGGCGGTGTCTGTCACCATAAGCGCCCGGTAGCCCTGTTCCAGCCATACGTTCTCTATATATAGGCTGAGGCTTCGGCCAGCGCATCGGGGCGATAGACGTTGCGTTCCCCAATGTTCTCCGCAAGCATCCGGACATGCGATTCAAGTCGTGCTGATAGTGCCTTTGCCGCCATGTCCGGGTTATCGCTGTACTCATGAGAAAAGGATGTTGGAAAGCGCTGTTGGCCTGTTGACCACTATCAATATTACGCCAGTGGCATGCGTCAAGCCTATTTTAGCTCGACACGGGACCTCGATGGCAGTACAACCGGTAGGAGTTGATGCGCAGCCTGGCCAGCCAGAACGGAGCAAGGAGGTCTTATGTCAATCGGAGAATTTTGTAACCGAGATGTCGTGATCGTTTACAGGGGAGAGAACGCATTGGAGGCGGCAAAGCTTATGCGCCAGTGTCATGTTGGCGATGTTGTCGTCGTGTCAGGAACAGTTATATCCAGGCGATGCACGCTGAGGCCGGGATGTTGCTCGGCCAACTCATGCAACTCTCCGGCTTCTGCGGGCCGTCGGCAGGTAGCGTGCGCGTATTGACGGGCAAACTCCAGCCCGATGCCGCGGTTACTGCCGGTGATCAGGACACTGGCCATATCTGCCGGGTCCGGGTTTCCTTTTTGTTAGTGAGTCGGCCATAGCTTGCGGACCTCTTCGGGCATCGCCTGACGCACGTCGGCTATCTCGCCTGCACTGATGCGGTGATCGAGCATCAGGAAAACACTACGTAACGCCTGCTCGGTGGTTAACTCACTTTCCAGCTTGGGCAGTGGCTGCATACCTTCGAGAAAAGCCTCCAGAGAGCGCTGCTTTTTGGGTGTGGAGCTCGGTTTCCAGCCCTCATAATAGAAGCCACGGATAAGCATGGGCAGTTCCGCACCGAGCTGGACGGCTTCGTCGGCCGGCAAGCGGTCGCGCAGCGCATGCAATACGGCGCGCAGTACGGAGTAGGCCTCAGCTTCACTGTCCAACAAGGCGACCATCTCGAGCTCTTTAAGCCAGCGGTGCGTGGTCTGGAGTGTTGAATCAAAGGCCCGGATATGAGTTTCTGCTGTCGTCATTGGGCACCTCCTCAGAGATGCTTGAGCCTGGAAAAATGTATTTCAAATAACTCTTGTTGTAATAGTCGTACATTTTCGTTTCCCCTGCATTGAGTATCATCAATACTAGGAGGATCTTTATAGCAATTGGATCTTTACTGGTCGCTGATATGAAGGACGATGACTGTATTCCGTTTTTACAGGATGTCTTACCCCGTCTGCAGCTGCGATGGCCCGGTTTTCGCAAAGTCCGCCGTCAGGTGTGTAAACGCGTTCAGAGGCGTATCGCACTTCTGGGCCTGAGCAATGTGCAGGCCTATCGCGCCTGGCTGGATACACATCCGGACGAATGGCGGGTGCTCGACGCCTTTTGTCAGATTACAATCGCGCGGTTCTACCGCGACAAGCGCGTATTCCAGTGTCTGGAAACAGCCGTGATACCTCCTATCGTTCAGCGCATACAACGGGGTGGGGAACAGGCGCTGACGGTGTGGAGTGCCGGCTGCGGGTCCGGGGAAGAGCCCTACACCCTGGCGCTCCTGTGGGCGTTTTCCCTCGCACCGATGTTTCCGGATATCAAACTTAACATTCTGGCGAGCGATGCGAATGTGGACATGCTTCATCGAACGCGCGAGGCCTGCTACCCTGGAACCAGTCTCAAGGAATTACCCGGCCGGTGGCGGGAGGTGGCGTTTTTGAGAAACGAAAACAGGTTTTGTCTTCAGGAGCCCTACCGCCAGGATGTTGAGATTCTGCATCATGATATTCGCAGGGGTGCGCCAAACGGGCCATTTCATTTAGTGCTGTGCCGAAATCTTGTCTTTACTTATTTTGACGAAAATCTACAGTGTGAGTCAGGGCAACATCTTTCCAACAGTGTCAGGCAAGGTGGCTCGCTGGTCATCGGTGCGCATGAACAGCTTCCGGACTGTATAGCGGGTTTTGAAGCGTTGGGATGCTGCCGGGGGATTTACCGGAAGACCGGCTGACTAAAACTGGACCGTGCCGGCAAACGGAGATCGACCATGAAGAGTCAAAGAGGAGTGTGTGTCCAGGGTACGCCCTATGTTCCCGGTGTTGTAAACGGCGTCTTGCAGCGAGGTGCTGCTGGCCTCGGTGAAGGCAAGCTGTGTGTTCTGTCTCACACGGAAATTGGCTTGCTTGTCCACGCTCCGCAAGCCAATGACGAGGCGCTGGCTCGGAAGCTTCGTGGCGCAGGCATTATCGCTGTCGGCGGCGCGCCCTTATCCCATGTCATGATTCGTTTGTTCAGTCTGGGTGTGCCGACCGTCATTGTATCGAACGAGCAAGTCATGGACGTGAGCGATGGGACAAAACTGATCCTGGACGGTGCGACGGGCTTGATTACCGACGCTTCGCAGGTCATGTCGGCTGAAACCCGACTCGAGCCGGTTATACCGCAGCCAGGTAGCAGTGTGATGACAGCGGATGGCGCGCCGGTCAGGCTCAGCGCCAGCATATCCGGAACGTTCGGTGCCGCCAATGCTGTTGCGTGCGGGGCCGCGTCAATCGGTCTGGTTCGATCGGAGTACTTGCTGCCACCGGACGATCGTTCGCCGGATGCGGATTATTTCGAGTCTGTATTCGAGCGCCTTTGTAACACTGCGCGTCCCTTACCGCTTACTCTGCGACTAGTGGATATTGCTGCCGGTAAATCATTCAACAGACAGACGGGGATGTCAGGTGCTGAAAGGACACTCGGCGCCCGCGGCTCGCAGCTTTATTCAATCGAGTCGGTGCACCGTGTTTTTCAGGCCCAGGTCGAAGCGGTGAGCCGGCTAGCGGCGCGATTCGATCTCTCGCTTTTACTGCCGAACGTATGGGGGCTGGAGGCGTACCGGCACTGGCGATCCGAGATCGAGCGGCTTGCAAACGGGGCTGTTCGCATTGGTGCGATGGCCGAGACACCGGCGGCTGCACTCGCGATAGCGGATCTCGCAAAGCGAGCGGATTTCGTGGCCATCGGTTGCAATGATCTTATGCAATGTTTTTTCGGTATTGACCGGAACATCGCCGAACTCAGCCGGTTTCTGGATCCCTGTGCACCGGCCTTGCTGCGTTTCCTGCGTGAGGTGGCGGTAGTAGCCGGTGAAAGAGCCGGTGAAGTGCGTCTGTGCGGTCTTCTGCCCCAGTCCCCGGGTCTGCTCCCGGTACTGGTGGGGATCGGTTTTCGCTCGTTTTCTGTCGAGCCACGCATGATTCCCTACCTTGCCAAAACGGTTCGTGCAGTAGATACGGCGTCAGCCTCGGCGTTGGTGGCGTCTGTTTGCAGCGCGCCGGATTCAGAAACCGTTCGTGGCTTGCTTGGATTGCCACAAGCACCGGTCTGGGCAATGGGGACTAATTCATCGGGTCGCAGCCAACAGTTTGCGTAATGCCGCAAGCGATCTTGTGTTCAACACATCCTGTTTTTCCAGCCAGCCACGTCGTGCCTGGCCTATACCAAAACGCAGATTGTCGAAATCCGCCACGCTATGTGCATCCGAATTAATGCTGACCAGTACACCTTCCTCGCGAGCCATTTGGCAATGGGTGTCGAGCAGGTCGAGGCGCTCCGGGTGGGCGTTCAGTTCGAGGTAGCAGCCGCGCTCGCGTGCGTGGCGAATGATTCGTGTCATGTCCACATCGTAGGGTGCGCGCCGGTCAATGAGGCGCCCGCTGGGATGAGCCAGCAGCGTAAAATACGGGTTATCCATGGCGCGTAAGATACGCCGGGTTTGCTTTGCCCGTGAAAGATCGAAGCGGCTATGTACGGCACCGATAACAACCTCAAGCCTGGATAATATCTCGTCTGGCAGATCCAGGCTCCCGTCCTCAAGGATATCGACTTCGATGCCCTTTAACAGCGTGATACCGCCCCCGCCGGCATTGAATGCTTCAATGGATTCAATTTGTGAAAGTACTCGCTTGCTGTCCAGACCGTGGGCGACAGTGAGCCGTTTGGAGTGATCGGTGATTGCCAGATACTCCAGGCCATGCGCTTTGGCGGCCTCGGCCATGGCGGCAATCGACTCATGTCCATCTGTCGCGCGGGTATGCGCGTGTAAATCACCACGCAAATCTCCCGGTTGAACAAGTTCCGGCAGCAGGCCAGCGCGCGCTGCCTCGATTTCACCGCGGTTCTCGCGTAGTTCGGGCGGAATATAGGGCAAGCCAACCGATCGAAACATGTCTTCCTCGGATTTTCCGGCAATGCGTTTGTTACCGCGGAAAACGCCATACTCGTTGATCTTCAGCCCGCGTTTCCGAGCGATTCGGCGGACGGCAATATTGTGGGATCTGCTGCCGGTGAAGTAATACAAAGCCGCCCCGTAACTTTCTTCCGGAACGACGCGCAGATCGACCTGAAGACCGCTGTGCAGAATGACAGCAGCACGGGTGGTGCCTCTGGATAACACGGTGCCGACTTCATCATAGGCGACAAAATATTCAATGACAGGGCGGCCATTTCGGGCGGTAACCAGAATATCCAGATCGCCGACAGTTTCTCTGGCACGGCGGTAGCTGCCTGCCACCTGCACCTCTTTAACACCTTTGGCGGTCCTGAGATAGGCGACAAGCGGTTCTGCGTAACGCCCGGCGACAACCAGTTTGAAACGCTGGCTGGTATCGGCATGGGCCTGGATGGCTTGCAGGATGCGCGCTTCGGTTTTTGCTCCGAAACCGGGCAGGTGCTGAATCGAACCGTCGCGGGCGGCGCGTTCCAGTTGTTCGTGATTATGAATGTCCAGTTCATGGTACAGGGCGTGAACCCGCTTGGGGCCCAGGCCGGGTAGTTTGAGAAGTTCGGTGAGATCGGCGGGCAGTGTTTTTCTCAGCTTATCGAGCGCCTGGCAATGACCTGTTTCGAGCACTTCATGTATTTTGCCGGCCAGATTCTTTCCGATGCCTGACAGGCGGGTAATATCTTCGCCTCGCTCGATCAGCACGTTAATATCACTCCCCAGTTCGCGCAGGGTACGCGCTCCGTTCCGGTAGGCGCGGATGCGGAAGGGGTTATCGCCTTCAATCTCCAGCAGGTCAGCGATCTCATCAAAGACCGAAGCGATGTCTTCGTTGTGTACAGGCATAATTCAAGCACTATAGAGTCTAATAGCATGGGGCGCTAACTCCAGAGGTGCCGCGTCAGCCAGCGCCACCGCCCGAAACTCGTGCCAGAGCAATTCCGAAACAGGAAAGCCGGTGGTAATTTGAGTGCTATATTTTTGACTGATTAGCCAATCATGCTTCGCAGCTATAGCCGAGAAGGTTCAGCCCTTCAAGGAGATAATCAGCCAGCTGCGGGTGTGCGATAAGGTATTCTGCGGTGTTTTCACCCCAGTTCCGACGAGCTTCCAGCAAAGCGGCCGCCCATTCATCTGCGCTGAACTCATCCCTCCCGATCCACATCAACGCAACCACAGCCTGCTGTTGATCAGGTTCCAGGTCGTCGATGGTTGCCTTGAACTCCTGAAAGACGGTATCGCCGGCATGGTCGGCCAACGCTTGTCGTGCCCAGTCATCCGCTGGGCTGTCCGGTTCATCCGGCAGTACCACCTCTTCCTGGCTGTGGAAAACACGCGCCTTCAAAATCAGAAAGCAAACCGTGTCAGGATTCACATTCAACATAACAGCCTCCCCACCACCAGCAACATGTTTAAGGATTTAAACTCTACTAGACTATAGTAAAACACACATCCACTGAGCCTTGTTTGATCTGCCTCAGAACCCGCGCAATAGGCGTGCCAGGGCTTGTAGTATTGACAACGATCAGTGACAGCTTTTCTTTGTTGGATTAGCATCAAAGGTGTGGAATATGGAAGTGCCGTCATGACCGAGCGTGATCAATACACCGTTAGCACCAAATACTGGCATAAACTGGACGATGGGCGTATTCAGTGCGACCTCTGTCCGCGTTTCTGCAAATTGCATGCAGACCAGCGGGGTTTGTGCTTTGTGCGGCAAAATCTCGATGATCAGATTGTGCTCACCACCTACGGCCGTTCCAGTGGTTTTTGCATTGACCCCATCGAAAAGAAACCGCTCAATCATTTCCTGCCCGGCACACCTGTTTTCTCATTCGGTACAGCGGGTTGTAACCTTGCCTGCAAGTTCTGCCAGAACTGGGATATCAGCAAGTCGCGTGAAACCCACACACTGACAGACGAGGCCTCACCGGAACTGATCGCCAGTGCAGCTGAAAGGCTCAACTGCCGAAGCGTCGCCTACACCTATAACGATCCGGTGATCTTCCACGAGTATGCCATCGATGTCGCCAAAGCCTGCCGAGAGAAAGGCATCAAGTCTGTCGCGGTCACAGCCGGTTACGTCTGCGCCGAACCCCGCAAGGAGTTCTACCAGTATATGGATGCCGCCAATATTGACCTGAAGGCATTTACTGAAGAGTTCTATCGCAAGATTACGGGGTCGCACCTGGCGCCCGTTCTGGAAACGCTGGAATATCTCAAGCATGAAACCGAGGTATGGTTTGAACTGACAACCCTGCTGATTCCCGGCGAGAACGATTCTGATAAGGAAATCGATGAAATGAGCCAGTGGGTTGTAGACAAGCTTGGTGTGGATGTCCCCATGCATTTTACAGCCTTCCACCCGGACTGGAAGATGACAGATGTGCCGCCGACACCGAGGGAAACCCTGATACGCGCCCGGGAGATCGCCATGAAAAATGGTGTGCGCTATGCCTATACGGGAAATGTCCATAACGAAGCCGGCGACAGCACCTATTGTCACCAGTGCGGCGAGAAACTGATCGGCCGGGACTGGTATGAGCTCTCTGACTGGAAGCTTACCGCGGACGGAAAATGCGTTTCCTGTGGTACACCCTGTGCCGGTGTATTCGAAGCGAAGCATGGTGACTGGGGAGCGAAACGGCAACCAGTGCGCCTGCGTGATTTTGCCGCCTGAAACAGGGGCGGTGCGACTCCGAACTTATTCACAAGGTTGAAGCCAGGCAGCTCATAGTGCTTCGGAGTTGGGCGCAAGAGGATAGCCGCTTACACCGTGTTCGACTGTTCGCCAGTTGTGCAGTGCTTTTGCCATTGATCAACACCTGGCAGGAAAAATCAGGTTTGCTCTTTACAAACCGGCCGGACGCAAACTGCCTTTCCTGTTCATGACGAGGAACAGAATATGATAGACGGTGCTGACTTCGACATCGCTAACGCTGCGTTGGCAGAGGAGGGTCATAAACGTACTGAATGGGCCCTGCAAGAGATGCCCGTGTTAAGCGGGCTTTCGGCATATTTCAGCAAGGAACGTCCATTGCAGGATGTTCGTTTGGGCGGCTGTCTTCATATTACAACTGAAACCGCGAACCTTGCTCGCGTCCTTAAAGCGGCGGGCGCCGATATTGTCCTGTGTGCCAGTAATCCGCTCAGCACGCAGGATGATGTGGCAGCTGCGCTAGTCGAACGTTACGAAATTCCTGTGTATGCGATTCGCGGTGAGTCGACGGAGGCCTACTATAGGCATATTAATGCCGTGCTCGACCACCAGCCTGTAATCACGATGGACGACGGGGCGGATCTTGTCAGCGAGATACACAGGTCACGTACTGAATTGATGGGTAATATGCTGGGTGGCACAGAAGAAACCACCACAGGTGTGATACGACTGCGCGCCATGGCCCGGGAAGGTGCGCTCCGGTTCCCGATTATTGCGGTTAACGACGCAATGACCAAACATTTATTTGATAACCGCTATGGTACCGGCCAGAGCACGCTGGATGGCATCATCCGCGCTACTAATATCCTGCTCGCCGGAAGGACCTTTACGGTGGTCGGTTACGGCTGGTGTGGCCGAGGCATCGCCATGCGCGCCAAAGGTCACGGTGCCAATGTGGTTGTTGCCGAGGTCGATCCGTTGCATGCACTGGAGGCGATTATGGATGGTTTTCGCGTTATGCCACTGGTTGCAGCTGCCAGGCAGTCCGACTTTATTGTTACTGCGACAGGTGACAAGCACGTCGTAGACGAAACGCATATGGAAGCCATGAAAGACGGTTGTGTACTTGCCAACTCGGGGCATTTTAATGTTGAGATTAATGTTCCTGCCCTGGAAGCAATGGCGGTAAGTCGACACAAGCCGCGCCCTTCGGTCGATGAATACCGACTTGCCGATGGCCGGCGGTTGTGCCTGTTGGCAGAGGGACGCCTGGTGAATCTTGCGGCTGCCGAGGGGCATCCCTCTGCGGTTATGGATATGAGTTTTGCCAATCAGGTTTTATGTGCGGTGTATTTGGCAAAGCAGCAGCATAAGCTGGCTAACGGCGTCCATGATGTACCGAAAGAAATTGATCAGGAAGTGGCGCGGCTGAAACTGGCGGCAATGAATATTGAAATTGACCAACTGACAGAGGAACAGGTGAAGTATCTTTCCTCCTGGCAGGAAGGGACATAATTTTCCCAGCCTCCCGGTAACTACGGTTTAAACGATATGAAAATAAATATGCAGCAAATGATCAACGCCATCGAAGATGAAGTCCGATATACGCAAAGTATGATTGGTAAAGAAGCACTTGGTGCGAGGGTCATGAAAGCTATGGGTGAGGTGCCACGTGACAGATTTGTGCCAACCGATATGAAAGCCGCCGCTTTTGAAAATGGTCCGCTGCCGATCGGTTATGGTCAAACTATATCTCAGCCTTATATCGTGGCACTGATGACCGATATGCTGGCGCTTGAGCCGCATCATCGGGTGCTGGAGATCGGCACCGGTTCCGGTTACCAGACCGCAATACTGTCGCAGTTGTGCGAGAAAGTGTATACGGTGGAGGTTATCAAGGAGTTGAGTGAAGCAGCGGCAAGTCTTTTAACAAAACTCGGTTATCACAATATTGAAACACACATCGGAAATGGCTATGACGGCTGGCCCGAGCACGCGCCCTATGATGGCATTATTGTCACCGCCGCAGCCACGCATATTCCCGAGGCACTAATTGAACAGCTCAAACCCGGTGGCGTATTGGTTATACCGATAGGGTTGCCCTACAGTCACCAGGAGCTCATGCGAGTTGAAAAAGACCTGCAGGGTGAAACACGGGTTAAAAGTATTCTCGGTGTAGCCTTTGTGCCCTTGGTGGGAGGCCAACATACCCACTGGCAATGACCAGCGTGCACGGGCCACTCCATATTCAGAACCTGGCACTGACATGTTTCTCAACCCAGGGACTGGGCAATCAGCAAGCCCAGGATAGCCAGCAGCAGCCCGATAACCCATTTGAGGTGATGGGCGATGCTGCGCAGTAAAATTTTTGTTTCCTCATCCATATGCCGGCCCTCTGCGCCGTGTATCATCATGATAATTTAATGCCGGGTTTACAGGCATGCACATTACCGGGTAAGCGTGTGTTTGAGAAGGGCTTGAACTTGACCAGGAGCAATGCCAGCACGGTAGGAATGGCTACATATTCTTAATAATTACAAATAGAGGTGGATTCTCATGCCAGCCAAAGAACTGAAATTCGGGGATGACGCGCGCCAGCGCATGGCGCGCGGCGCGAGTATTCTTGTACGGGCGGTCAGGGCAACGCTGGGGCCGCGGGGGCGCAATGTTGTAATTCAAAGGTCGTATGGCGGCCCTGCGATTACCAAGGACGGTATCTCGGTGGCAAAAGAGATCGAGCTCGAGGATCAGTTCGAAAACATGGGCGCACAGATGGTAAAAGAGGTTTCCGCCAAGACCTCGGAGATCGCCGGTGACGGGACGACCACAGCTGCCGTGCTCGCCCAGTCCCTCTTTCAGGAAGGTTTGAAGTCGGTGGCGGCCGGCATGAATCCGATGGATATCAAGCGCGGCATCGATAAGGCCGTCGATGCAGCGGTAGAGGAACTGAAACATCTCTCCACCGCCTGTGAAGACAGCAAGGCGATCGCCCAGGTGGGGACGGTCTCGGCCAATGGCGACGAGGAGATAGGCGGTTTGATTGCCTCGGCAATGGATAAGGTGGGCAAGGAAGGTGTTATCACCGTGGAGGAAGGCTCCGGGATGGCGAACGAACTGGATATCGTCGAGGGCATGCAGTTCGACCGTGGGTATCTGTCACCCTATTTCATCAACAAGCCCGAAGATATGGTTACGGAACTGGAGGAGGCATTTGTCCTGTTATACGACAAGAAGCTGTCCAATATCCGGGATTTGTTGCCCTTGTTGGAAGCCATCGCCAAGACAGGGAAACCCTTGCTGATTATTGCCGAGGACGTGGAGGGTGAAGCGCTGGCAACCCTGGTGGTCAATACAATACGGGGCATTATCAAGGTGGCTGCCGTTAAGGCGCCCGGGTTCGGGGACCGGCGCAAGGCCATGCTGCAGGATATAGCTGTTTTAACGGGTGGCCAGGTGATTTCCGAAGAGACCGGCCTGACGCTGGAAAAGGCCAGCCTGGATGAGCTGGGTTCGGCCCGGAGGATTATCGTTGCCAAGGAAGACACCACGCTTGTCGGCGGCGACGGCAAGCCCGAGGAGATCGAAGCGCGCGTTCAGCAGATTCGTCGGCAGATCAATGAAGCCACTTCCGACTACGACAAGGAGAAACTGCAGGAACGCCTTGCCAAGCTGTCCGGCGGCGTGGCGGAACTCAAGGTGGGCGCCACCACGGAAACGGCGATGAAGGAGAAGAAGGACCGTGTCGAGGATGCCATGCATGCAACGCGGGCGGCCGTCGAGGAAGGCGTGGTGCCCGGCGGGGGCGTGGCGCTGGTGCGTGTTATGCAGGCAGTGCAGGCGCAGGGTCTGAAGGGCGATAATCCTGACCAGGACATTGGCATCATGATTGCCCTTCGTGCCATGCAACAGCCACTGCGGGAGATCATGGCGAATGCCGGACTGGAGCCATCGGTCGTGCTGAGCAAGGTCAGGGAACAGGAAGGGAACTATGGCTTTAATGCCCAGACCGCCGAATACGGTGACATGATCGAGATGGGGGTTCTGGATCCGACCAAGGTCGTACGGGTGGCGTTGCAGAATGCTACGTCCATTGCTGGACTGATGATCACAACGGAGGTCATGATCGCCGAGGCGCCCAAAAAGGAAATGCACGTACCATCAGGTATGGAAGAGATGGGTGGATATTGATACTTCAATGTGGACGGGTGTTTTGACCGTGCCGGCAATTGCTTCCGCGCATAATCACCGGCTGTAGCTTTTAATGACATGCATGTAATTGCAGTGTTCAAGTGCTGCAGGGTTAATTGCACAGGATTTGCTGACGCTCCCTTTCATTTGCGTTACAGAAGTGTACTCCTTTTGTTCGAGCCAATTGTGTAGCTCCCGTTTGAGTACGGCGATATGTTCCGGACCTTTTTGCAATAGTACGCTGCAAAGATGGGTGATGTCGGCACCGGCGAGCAAGGCTTTGACGATATCTTCTGTTCGATGAAAGCCGCCAGTGGCTGCAATTGACAGTTCCACACGACCGCGAATCAGTGCAATCCAGCGAATCCTTACCAGGGACTCTATTGAGCTTGAAAGTTCAAGATGGGGTTTGATATGAAGTGTTTCCAGGTCAATGTCCGGTTGGTAAAAACGGTTAAACAGGGATACGCCATGCGCTCCCGCCTGTTGCAGCTTGAGAACCATGTTGGTAACGGCAGAAAAATGTGGTGACAGTTTCATTGTGACAGGAATATTTACCTGCTCACGCAAGTCTGACAGCAGTTGCAGATAACGGTTTTCAACTTCTTCGCCGCTTATGTCAGGATCCGCTGCTATGTAATACACGTTAAGCTCAAGTGCATCAGCGCCGGCTTGCTGTAATTCCTTTCCGGTGTCTATCCATCCACTTGTAGAGACACCGTTCAGGCTGGCGATTACGGGGATAGACAGAGCCGACTTGAATTTCTGCAGGCGCTCCAGGTAACTGTCCAGCTCACTGCTATAATCTTCCGGTATGGGTTGATAGGACTGTGCTTCCGAATGCCCCAATGCCTGTGAATACACAAAACGTTCAAGCTGCTTCTGTTCATGCTCCACGTCTTCTTCAAACAATGAAGGCAGTACCAGCGCCGAGGCACCTGCATCTTCGAGTTTCTTTGCAGAATCCAGCTCACCGGTTAATGGCGAGGAAGAAGGAACCAGTGGATTGTCCAGCTTGAGACCAAGATACTCTGTGCTCAGATCTATCATGATGACTGCTCCCTGGTGTGTGCCGTTGTCGCTGTCAGTTTGCGATGGGGCGGCCTTACGTCACCTTTCTCGTCACATTCAAGGCTCGCGAGTTGTTCGTAGTAATGATAACGGTGCAGAACTTCCTGCTGCGACTGTTCCAGGAATTTTTCCGCTTCCTGCGGGTGTGTCCGCCACAGCATACTGAAGCGAATTTCAGTTTCGACAAACTCCCGGTAGGGGATTGAAGGAGGTTTTGAATCCAGGTGCAAGGGATTCTTTCCACCTGCTGCCTGTTGCGGGTTATAACGGAACAATGGCCAGTGCCCGCTATCGACAGCGAGCTGCTGGTGCAGATGATTGTCCTTCAGGTCGATGCCGTGCGCGATACAGGGCGAATAGGCAATGATCAGTGAAGGTCCCGGGTAGGCTTCAGCTTCATGGAACGCGCGTATGGTTTGTGTGTCCTTGGCGCCATAAGCGACGTGGGCAACATATACGTGCTCATAATCCATCGCCAGCAAGGCAAGATCTTTTTTCGGCGTAGCCTTGCCGCCGGCAGAGAACTTTGCGACGGCGCCGCGCGGAGTGGCTTTGGATGTCTGTCCGCCGGTGTTGGAATAGACCTCTGTATCGAGGACCAGGATATTGACGTCCATGCCTGATGCCAGCACATGGTCGAGTCCGCCATAGCCAATATCATACGCCCAGCCATCGCCACCGATAATCCATACGCTCTTGCGGGCAAGATTTTCCGCAACACTCTCAAGTTCGCGTGCAGCAGGTGAATTCACGTGCTTCAACGTGTCCCGCAATGTTTCTATACGCGATCGTTGCTGCTGAATTCCGGTTTCGCTGGATTCGTCAGCATCGAGAATTTGTGCAACCAGTTCAGCTTCAATGTCGGGTTGTAATTGTTGTAATAATTCGCGTGCGTATTCATTTTGCTTGTCGATTGCCAGCCGCATACCCAGGCCGAACTCGGCATTATCTTCGAACAGTGAATTCGACCAGGCAGGACCGCGACCATTTCTGTTTTTTGTCCATGGTGTTGTTGGCAGGTTGCCGCCATATATGGATGAACAGCCAGTCGCATTGGCAACGACCATGCGGTCACCAAATAACTGGCTTGCCAGTTTGATATAAGGTGTTTCACCGCAGCCTTCACAGGCGCCGGAAAATTCGAATAATGGCTGCAATATCATTGCGCCCTTGATAGTGCCGGTTTTTACAGCAGTGCGATCATATTCCGGGAGACTCAGGAAATATTCCCAGTTTTCTTTTTCCTGGTGGCGCAACCCGGAAGTGTAGGGCACCATGTTCAGCGCCTTGTGGCTGGCATTGGTTTTATCGCGTATCGGGCAGATGTCGGCGCACAAACCACAGCCTGTGCAGTCTTCAGGTGCGACCTGGTAACTCATGCGCAATCCCTGGGAGAAGTCCTTGCCTTTCACTCCCATGGATTTGAACGTTTGAGGAGCGTTGCCCAGGAGGCTTTCATCAAAGACCTTGCAACGAATCACGCCATGTGGACACACAAGAGGGCACTTGCCGCATTGGGTGCACAGGCTTTCATCCAGGACAGGGATTTCCAGTGCAATATTACGTTTTTCGTAGGCGGCCGTACCAACAGGATAGGTGCCGTCTGCCGGGAACAAACTGACCGGGATCTGGTCGCCGCGTCCAGCAATGATCTCTCCGGTAACATTTTTGACGAATTCCGGTGCGTCACCGGGTACGGGTTCGGCGAGCTTGAACGTGGCATCCGTCTTTTCCGGTATAGCTACTTGGTGCAGATTGGCAAGTGTCTCGTCGATTGCCTTGAAGTTAAGTTCGACCAGCCGTTTCCCCTTTTTGCCATAGGTTCTTGCAACCGCATCTTTAATTGCTTTAATTGCTGCATCACCAGGAAGTACACCTGAAATGGAAAAGAAACAGGTTTGCATGATGGTGTTGATACGTTTGTCCATGCCCGTGTTTGCAGCGATGTTGTAGGCATCAATACAGTAAACCCGAATATTCTTGCTGATAATCTGTTTCTGCATGTTCTCTGGCAGGCTAAGCCAGACGGTTTCGGATGGTAAAGGCGTATTCAACAGGAACACAGCATTGTCAGCTGCCTTATCGAGCATTGGGTAGCGCTCCAGGAATACCTGCTGATGACAGGCAACAAAATCTGCATCACCGTTGCCGATCAGGTATGACGAATGAATGGGTTTGTCACCGAAGCGCAAATGCGATACGGTGACCGCACCTGACTTTTTCGAGTCGTATACAAAATAACCCTGTGCGTATTTATCGGTGGTCTCGCCGATGATTTTAATGCTGTTCTTGTTTGCGCTGACAGTGCCATCGCTGCCGAGTCCGTAAAAAACGGCCTGAAATGTATCGTTATGAACATCGGTGCGGAAGTTTTCATCCCAGTCCAGGCTGCTGAGTGTTACATCATCGAGGATACCGACTGTAAAATGGTTCTTTGGCTGTGATTTACCCAGCTCATCAAATATCGCCTTGACCATCGCCGGGGTGAATTCTTTGGAGGACAAACCATAGCGTCCGCCGATAATAGTCGGCAGCTGGCGGAAACTGTGCTGTTTTTCATTACTGCGACCGGCAAGGCACTGTTGGGCTAGCGCGGTGACAATATCCTTGTACAGCGGCTCACCATCAGCACCCGGTTCCTTGGTGCGATCGAGCACAGCGATGGATTGTGTCGTTGGTGGAAGTGCATCGATCAGGGCGACAGCATCAAATGGCCGAAACAGACGCACCTTGATCAGGCCTGTTTTTTCACCCTGTGAATTGAGAAAGTTGACTGTTTCCTCGGCCGTTTCAGCGCCAGAACCCATCAACACGATAACTTTTTCAGCGTCATCAGCGCCAACGTAGTCGAATACGTGATAGCCGCGGCCGGTGAGGGCAGTAAACCGGTCCATGACATTCTGCACGATACCGGGCATGGCCTGGTAATACGTGTTGACGGTTTCTCGCGCCTGGAAGTAAACATCCGGGTTCTGGGATGTGCCCCTGATTACAGGGTGTTCAGGTGACAGGGCACGCTGGCGATGTGCCGTGATACTTTCCTGACGGATTAATTTTCTGATGACTTCAGTGTCGATTGACCGGATCTTTGCAACTTCGTGGGAAGTGCGGAAGCCATCAAAGAAATGCACAATGGGAATGCGTGATTCAAGGGTGGCAGCCTGCGCAATCAAGGCCATATCCATGGCTTCCTGGGGGCATGCTGATGCCAGGAAAGCAAAACCGGTAGTACGCGCGGCCATTACATCACTATGATCACCGAAAATTGAAAGTGCCTGTGCGGCGATTGAGCGCGCGGCCACATGGAACACCGTGGGCGACAGCTCACCGGCGATCTTGAACATGTTGGGGATCATTAATAACAACCCCTGTGATGCAGTAAAGGTTGTGGTTAACGCGCCTGTTTGCAGGGCGCCATGAATTGTGCCGGCCGCACCACCTTCACTCTGCATCTCGATAATACGGGGCACGCTGCCCCATAAATTAGCCTGCTTGCGCGATGACCATTCATCAGCCCACTCACCCATGGGTGATGCAGGGGTGATCGGATAGATGGCGATGATTTCGTTGGTCAAATGTGCCATCTCGGCAGCAGCCTGGTTGCCATCGATAGTCACGGTTATGGGTGTTTCCATTAAATTCTCCGATGTTGTATGAGGAAGCTGTCAGCGACGACGGCCCTCATACCGACGGGTTCCAGAAAATTGTCGATCACGGTCAATAGATGTGCGAAGTGTACCAGCAGATCCTTCATGATGACGCTCACTCCTTTTCGTCACGTAAGGTGAGATCATATGTGTTGTTAACATCCGGACACGGTTTGTAGGTTAGTGCAGCTTAACCCTACCGGCTAACGCTGGATACAGCAGTTCTACCTCCTGCAACCAGGCTACGTTGCCCGGGGGTTCTTAACTCTCAGTCATCGAGCGGTAACAATACCAGGAAGCCGTCCGGTGCAAGACTGGTCGCCAGCATTACTTCGTTGATATCCTGGTGCTCGGTCCAGCTGGCAGCGCGCTGCTGTTCGGGATCGCGCCAGATTGCCTCGATCTCGTCGCGCATGGGCAGGTATTGCATGAGCGCCTGCAACTGTGCGCGCAGCCGCAGACGTATGGCGGCGTGCTCGCTTTCGCTGGCGGCTGCCTGGTGCATGCGTTCCACGGCATGCAGCCCGATTGCCAGGCCGAGTTCACGGAATGCGAGCCGGTGTTTGGCCGGCAGTTGTAACTCTCCGCCTTGAACGTAGTGCTGCAGACCGGTGAGCGCCGCATCGAGCAGCCGGTTCAGCAGTTGTGCATCCGGTCCTGCGCCTTGTCGCACGAGCTGCTGTACGCGGTACGCATCGATCAACAGGCCGCCCAGGCCAAGTGGATCGGCAGTGGTTAATTCGCCCCGTTCGAGCATCGTAGCGTACTGACGGGTTTCCTCCTTGAGATTTGGCCCGGTGGCCTGTTGTGGCAGCGCTGCCGCGGTGGCACGCAACTGCAGGTTGCTGATGTAGCCATCCAGCGGGTCGTGCTGCCCCATGGATGGGACCAGCGCACGTGTAAGATCGATGCTCATCTTCCAGTGCATCCTGCGGGGTCCCCACGCGGGAGAGGGCAGGTAGGTGAAGGCATCGAATGCGCTGTGAGCGAGCTCGCGTGCCCAGATGTTGAACCTGGGTCGTTTCGTGAACCGCGTGACCTGGTCGAGGGCGTGCATCCACTTGGTCAGGTAGTGGAAGTACTGGCCGTCGCGGTCCCACTCCAGGTGCTTGTCGAAGGGCTCGCGGGGACCTCGCTCCGGCCTGCCTTTACCGATGCGCAAACCACCCCGGGTTGGATGCTGTTCACCATCGTGCTCACTCAGTCCGCTGATCCATCCTGAGCGCCGGTCATCGTCCCGATGCCGGCCCAGGGTGTGATGAACCTGCTCGATCAGTTGCAGCGCGCGTTCTGCGTAGCCTTGCTCGCCGCGGGTGCGCGCAAGGCCGAGATAGTTGCAAACTGCGAAGGCGTCCGTCCACAGGTAGCGCTGCCGGGGTTGTTCGGATGCGAGCCCGGTGCGCTCCGCGAAGTTATTCATCAATGCGATGGCTTCATCGGTACGTTGATCGGGCATGGTTTCGGCCTCCGTCTTCGCGCCCGCCTGTGCCGATATGAACGGTAAAAGCACGATCAGCAAAATAAAACGAACGTGCATTGCACACATAACCTTCGGGCTGTATTCAGTGTCTTTCGAACATAAAAACCTTACAGGGAATCAAGGTATTTGTCATTAGTGATCGCAGTCAGGGAGCTGTTTACGATCAGGGCGAAGACAACGGAACGTATTCCCCTGATCAAGGGTGGCCAGATGTACCTGCAATACCGGATCTGGCCCCTCCAGGGGCAGCCGGCCTAGGTCGACCTCAGGCGCGTTGTGAAACACCACAAAATGACTTCGCCCCATGGTTCGTTATCTACGGGCTCTGACCGTATGATCAAGGGGAAATTCCGGTCGCTAAAACGCCTCGCGAACAAGCTCGGACCTGGAAAGATATCGCAATCACGCGCCGATTAAGCCTGTGGGAGGTGAATTCCTGAATTACGTGTCGATCAGCAGCGGAAACAACCGGTGAGAATCCCGGGCCCACGCCGCGCGGCTACGAATACTGGCGGTACTCGGGGAAGAAGGCTTCAACTGCGGAACCGAGCTGCTCATCGGCTGCGGTCAACAGCGACTCAACCATGTCCTCGGATATTCCCGTGATTTCCCAGGCTAGCGGGTCGATCCCGCTCAGGTCCAGGGCCGCTGCCTCGGTGGCGATATCCATATCTTTAAGTCGCACCGAGAGATGCATAATCGATGCGTCAAAGGAAAAGTTCTGCGCGGCTGCGGGTTCATTCTGGTAACGCACGGCGTGAACCCAGTTCTCCGGAAAGTTCCAGCTTTGCATCAGCTGTGAGCCCACTTGCCCATAATCACAACCTATGACGTCGCGCTCGACCATATAGAGCGGCCTGTTATTCTGGCGCGCAATAATAAGTGCTTCCTGGCTTTCGTCCGGTACGGTTTGATACATGATCAGGTGTCCCATGTCATGTAACAGGCTACCTACGAAGAAGCGCTCGCTGTCCGTTGCATTGCACTGTTCTGCCAACAGCCTCGCCAGCAGGCCGCAGCGGACACTGTTAATCCAGAAATCTTCCATACTGATCAGGTTGTCAGGAATATTGGAAAAGGATTTGGTTATAGTCGCAGCCAATACCAGGCTATGTACCTGCTCTGTACCCAGCAGACGGACAGCTGCCTTGACGGTTTCAACTTTCGATGGGGCACCGAAAAATGCGCTGTTAGCGACCT
The DNA here is from genome assembly GCA_042576405.1 of Pseudomonadota bacterium. GTDB lineage: Bacteria > Pseudomonadota > Gammaproteobacteria > DSM-19610 > DSM-19610 > Thiogranum. The sequence continues at coordinate 25,893 of JBHPFC010000013.1, read as the reverse complement.
GAAGCATTCTGGCGCAGATTGCCGGATCATGAGACAAGACATTGGCAACGTCTGTCATTGTTGAGTCGGGATCATAGATTACCGCCTTGATACGAACATATATATCGGGCAGTGAAACCAGCTCGGTGGTCTGGCTGATCAGCTCCTCGGGTGTGGTGTGGGTTGAACCAATAACGTGTGGTACTTCCATAGTGCGCGACCTGACCTAAACGAAATTCATCACTGTATTCTTCGGTAAGTAGGGCAAAAACTTTAAGTCAGGTTGCTGGCGCCTTTGAGACGGGTCCCGGGGGGGCGCGTACGGAGTATATGAAAAATTTCAGCGGCAAAAAGCACTGCGCTGTTTTATGCCAACTGCCGATGGCAGCGAACTACAAGTCATTGACGGGTCAACTGCGTTACTGGGTGGTGTAGGGACGCAAGTGGCTGATTAATAGAAATAGTTAATGTTAATGTTCGCGTTTCGTGCAGCCGGATATTGCGGGTCTTTTTCATGAGTAAGGTCGGTCTGGAGTGCCTGGTCATCATTTTTGCTAAACAGGGTCCGGAACCACGAAGCTATTCTCTATGCGCTGTCGGCAATTATGATTCTCCTGCTACGGTCGCATCTCCTGGCGCAATTCGAGGTCGTGGCGCTGTGGTGCCGAATTATTGTGTCTCAGCGAGCAGTCCGGCGCCTGCGCACTAGACTTCATGAGTGCTACCAGATTGCCATTGGTGGCAGCGGGTTACATAATCAGCCGGGATAAAACATATAGATAACACAGGCACACATTGGGCAGTATCTGCATATTCATCGTCGAAGACGAACCATCGATTGCCCAGACCGTGCAGTTTGCGCTCGAGGCCGAAGGGTTTTCCACGGAACATTTCCCGACCGGCGCCGGTTGCCTCGCAGCGCTTGAGCGCGCCAGCCCCTCACTCGTTTTGCTGGATGTTGGTCTTGCCGATGGCAGTGGTTTTGATTTTTTCCGCAGAATCCGCCAGCTGACTGAAGCACCTGTTATCTATCTGACGGCTCGCGGAGATGAGATAGATCGGGTCGTCGGACTGGAGATGGGGGCTGACGACTACATCGTCAAGCCTTTCAGCCTGCGGGAATTGGTGGCACGCGTGCGGGCCGTATTGCGTCGTGCTGGTAGCGCCACAGTGAGCGGTGCTGGTACACCAGCGTTATTAACGGTCACTGGCACAACGGATCTATTCCGCATTGATAGTGTACGCCGGCAGATCCACTACCATGCGCAGTTGCTGGATCTTACCTTGCACGAATACCGGTTGCTCGAAACCCTGCTCAGCTACCCGGAACGGGTATTCACTCGCAGCCAGTTGCTGGAGCGCGGATGGGATGACCCGGACCACCGGCTGGAGCGCACCATCGACAGTCATATTAAAAGCCTTCGCAACAAGCTGCGCGAGATAGATCCTGATTCAAACCCGATCTGTACACATCGTGGTATGGGGTATTCGCTGATGCCGGGTTCATGAGCATCCGCGCCCGCATATTCATTGTGTTTGTCACAGCGGTGATTGCGGGATTTGCATTGCTCGCCTACTGGATCAGCAAGGATGTCGCGGATCGCTACAGTGAATCCTTTGAAGAGATCATGGTCGACACTGCCAACCTGCTTGCGGAAATCATTACAACCGACATGAACAGTGGTGATATGGCGATGCAAGAACTGGATGATGCATTCCAGCGACTCCAGCTGCGCCGATTTTCAGCCCAGATCTATGAGCTGGAAAAAACCAGTGTCGATATCCAGGTTTATATCACCGATGACAAGGGTATAGTGATTTTCGATACAGACAATGGCCGAGCAGTGGGAGAAGACTATTCACAGTGGAACGATGTGCATCAGACATTGATCGGAAAATATGGTGCCCGGTCCACCCGTGTACCCGGTGAATTTCCGGCGGCAGATCGCGCGCAGCAACTGACGGTCGCTTATGTAGCCGCCCCGATCTACAAACAAAACAGGATTGTTGGCGTTGTTACAGTGGCAAAACCCAAAAGCAACATCGACCGCTTTGTCGCCAAAGCCAAATCCAACTTGTTACTGGCGGTGCTGATTTCAGTGGTCATGGTATTGCTGCTGGGACTTATGCTGTATATCTGGGTCAGCCGACCACTGCAGGCATTGGCGGATTATGCCAACAGCGTTAGTCGTGGCGAGCGCATTAATCTGCCGCAACTTGGTAATAATGAAATCGGCAGGGTCGGTGATGCCATGGACAGCATGCGCCAGGCACTGGAAGACAAGCAATACGTCGAACATTATGTGCAGTCACTAACGCACGAAATCAAGAGCCCGTTAACAGCGATCCATGCCGCCGCCGAATTGCTGGGCAGAGATCTGCCGGAAGACAAACGCACGCAGTTTGCCAATACCATTGTGAAGGAAGCAGACCGCCTGAATGACTTCGCCAGTCAGTTACTGCAACTCGCTGCGTTGGAAAAACGCCAGCGAATAGATAATCCGGAGTTGATTTCTGTTGAAGCGCTGGCAAAGGACATTATCGAGGCACATGCGCTTGAATGTGAATCGCGTTATTTGACGGTAACGCTCAACCGGACTGCGAGCCAGGCGATAAATGGCGACCGTTTCCTGATACGCCAGGCGATAGACAATCTGTTCCGTAATGCCATGGAAATATCACCGCCCGGCAGCAATATCACGGTTGATATTCATCCACAGGATAACAGCATTGCCATCGATATCCTTGATGAGGGCCCGGGTATCCCGGATTTTGTTGGCGATCGCGTATTCGAGCGCTTTTTTTCCTTGCCGCGACCCGACACAGGCCAGAAAAGCACCGGGCTTGGGCTCAATTTTGCCCGTGAAGTCGCACAACTTCATGATGGCACGCTGGTTCTTGAAAATCGCCATCCGGGAATGTGTGCCCGCCTGTTATTGCCGACCGGTCGATCCTGAAAGGCATTCCACTTTCTGCCCATCTTTACGATCTCCACACAATCTTCACGTAACCTCCATCCCCGCTCCGCAAAAACTGCAAACATAAATTGCATAGTAGACCCGTCATCAAGCCCGGCGGAGAGCCTTATGTGTACTTACATTCATAAACGTCTTTTTGTTATTGCTGTGTTGGTTGCAGCGTCATTTTATGGTTACTGTCGCACGGCCTGTGCCACAATTACTGCAGATGAAGCTGCCGAACCTCTGTCTCCGTACTTTTTTGTTGAAGGTGGTGATTCAGGTGTCGACCGGTTGCCGCTAAAAAAAACCGGTGCCAAAGTCAGGCTCAACGGATTCATCGCCAGTGTGCAGTTGTCACAGGTGTATCGCAATGAAGGTAATCAGCCGATAAACGCCACCTATATCTTTCCAGGCTCAACCCGCGCGGCCGTCAATGGTATGACGATGACCATTGGCGAGCGCAGGATTGTGGCTAAAATCAAGGAAAGGGAAGAAGCCAAACAGGTCTTCAATACGGCCAAAAAAGCCGGCAAGTCAGCCTCATTGCTGTCGCAGAAAAGACCCAATGTATTCTCGATGGCTGTTGCCAATATCATGCCAGGTGAGCAAGTAACGGTTGCTCTCGCCTACACGGAAATCCTGACGGCGGAGGACGGCGTTTACGAATTTGTGTACCCTGGTGTTGTCGGTCCGCGATATGGTGGTGATGCAGCGCATGCATCGGGTGAAACACAATGGATACAGAATCCCTATCTTGCCGAAGGTACGCGTGACCCGGTTGTCTATGACATTTCGGTCGATATGGCATCTCCGCTGCCAATCAATAGCCTGGAGTCACCCAGTCATGCGCTGGATGCTGCGTGGACTGACGGCCAGTCGGTAAAGCTATCACTCAAGGGCGCAACCGACGCCGGTAATCGCGATTTCATCCTTCGCTATCGTCTGCAGGACGACCAGATTCTGACCGGGCTCAGCCTGTTTGAAGCAAACGGTGAAAACTATTTCCTGCTGGTGTCTGAACCACCCAGACGGGTAATGCCAGACCAGGTACCTGCACGTGACTATTTCTTTGTTATCGATGTGTCCGGTTCCATGTCTGGCTTCCCGCTGGATATCACCAGGCGATTGATGACCAACCTGCTGAAGCACCTGAAGCCGACAGATCGTTTTAATATTCTGTTCTTTGCGGGCGGTTCTGCGGTGCTGTCACCGCAACCATTGACGGCCACGCCTGAAAATATTGCGCTGGCAGCAGCGATGATGAATAACCAGCGTGGTGGCGGAGGAACGGAATTGTATCCTGCGTTGCAACAGGTATTTGCAATGCAAAGCGACGCGAATACATCGCGCAATATTGTACTGATTACCGATGGTTATATCAGCGCAGAAGACCGCGTATTTCAGCTGGTGGACGAGCAGTTGCACCGTAACAACCTGTTTGCCTTTGGCATCGGCTCTTCCGTCAATCGTTTCCTGATAGAGGGTATTGCCAGGGCCGGTCGCGCAGAAGCGTTTGTTGTAACCAATCAGACAGATGCCGCGCAGCAGGCAAGACGGTTCAGTGAATATATTTCAGCACCAGCTTTGACCGGTATTCGCCTGGAAGCCCAGGGTGTCGAGCTTTATGACATGGAGCCCGCAAAAATACCCGACATGCTGGCACAGAGACCCATCATGGTGATCGGTAAGTATCGTAATGCGCGTGGCAACGCTGGCATTACCCTGAAAGGTATAAGCGGAGAGGGCGAACATCAGTGGCCTTTTGAGTTGCAGGATGCAGAAAATTCCGATTCCACCCTGCCCCAATTATGGGCACGCAAGCGTCTTGAGCGGCTCTACGTTATTCCCGCTGCGAGTAAAAGCGCACAGCGCGAGAGTATCCTGCAGCTTGGCCTGCAGTATTCGTTGCTGACCCGTCATACCTCTTTTGTCGCCGTGGATGAAACAGTGCGCAACAGTACAACCGGTGCAAAGGATGTCAAGCAACCGTTGCCGCTGCCAAAAGGTGTAAGCAACCTTGCCGTCGGTCAGCCTATGCCGGAACCCGAACTGCTGTGGATCGGCATGATGGCAATACTGTTGATGATTGTCAGCCGGATGTGGAGAAGGTGGCATGCAATTCAGGTGTGAATCCTGGCGCTGGCGCTCACTGTTGTGGTGGCTGGCGGTATTGGTTGTAGTGGTGCAGCTGAAACATCACTACAGTATTGCCACAGCGGCAGATCTGGAGTGGGTGTTCCGTCCATTATCACTCTTGCTGGAATGGTTTAGCGGATATGAATTTCATAGGGATAGTAACTATGAATGGTTTAGTCAGGCTGCTGATGTTCGCCTGGTAAAATCATGTGCCGGTATCAACTTCATGCTGATGTCGTTCATGGCTTACGCATGGGTTATCCGGCCTCACCATTACCTGCGCGCTGACCCATTATCATGGATTACGAGCCATCTACTGTTGTTATGTGCTGCCATCATTGCATCCTGGGTTACCTGTTTGTTGGCGAACAGCTTGCGGATCATTGTTGCGATGACTGTAAAAAACCTTGCATGGGAAACCGATGCTATCGGGATTGGTGCAGCGGAATTACACAGATTGATCGGTATGATGACCTATGTGCCGATCTTGTCATTGCAGGTGATGCTGGGTAACCGTGGTAATACCAGGGATGCCTTTGTTGCTCCGGCCCTGTTGTATTTTCTGCTGCTGGTCGTGGTACCGTTACTCTCAGGCAACGCCTCCCAGCACCCGGCCCTGTTCATGAAGCAGCTGCTGCATATTTCTGTGCTGATGGCAGTGTTGGGTAGTATTTATTTTATCTGCGTCCATCTGCCGGCCAGTAAACGGCACCAGTCAACCCCGAATCCAGGTGAATAACGCCGGGCAGGTGACCTTTATTGGACAGGAATTGCGCCAGTACGACCAACAAGCGATTACGGATTATTTCTATCGCTACCATTGTATGTTGTCAGGAAACCATTAAACACCTCTGTGCTTTCAGTATCAGACCAGCCAGCTGGCGCACCATTAGTGCACCGCGGCTGGAACCTGACAGGTAGGTACGGTCACGCGGCTCGTAGGCCTGCATAATCCCGTCAAAAAGCTGACCTAATTGTGCGGCAATGGCTGGAGTATAGGGTTTACCCTAATTGATCGAGCCGGTATTCGGATTATCTGCCATATCGTCGTAGATCTTTTTCAATCCGGGCATGTCACCCGAGCCATGCAACTCGATGTCAAGATATTCCTGTTTGTTTTCCTCAGATTCAAAATAAATCTTCAGCGCATTATTGCCTTCTCCTTCAATTACAAAAGGTGCGTTATCTGTGTCTGTGACATCATTCATGGAAATCGGGTCGAGTGTCGAAGTTATCATGCTATTTCTCCTGTCGCTATGCAGTGATTAGTAGTCCGTACTTGTAAGTGGTTGGCGCAGTGCTTCCGGTTTTGTCAGCAGCAATTGCACCGTACCGATGGATTGTTGTCTGAAGCCTGCTTCGCAGTAGCAGAAATAGTATTCCCACATGCGTATGAAACGCTCCGGATAACCAAGCTGGCGGACTTTCTCGATGTTTTCGAAAAAGCGCTCACGCCAGAGACGCAGTGTCGTTGCATAATGCGGACCGATGTCTTCCAGGTGAAACACGCGCATGTCAGTATTTCTTGCGATAACATCGCTCAATACCGAGACAGAAGGCAGGCAGCCGCCGGGGAAGATAAAACGCTGGATGTAGTCGATTGAGCGTTTTGCAGTCGGGTAGCGCTGATCGGCAATGGTTATCGACTGCAATAGCATCATGCCATCAGGCTTCAGGAGGTCAGTGCATTTTTTGAAGTAGGTGTGGAAATACTGGTGGCCGATCGCTTCGATCATCTCGATGGATACCAGCTTGTCGTATTTGCCATGCAGTTCACGGTAGTCATCGAACAGTAGTGATACGCGGTCTTCCAAACCGGCTTCGCGTACCTGCTGGCAGGCATACTCATGTTGTTCTTTTGAAATGGTTGTCGTCGTTACACGGCAGCCATAGTGCGTTGCAGCGTACAGTGCAAATCCGCCCCAACCGGTGCCGATCTCCAGAACGTGATCGGAAGGCTTAAGTTGCAGCTTCTGGCAAATGCGCTCAAGTTTTGCCTCGGACGCCTCCTGCAAAGTGGTCTTGTCACCATGAAAAATGCCGCAGGAATACATCATGGTGCTATCAAGAAATAATTTGAACAGATCATTGCCAAGGTCATAATGCGCCTCGATATTGCGGCGACTGCCCTTCAATGTATTACGTCGCAACAGCCGTTGTAGCAGTTGCAGTGGTCTGGCAAACCAGCGTTTACCAAGCGTGCTGCTTTCCAGGTGGCGGCGGTTGCAGATGAATAACTCAACTATTCCGGTCAGATCCTTGCACGACCACAAGCCTTTGATATAGGCCTCTCCGCCACCGAGTGCGCCATTCATAAGCACGCTCGTGTAGAAGGCGCGGTCATGGATGGTTATTATTATCGATTTTGATAGCCGCTGATCAGGTTGGCCAAAAATGTGCTGCTCTTTCCCGTCATGGATTATCAGTTCTCCATGCTGGATATTATTCAGCTGGTTCAGCAGGACACGTTTTGCGTAGTCGTTGAAAAAACCGGTTTTCGGGCTAAGGATCCCGGGTTTATCAATACACAGTGCAGCGGATCTCATGGCTTTCTCACCGGACTCGGTGCCTCCTGTTTGTCGGGATGTGGATAAAAAGAAACGTTTTTCAGCCAGAGGCGTAGAGCCTGATAATGGATTGCGACGATTATTTTTACGCTTATCAGCGGGTAGCGGATCAGTACGCTTGCCAGGTTGAGGCTGTTGATAGTCCGCCGTCGTAGTGACAATGAAGCATTAAACAGTTCCTTGCCGTTCTGGAAGTTTTTCATGTGTACTACAAGTTCGTCCGCGGGGCTTCTGAAACGCCAGTCATAATCAATATTCATATCCATGAAGGGAGACACGTGAAAGCGCTTGTCAACCAGAAAGCGTTTTGTCGTTGTGTTACCCTTATTTTCTGCATCGGTCAGAACGTAGCAGTATTGCTGCCCCCAGGGTGTATTGTTGACTTCAGCGACTATGACTTCTACCTTGCTACCGGTCTTGTCAAAGCAGTAATAAAAGCTGACCGGGTTAAATCCATAACCGAAATAGCGAAGATTGGTAAGCAGTCGTATTGGTCCCTTGAGCGTAATACCGGATTCCTGTCTTACGAAACCACGCACCGCTTCTGCCAGACCAACAGTATTTTTACCCAGGTGGTCTTCACGCCTGAAGCGTGCAAGGGCAGGGCGGCGAGTGGACCACAGCCAGTATTTATCAAATAGTGTCGGTAACTCGTCCAGATCCAGGTAAAGCATGAACATGCCATACTGAAAGGCGTGTGGAACGGGTGTATAGCGCTGGTGTTTAACCTGCCCGACGTAGAGACGACTGTGCATCATCGTATTCCTTGAAATCCCGCAGTGCGTCAAGCGCGCTAACCACGCCATCTTCATGAAAACCAAAACGCCAGTATGCCCCGCAGTACCAGGTTCTCTGTTTACCATTGATGTCGCGGTGCTGTTTTTGTGCGGCGACACCCTGGGTGGTGAAAACCGGATGCTGGTATTGCATCCGGCGAATTACCTTGTCAGGATCGATATTCTGCGTGTCGTTAAGCGTTACACAGAACGTTTCTCTTGCCTGTATGCCCTGCAACATGTTCATGTTATATGTGACAGATACCCGTTGTCCGGGAGCTTGCCGGCGCAGGTAGTTCCAGGCAGCCCATGTGCGTCTGTTTTTGGGAAGAATTGAGGCGTCGGTATGCAAAACAACATCATTCTTCTGGTAGGGAATCGCTCCGAGAACAGCCTGTTCCAGATTGCTGGGATTCTCCAGTATGTCTAACGCCTGGTCGCTGTGTGTCGCCATGAACAGGTGGTCGAAGCGTTCTACCTTGCCGGTAGAGGTGTTTAGTTCGACATGCGTAGGCAGACGCTTTACGGAAACGACAGCCTCATTGAGTCGAATTCTGTCTTTGAACGGCGCAGTTAGCTTTTTGACGTACTCTCGTGAACCACCCTCGATAACATGCCATTGCGGCCGGTTCTTTATATTTAACAGTCCGTGGTTTGCAAAAAACCTGACGAAATAGCAGGCCGGAAATTCCAGCATTTGTTGCGGGTCGGTCGACCAGATGGCTGCACCCATTGGAATAATGTAATTATCGATAAACAGACGACCGTAGCCATTGTCTTCAAGGTATTCACCCAGTGACAGGGCCTCGTTATCGTAATGATCGATTAATTCGGGAGATTCCCGATTGAATCGAAGTATATCCCTGATCATGCCGAGAAAACGCGGCCTGAAGATGTTACGTCGCTGGGTAAACAACTGGTTTAGCGATGAACCATTATATTCGATACCACTTGCTTCACATCGGCTGCTGAATCCCATGTTGGTCGGCCGGGAGGCGACGCCCAGTTCATCAAGAAGTGCAATGAAGTTAGGATAGGTCCAGTCATTAAAAACGATGAAGCCGGTATCGATAGCATGTTGGGTTCCGTCATAGGCGATATCGTGCGTGTGAGTGTGCCCACCGATGTGATCGCCAGCCTCAAAGACAGTAATATCGTGATCCTTGCACAAGTGCCAGGCCGACACGTTACCTGCTATGCCTGTACCGATAATGGCAATTTTCATGGCTGCATAACCTCGTCTTTTCCTTTTCTCTGGGGTACAGGACGAATTTTTGAAATGTCGTATCCCTGTTCCCTGATATGCTTGATGATTGAGTCGTAATCAGATGTGGGGATTGACGGTGTACGAGCCATGATCCAGACATAATCGCGCTTGTTACGGCCAATAACCGTCTGCGTGTAGCCTTCGTCAAGATAGATAACCCGGTAGTCCGCCTTGACAGGCCAGATGAACTGCATTCCCCATACTGCGTTGGACGGGTCATCGCGGATGAAACCTGTGGGCCTGTAGGTTTTCACAGGACCATCAAACGATCCCTTGTTGAATTTAAAGGTTGTTGCGACCTGTCTGTTATTAACCAATTCATAGGACTCAACGGCATTATGTGCATCGCGTTCAATAAATGTCGGAATGTTGGCAATAACGTACCAGTCGCCCATAAAACGATCGATATCGACCCGGGGGACGGTCTGCAGCGGGGTTGATGTGCTACAGGCGGACAGTGTCATCGCCGGGACAAGACAAAGTATTCGAAAAATAACATTCGGATGTTGATTACTCGATGACATAGCGAAGCACTCGGCCTTTACTGGTGGTGGACTGCAATGCCAGCCACTGATCGTCTCCGGAATACCAGAGATCGATATCAAGTGCTTCAGCTGTAAGCTTGTAGTGATTGGCAGATACGTTGCTATTACGAACCCGGATCGATTTTTCGCCGAGGTCTTCAACATCGACCTCAAGGTACTCGCCGGTTTGTGAGTTCAGCAGCCGGTCGTTCTGGAGAAAGGATTTGTCCCAGTAGGCAAACGTGCTGATACAGGCAGGCAGGGTGGTTGCGCTATCGTTGGTGACCAGGTGGAATCCCTGTTCTTTGGCGGCGCCCTGAACGCTGAACAACTCGCCATTCTGGTTGGTTGTTGAAGCGATGCTTGTCAGACATTGGTCGTACCAAAGTTCAATGTTTTCGTGCCGGTAAGTAAAAAAGGGTATTTTCAGCAGGGTGACATCGAAATCAGCCCGGGTATCAAGCCTTTCCTGTTTGCCTTCCCGCGTGACCCTGAAATAGTGGTGACCGATGGCCTTGTTGTCCAGGTAGACCTTGAAGTGCCATTCATGTTCAACAGTAGCGTTAGCGGTGACCGGCAACAAAGCGGTAAGCGAGTACACGAGTCCCGCCGCGAGTCGAACCGGGGTGGAGCAGGATAAACGTTTCATCCCTGTGTCACCGCACTTGCGGTATCCCTGGGGATACCTGGAATAAAGGCATTGGTGCGTTCCGCATAGTTACGGTATCCGGGGCGCCGCTCAACGATATCTTTCTCCAGCAATGTCACACCGGAAACACGCAACAGCAGGAAAGTCATCAACAGTGGCGACAGGAGAGACCACCAGCCTCCAGCTGCGACTGCAAACAGGTAAAAGCCCCACCAAACGCAGCATTCACCAAAGTAGTTCGGGTGCCTGGTATAGCGCCACAGGCCCTTGTCCATGACGCGCCCCTGGTTGTCAGGCTGGCTCCTGAAAGCGGCCAGTTGGGCATCGGCGATACTTTCGAACAGCACGCCGAAAATAACCAGTGCAGCAGCCAGTCCGTCAAACAGGTTCGGCGGCCTGCTGCCTGTAATGGCAGCGAGCAATGGCAAGGCAATGATCCAGGCCAGCGTGCCTTGAAACAGGAAAACGATGAACAGACTCTTGATCGAAAAATGCGGTGAGAATTTACGCCGCATGGCCTGGTAGCGAGGGTCCTCGCCTTCACCCCAGTTGCGCCACGTGATATAGGCAGACAGGCGCAGCGCCCAGAAACCGGCCAACGCAAGGACAACGACGCTACGTGACGTTGTAAATTCGTAGGCAGTAAACCAGGTGATACATAGAGCCAGGAAAACAATCGACCACAAACTGTCGACGATACTCACGTCGCCTTTAAAAAGACTCACGATCCATGTGAGTAAGGGGAGGAGTAGAGCGGGGATCAGCCCGTAAAGGAAGAGCGGTAAGTCAAACACGAGCTTCACAACCTTGGGTACCAGGATCAGGTGTCCGGTACCTGGTACCGTCCAGCCTGTTTGAAATAATCATCAGAGCCGGCATAAACAGGGCCCAGCCAAGTGCGAGCGCAGCCATCGCGGCCGTGACGTCAGGTACCTGTACTCCGCCAAGTGTGTAACCGGCGAAATAGGCGGCAGGACCGGCTACAGTGCCGATTGCGGCAGCCAGCAGTGGACGTTGTTTTAACCATCTTAGCGACACATTGAGCGTAGTGGCGAACAGCAACCACATCGCAATAATCCAGTGTGGCGCGGTGCCTTCGATCAGTGTGCCAGAGGGATACTGCAGCAAGCCTGCATAAACCAGCAGGCTGTCCCAGGTTGCACCGATAAGTCCGGCAGACAATACCAGGAGCAGTTCATCGCGGGGATGTCCTGCAGTACCGATGTGCCAGGCCACTATCAACAAGGCAATCGATGTGCCCAGCCAGGGGAGATGATGGGCACCGGCCAGCACACAGCATAACCAGCCAATCTGGAAGATGACGGCATTGATGATGATGGCCTTCATGGTCGTACCTTTTTTTCAAACAGGTAGTGACTTACCCACCATTGCTGGCCATTGTCGTAGCCGAACAGTTCTGCGCAGGCCATAAAGAACATACGCCAGCGCATCCACCACTGTTGTGCTGCCTCTTCGCCATAGGTTTCCCGTATCACAGGCCAGAGGGTGTTTTTGTTGTTATCCATGTTGTCGAGCCATGCATTGGCGGTTTTTTCGTAGTGCCTTCCATCCCAGCGCCATTGTCTCAGGAACGTAAGGTGTTCCTGGAAATGCAGAGGCAAGTCATTACTCGGCATCATGCCGCCGCTGAAAAAATGTCTGCTCATCCAGTCAGCCGAATTTATGTCTTCGAACGCATAAGGCACGTCACGGTGACAGAAGATATGCATGAAAAAGCGACCACCGGGTTTCAGCCAGTCGTAAATACGGTTGAACAATTGCCGGTAATTTCGCATGTGTTCAAACATTTCAACGGAAACGACACGGTCATATGTTTTCTGGCTGATGAAGTCGTTCATGTCGCAGGTTTGCACAGTGACATTGTTCAATTGTTTCTGCTGAGCCAGACGAGTGATGTGTTCGCGCTGGGACGTCGAGTTGGAAACCGCAGTGATCTGGCTATCGGGATACTGAGCGGCCATCCAGAGTGTAAGCGATCCCCAACCACAACCCAGTTCGAGAATATCCATGCCATTCTGTAGTCCGGCGTGTTCGCAGGTGAGGCGCAAGGCTTCAGTTTCGGCGGCATTCAAATCAGTGGTGCCGGCACCCCAATGGCAACAGCTGTACTTATTCTGCTCTCCGAGTACTTTCAGAAAAAAACTGGTTGGTAGTTCGTAGTGCTGCTCATTTGCTTTGAACGGTAACGGGGCAATTGCACTCGTATTCATGGATCTTATGAAAGCGGCTTTGCTCTCGGCCAGATTTTCGCTGTCATTGGTACCTAGCCCCCCGATGCGCTTTTTCAGGAGTCGTTTCACGCCGTGACGAATGACAGTGTCCGGGACCAGACCCTGTTCGGACCAGTCGATGGCGGTGGAGGCAACGTTGCGCATTTTATTGACCCTTCCGGTCTGGAGTTGAGATAACGATGTACAAAAGTTATACATAAAAAAATCAAAAGTCAATAACCTGTAAAAGTTAAAAATATCAAGCCAGGCTTTCCAAGAGAATAAAAAATGAATAAAAACAGAACTATAAAGCGTTTCTATGGGTGAATAAAGCATCTGAAATCGATATTTGGAGCCGAATAAAACCTGTACAAAAAAATTATTATGTGTATATTTGTACAATAATCTATCTGGAGCGAAGTGGCGAATGGGCACAAGAATCAATTGGGGTGTGGGACTCGCAGTGGCCTTGTTTTTTTTACCCGGTACTTCCGCGCTGGCTGCTTGTCCCGAGGCGCTTGATTACCACAATCGGCCTCTGGCTGAAGAGCAGCCTGTGCACCTTTGCGACATCATGCGCGGTAAGGTAGTACTGGTGGTCAACACGGCGAGCAAATGCGCTTACACGCCGCAATACGAAGGCCTGGAAAAGCTTTACGAGAGTTACCGCGATCAGGGGCTGATTGTCGCCGGTTTTCCGTCCAACGAATTTGCCGGGCAGGAGCCGGGTACAGAAAAACAGATCCAGGAATTCTGCCATCTGACCTACGCGGTTGAGTTTCCCATGTTTGAAAAAGTCAGGGTTAAGGGGGTGTCTGCAGACCCGTTTTACAGGCACTTGGCAAAAGTCACGGGTGAGCAGCCACGCTGGAACTTTCACAAGTATGTTCTGGACCGGGACGGTCGTGTGGTGGCCAGTTTTCCAAGTCAGGTAACACCTGATGACAAGCGGCTTGTCAGTCTGATCGAGAGGTTGTTGTGAGCACTCTGTATGACAGTTCGACACTAGACCGGGCACGCTTTAACATAGACAGGAGTCGGATAAATGTATGAATCAAACTGCAATGAACAGCTCACAGGCACTATAAAGATAGGTGTTAGTGCCTGTCTGCTGGGTAGAAAAGTCAGATTCGATGGTGGTCACAAACGCAGCCGCTTTGTTACGGATGCATTGGGTAGTCATTTTGAATTTGTAGCATTTTGTCCGGAAGTGGCAATTGGCATGGGTACGCCGCGACAACCTATTCGCCTTGTAGGTGATGTTCAGAATCCGGAAGCAGTCGGAGTGAGGAATACGGAACTGAATGTGAGCCAGCCGCTCAGGGACTACGGCAAAAAAGCAGCCGCTGACATGCATGAGTTGTGTGGATTCATCTTCAAAAAAGATTCACCCAGTTGTGGTATGGAGCGCGTGAAAATCTACAACGACAAGGGTATGCCCGAGCGCTCAGGGACAGGACTGTTCGCACGGGAGATCATGGAGGCTCATCCGCTGTTGCCGGTGGAAGAAGAAGGGCGTCTGAACGATGCAGAGTTGCGCGACAATTTTGTTACCAGGGTTTATGTGTACGCACGCTGGAAGGCACTGATTGAAAGTGGGCTAAGCAAGGCAGCATTGCTCGGCTTTCATGCCGGTCACAAGTATCTTGTCATGTCGCACAGTACGGTGATGTATCGGCAACTGGGGCAGATGTTATCCGATTTGACCCGGGCGTCACTGGTTGAAATCGCGGACAGCTACATAGCCGTTCTCATGCAGACCCTGAGCAAGCCGGCGACGCGCAAGCGTCATACCAATGTTATGCAGCATTTGCTGGGCTATTTGAGAAATAGTCTGGATTCCGCTCACCGTAGCGATCTGAATGAAACCATCGATGCCTATCGGCGCGGTGAGTTCCCCCTGGTCGTGCCGATCCGCTTGCTGCAGCATCATTTCAGCATTCATCCACACCCTTATATAAAAGAGCAGGTGTACTTAAATCCGCACCCGCAGGCTTTACTGTTAAGGAACAACTTGTAGGTCTGCGACATGAGTGCTGTCAGACAGTTTGGTGTGGTCGTTGTCGGTGACGAAATCCTCTGTGGCAAACGAGCCGACAAACACCTGCCTCATGTTATCGAAGTCCTGCAAGCACGTGGTATGCAGGTTGCCTGGTCGAGAGTGGTGGCTGATAATCGAAAGCGGCTGGTACATGAGCTGAAGTTGACTCAACTGGATGCACTGCCGGTATTCTGTTTTGGCGGAATCGGTGCTACGCCTGATGATCAGACGCGGCAAGCTGCTGCCGAGGCATTCGGTACCTGTCTGGTAAAACACCCGGACGCCGTAGCGTTTATCGAAGACCAGTTTGGCGAAGACGCTTACCCCGATCGTGTACGCATGGCGGACCTTCCTGAAGACTGCTTGCTGATTCCTAATCCCTATAACCAGATTCCGGGTTTTACCCTGTACGACCATCACTTTTTCCCCGGTTTTCCGACCATGGCCTGGCCTATGCTTGACTGGGTGCTGGATCGTTACTATCCAGGCGAAGCGCCAATGGAAGTGGAGAAATCGGTCAAGGTGCTTCATGCTCGTGAATCAGAGCTTGTTCAGCTGATGGATGCATTGTCTGTGGCTCATCCCCGGGCAAAACTTTTCAGCTTGCCACGCATGGCAGAAATCAATTCAATAGAGTTTGGCTTTCGCGGCGAAGAGGCTGTGGTTGATGCGGCATTTACAGATCTTGCAGAAGCATTGAATTCACGAGCCCTGGTATTCCAGATTTTGAATGAAGGAACGGTTGCAAGCACGCTTAACCAGGCTGCCGTTTAACCTGGTCCCAGGCATTCAATGCCTGTTTTCTGCTGGTTTTAAGGTCGACCAGCGGTTCAGGGTAATCTCTGCCCAGGACGACCCCCGCATCTGCCAGCTTACCTGGTTCCGCAGACCAGGGCTGATGAATGAATTTATTCTCCAGGTTTGCCAGTTGAGGTACCCAGCGACGAACGTATACTCCCGCCTTGTCGAATTTTTCACCCTGTAAGACGGGATTGAAAATACGAAAAAAGGGCGCGGCGTCAGCACCACTGCCAGCCGTCCACTGCCAGCCCATGGTGTTGTTGGCCAGGTCGGCATCCACCAGGGTGTCCCAGAACCAGCGCGCACCTTCCTGCCAGGGTATGCGCAGGTTTTTCGTTAGCAATGACGCTGCGATCATGCGTACCCGGTTATGCATGTAACCGGTCGCCCATAATTCGCGCATACCGGCATCGACAATCGGAATGCCGGTTTGGCCCCTCTTCCAGTTCGCCAGTGTATCGGCATAGTCAGTACGCCAGGGGAAGCGTTCAAAACGTGTATCGAGTGGCTGCCTGGCAGTGTGGGGGAAGTGATAGAGCAGATGATGACTGAATTCGCGCCAGCCCAGTTGGCGCAACCAGGCCTCTACTGCCGTCAGTGTGCCTGGTGACGTGTCTGAAGCTGCCCATTGCAATAGATAATGCCAAAGCTGTAGTGGACTGATCTCTCCAAAATGGAGGTGTGCAGATAACCGCGAGGTGCCGGATATTTCCGGGATATCGCGGTCGGATTTATAGTTATTCAACCGGTTTTCACAAAAATCCTCCAGGATATTCCAGGCACCGTCTTCTCCTGGTTGCCAGTGTGTATAAAAGTCCTTGTCCCAGTTAACCGCAGGTAACAATCCCAGTGATTCAATGCTCAGGCTCGTAAGTTGCTTGCCTTTTGCGATTCCTGGAATACGTTCGGGTATCGTTGCCGTGTCACGTGACGGCCCGATTTTATACAGTGATTTCCAGAAGGGGGTGAATACGCGGTAGGGTGTTTCATCCTTTTTCAGATGTTGCCAGGGCTCGCGTAACAGGTTGGCACTGTAGTTGAGGGCGTCGACTCCCTGCTGCCTGAGTTGCTTTTTTAACGCTTCATCACGTTTAACAAATGCCGGTTCGTAACAGCGATTCCAGTAAACAGCTTCGGCACCGGTTTGCTTAATGAGCCGGGATAACTGCTGTTGAGTATCTCCGCAGAGAATCAACAGGTCACTGCCCAGTCGTTGCAGTGATTGTTTAAGCGCAACCAGGCTGTGGTGTAACCACCAGGCGCTTGCATTGCCCAACGGCCAGTCGGCATCGGGTTCGTCATAAATGAATACGGGGACAGGAGCGTGGCCGCCCTGCAGCAATGCCTGTAACGCCGGGTTATCGGCCAGCCGAAAATCCCTCCGCAACCAGAGTATTGCCGTAGACACGTGGTTTGGTGTTACTTGCCGGTCTTGAGCAGCTGGCTCATCGATCTGAGTCCCGCACTTATCGATTCGCCCAGGCAAATAGCGCCGGCAGCTTCAACTTTTTGTGCATGTTTGGCGGCGGTTTTACCACCAACAAAAACCGGTATTGCGCTTTTTTTAACCAGTTCCGGTAATTCGGTTTCAAACAGGCCGCGCGATGGTCGGGCTGAGCCTGACAGGACGATACCGGCACACGAACGTTGCTGCAAAACTTTGGGCAACTGATCCAGTGGCGTGTTGGAACCAAGTATCAGTACACGGTAGCCGAAGTTCACAGTTGCCAATGCAAACAGCAGTAAACCGATTTCGTGATATTCGCCTGGCAGGCAGGCGAGAATTAACAGTTGGCCATTACTGCGTTGATTCAAGTGATGTATGCGGGCCCCCAGTTTATTGCGCAGATATACAGAAAAGAAATGCTCTTCGGCAATGCCCGTGTCACGTTCTTTCCAGCGTTCGCCGATGATTCGAAGTAGCGGTGATACCAGGCGTTGGTTGACCACGTCGACGGGGTAGAGGGACAGGGCATCGTTATAGGTGCTGTCCAGAACGTGCTCGTCAAAAATTTCGACTGCATGAAGCATTTTTCGCTGGTAGCTTTTCCAGACATCACCGGTTTCTGCAAACGGTGTCTCCTGTTGCTGGCTTGGGGTTTGTTCAAGCAGGGGTTTGACCTGACTGATGGAGATGCCCTGGTCGAGCAGTTCGAGTACCTGCTTTATCAGCTCAACATCATCTTCGGTGTAAAGGCGATGTCCTTTGGGTGTCCGCTGTGGTGTGATCAGGTTGTAGCGCCGTTCCCAGGCACGCAGGGTGACCGGGTTAATACCGGTGAGATTTGCCACCGTGCGTATGGGTAACATGCTGCCCGGTGCAATTGATTTTTCAGCCAGTTGAGATTGCGGCATAGGTCGGCCCCAAGTAAGTTATACAAACATTGTACTATAATCCGCGTAATTATGTTAGTCTTCTGCCATGGATGCTGAAAATTTTCGCCGCAGGCGCAGCAGTGAACAATACCGTACCAATCCGTACTGATTGCATGTCGTCACCATTTCTCTCTCTTTTGCTTGCGCTTTTGACGGCTCTGTCCGGGTGTACCGGAATTCCGGAAAATGTTTCGCCTGTTACCGGGTTCGATGTTAACCGCTACCTGGGGCGATGGTATGAGATCGCCAGGCTTGACCATTCATTTGAGCGTGGTCTGCAGCAGGTGACGGCCGAGTACAGCTTGCGTGAAGATGGTGGTTTGCGGGTGGTCAATCAGGGCTATGACCCGGCGAAACGGCGCTGGGAGAAGGCGGAAGGCAAGGCCTATTTTATCGGTGACAGGCATACAGGCAGACTCAAGGTGTCTTTCTTCGGGCCATTTTATGGTGGCTATAACATCATCGAGCTTGATCACGAAGCCTACCAGTATGCGCTGGTATCCGGTCCGGATACCTCGTATCTCTGGGTACTGGCGAGGCAGCCAGAGCTGGATAAATCCGTTGTTGAACGGTTGCTTTCGAAAGCAACCGGACTTGGTTTTGATACCAGCGGTATAATATTTGTCGAGCAGAAAGGTCTGCGCGGCCAGCCACTCGATGCGCTTTGATAAAACTTTCGACGGCTATTCTCCGAATGTATATGGGGCCTACAAAAATCTTGATTAAAGCTGTACAATAGTTATACTTATTTGGTGGCTGGACCCAGATCAATTTTCGCCGCAGCCATGTCACAGAAAGACCCTCCCGCGGCTTTATCCTGGTGGTTACGATGAAACCTGGTGTAGACAAAATCAATGGTTCTCCCGAAGCAAGCGATGCCGAATCGCATCGGGAAACGCGGCGGCTCCCTTGCAGGGGCTGCACAACACTGTGCGGATTATATGAGAGTTGCAACGGTGCACCCTGGCGAATGGAGATTTCCGCTTCCGTTGCCGATTCGGGCGAGTCCCGGTGACAACGGAGTAGCAAGTCCTCATTCCAGGACAATACGATATGGTATTACCCAGGGCAGGAGTCGGCGAAACCATTGCTGCATATGTCAAGCCGCTCGTTTTTTACGATGGTGGTTGCTCCTTGTGTCGGCGGGAGATTGCACATTACCGGCGTATTGATCGTCGGCACAGGCTTGACTGGGTCGATATCAGCCGGGAGCCGGAGCGTATCCACAAATATGGGCTGACAGTTGCCACGGCAATGCAACGGCTGCACGTGCTTGATGCTGGCGGTGATTGGCAAACCGGCGTTGCCGGCTTTATAGAGCTATGGACGCATTTGCCTTACTACCGGAGACTGGCGAGTCTGCTGAGGGCTCTAAACATGGTTAAGCCTCTGGATATTGTTTACGGATGCTGGTCCAGGTGGCGCGCAAAGCGCCGCTGTGGCAGCGACCGGTGCGGGATCTCTTGATTATTTGTATTCTGCGTCAGGTATGGTTCGCGAGGGTGCTATCTTGAGGTTACTGGCGATAATCATTTCCTGCTTTGCAAGCGCAATACTCATGGCTGACGATATGCTGATAATCGATGACCGCCGGACCGGCGGATTTGAATCCGCTGTGGGGAGCGCCTGGCGCATCGTGACTGATGACGTAATGGGCGGAGTATCCAGTGGTGAAATTTCACTGCACACTATCGATAACAAGTCCTGCCTGTGCCTTCAGGGAGATGTCAGACTGGAAAACAGCGGTGGGTTTATCCAGGCGGCCCTGGATATTGAAAATACCGGCGCGGCCGATGCATCTGCTTACAGTGGTATCTTGCTGGAAGTGTATGGCAACGATGAGGAATACAATCTGCACTTGCGCACCGACGATGTGTGGTTACCCTGGCAGTCCTACCGCGCCTCTTTCAGTGCGCCGGCCCGATGGCAAACCGTGCGCCTGCCTTTCGCTCAATTTTCCGGCTATCGTATCGGAAAAAATCTGGATCTCGAAAACCTTGAGCGCATTGGTCTGGTCGCTATCGGACGCGCTTTCACGGCTGACTTGTGTATCGCGAAACTGGCGCTATACCGGGATGATCCGCGCTGAGAATCGTGTGCCTGCAAGTGCTACCAGGTTTTTTCAGCGAAGACTTCCAGGTGTTCAGGGTTCACACAAAGCCTGTTGCCACAGGTTTGCCTGACGAGAGTGCCATCGGGTATCGGTCCGACAAACGCCACGTAGCTCGCACGGTGTGCGCTTTCCATGGAGCGTCCCTGCGGACCGGACAGCATAATTCTTCCATAGCCGGTGTTTGAAATCTGGCCGCGCCATAACCAGCAACCTGAATCAGGGTGCTGAGCTACAGAATCCAGGACCCGTTGCCTGTTTGTTTCCTCGCTGGTTTTAAACATGCTCTACAGTCCTCATTGGCCCTACAAAATTGCCTTCGTTGTCGTTAATCTAAACCGGCTGTGTGCTATCCCGGTGTTGCGACAGGGTGCCGAATGCTGGCACACAGCATGTCCGGACTGATTCCCGGTTGAGAACAGGCCCGCAACGCCTCGCCGCTTACGAAGCGGTCCGGCCTTCGCTACTTTGCAGCTCGGCCTGAACCCGTGCAGCGGTGAGTTTGTTCTCGTCCAGTACCTTCGGGTAAAGGCGCCAGTGATACTCGATGCTGACCGCCTGGTCACAGAGGCTGGATTCGAGCCGGGCGCGTTGGGCATCGTTGAAGTAGGGTAGTGTCAGGAACGCAGGTGCTGCCCAGTCAATATAGCGCCGCACGCGTTCCTGATCCTCGCTGTCCAGCCAGTCTTCGCGGATGCCAAAGGGTGAAAACCCCGTAGCCTGCAACAATCTTTTATCGCCAGAGGTAATTGCGGTGCGTTCGGCATTCCATGTAACCCAGGCCCGATTGATATTAAAGCCTGCCCGTGTTTTCACTTGCGACTCCAGTTCAACAATGTCCGGAAAGCGGCGTTGCCCCGCCACGCCCTGTTGTCCGAGGCAGCCCGACCAGTAGCGTGGCTCCGGGCGGGGTGGATTTGCATCCGGCAGGTCAGCGTGGAGCAGGGCAAGCGGTTCTTGCTGTTCCGCATCCAGTAGCCATAACTCGCGCCGGTCCGCCAGTGCAAACGGCAGCTGATCAAGGTTCGTGCGTACCTGTTCGATGAGAAACTCGCTGTTTCTTTCCAGATGCCTGTCTTTGCTCTGTGCGGCGAGCGGCCGGTGTACCAGGCCATCCTGTTCAGACCATAGGCCACAGCGATACCACGCCTTACCCCGGTCACCCGAACCAAGGCTTCCCCAGTCAGCAGGGCTCTGGGAAAGAATCTGTATATCCCAAACAAGCCCGTTGCTGCTCGAGGCCCGTCCGGAGGTAGTCTCTACAACCTGGATAACACCCAGAAACGGATTCAGGCGACGCAGGGCGTAGCAATGCGCGTCCCGGTTCGTGTTCACGTGCAGTCGCTGAGTTTCTTGCGCAAGGTCTGGATAATCGGCTCGGCAAGGTCCTGCAATTCAGGTGGGATGACTTCAAACAGGTACTCGACTTCATCGAGTGCTGTCTCGATTTCATCCCGTTGAGTCAGCGTATCCATGGCCCTCGAAACTTTAGTGAGATACCCGTACGGATCGACACCTTGCATATTCATCTCCGCCTCCGCTTAGCCTGTTGCCTTTACGGGTTCATGTTGCTTGTCAGGGCCGGACTTGTCCAACGCCAGCGCTAACAGCAATTCGGGTATGGATTTGTGTTTTCCGAGGTAGTCGCTCTGGTGGATGGTTACCGCGGCATGCTTGCGCACGGCTTTTTCCAGTTCGGCAGGAATGTCGCTGGCCACGTGCCGTCCTGCCGAGAGGAAATACGGTACTGCGGTAACGCTGGTGGCGCCGGCTTCCACGCACAGGTCTACACCGGTTGGAATATCCGGTTCCGCCAGTTCCAGGAATGCAGGGACAACGCGATCGAAGCGGTTGCCGACAATGCGTTCAAATTCGGCGGCCAGCTCGCGTACCTCCTGGTTGGAGGCTTCCCTGCGGCTGCCATGGGCTATCAGGAGTAGTGCGTGCATGTAACTGTACCTCGCTGCCTGGATTGGTCGCAGGCGATCGGAGCTCGCCTGTTGTTGTGCAATAATTGTACATAAAAATTTGACTTGTACAAGTATTTTGTATAACTTTACAGAAACTGAATAACTCTCCGGGAGAAACCTGTGAATGCCACCAGCATGCAAAATCTGGAGGAAGTGAATGTACTCGAAAGCCACGGACTGGCTGCAATCACCTTCACGCTGCACTGGTCTGACGGTCGTGTGGTCCACGAAGACGAGATGCACATCGAAAAATTCAGTGTCTGGCGGGAAGCGGATTTCTTGCCAGCAGATATCGGCCAGAAGATCGCCGGCATGCACGTCGGTGATTGCGCCCACGCAGCGTTGCCGGCTGGTGAACTCACCAGTGAGTGGAACAGCGCTCGGCAGTTTTCTGCAGTCCCGTCCGGCTTCGACACCCGGTATCGTCGCGGCCCGGAGATCGAACCGCGCTGCGGTCGTTTTTATCCCCAAGGATTCTTTCACGGTTGCCACGGTATTGTGCGCGAATCGCTCGAGCCGGCCCGGATTACGGCGCTGGACACCCGGTTGATGCATGTTGATCTGAATCACCCGCTCGCAAGGTTTCCCTTGCAGGTGCAGTGCCGGCTGAATCGCGTGTTGCCAGGATCGGACCAGCGGGGTGGACGCTGTGCGAGTCCGCTGGATGACCTGCTGCGCTATCCGGGTCTGGCTGCGCCATTGCCGGACGGGTCGCCTACCGATTTTGGCGATAATGCCAACGGGATGTCGCGCATGGATATGCGGGATGACACCGATTTCTATGCTAACCCCCGTATCGTACAACACCTGGATGCGCGCGCCCTGGAAACCGTGAGCACGCTTTACCAGCGCCTGGTCGCCGCGCAGGCTGATGTGCTTGATTTGATGGCCAGCCACGATTCGCATCTGCAAACTTGTTCACTGCACAGTCTGCATATCCTGGGAATGAATGCCGAGGAACTGAATGCCAATCAGGCGGCAACAGTGCGCCTGGTGCAGGATCTGAACGCGCTGCAAACCTTGCCATTCGCTGACGCAAGTCTGGACGCGGTAGTATGCACGGCTTCCGTGGAATACCTCACGCAGCCGCAGGCCGTCTTTGCCGAAGTGATGCGTGTATTGCGTCCAGGTGGTGTGTTCGTATCAACCTTCAGTAACCGCTGGTTTCCGACCAAGGCTGTTCAGGTCTGGGGAGAACTTCACGAGTTCGAACGGGTGGGTATGGTTACGCAGTGGTTGCAGCAGGCAGGGTTTGCCGGGTTGCATACATTCTCATCCCGGGGCTGGCCTCGCCCGGAGAACGACCTGCATTATGGAGAGACTGCAGTATCGGACCCGCTCTACGCAGTTTGGGGTTTCAAGCCCGAAGAATGACCGGGTGAATTGATCTCCACTGATAATGTAGCTGTTCAAGTCTCGATGCCGGGTTGTGATGGTTACGGCGACTTTGATGGTCGCTGGGGTTTATAGCTTTCTTGTCAGTCTGTGTAACCGGTTTTGTTGTTCTTTCTGTTTCGATTCAGCAGTAAATCCACTTGATGGCTGTGCCGGTTTTTCAGGCCAGCCTTTTTATTGTTGGGCAAGGCACGGGCTGCATGTGTCAGAATTTTGCCTATACTTGCCGGTGTTCAAACAACGCTCGTTGCAGTGCCGGAATTTATCAATTCAAGTAACCAATAAGGGAGCATGGGATGGCCAGGCATATCATCTTCGTACACGGACGCAGCTATAAACCTGAAGCAACATACCTGAAACGAAACTGGACGGAAGCTCTGGGTCATGGGCTTGAACGTGATCACGGCAAGCGGGTTCGCACCAGGTACAACGGCGTAAAAAAGACGATGGCCTATTACGGTGATCTGTCCAATGATTTCCTGTCCAAGAGTTCGGGAACACGCTGGACAAAGAAGAAAAATGACGCAGACAAGCTGGATAGAAGAGAGACCTTGCGGACTCTGAAAACCTACCAAAAGAACGAGTTCACCAAAAATAATTACCGCAATGTTAAGGATTATAGTGCCATCTTCGACAACGTTGCCGATATTATCAGTGGTCCGCTATCCCTTCTGGGGATAGGCGATGCTCTTATAGAAACTTTCGCGCCTGATATGGCCCATTACTGGGATAATGATAAACAGTGGGGTAGCGATGTCCGCTGGCGTGTGACGGTACCGCTTGAAAGGGCATTGAAAGCCGGTGACGATGTGCTTCTGATCAGCCACAGCCTTGGCACGATTGCCAGCTACGACGTACTGTGGAAGTTTTCCCATTACGGCGAGTATCAGCACATCCGCGACCGGAAAGTGTCGTTACTGATCACCATGGGTAGCCCGCTGGGAGACGATAATGTCAACAAGCAGCTAAAGGGTGCTGACCTGGATTCCGATCGCCGATTCCCCGGTAATATTGATCGGTGGATAAATGTCGCAGCCCGGGACGACTACATCGCCCACGATGACACCCTCGACAACGATTTCAAAAAAATGCTTAAACGCGGGCTTGTGAAAAGTATTACTGATAAGGACGTCTATAATCTGGCGGTCCGTGATGGCAAATCAAATCCTCACCATAGCGCCGGCTATCTGATTACACCGACCATTAGTAAAATTGTGAAGGACTGGCTGGATTAGCAAGTGTAAACCGGCGTGCACTCGAATAAAGAATGCAGCGGGGCGGGCGTCGCGCGCCTGTCTAGCGGGCCTGCTACGCCACATATTTAAACCAGTTCCCGTTGCGGATTTGGTACAGTAGGCATCCTCTCGATGCAGACAGGTTTAACTATTTATCATGAAGTGCAGTGTAGAGCGCCTGATCGAGGCGTTGATCGGTTCGGAAATCGCCAGAGAGCGCAAGGTGGCCGAGGAACGTGCTGCCGCGAAGCAGCGTTCCACTTACGTGGTGACGGTATCTCGCGGCTACGGGGCGCTTGGCCGGGAGATTGCCCAGGTGCTGGCTGACACGCTCGGGGTGCGCTGTTGTGATCGTATCATCCTGCAGGAAGTGGCCAAACGCGCCAACGTCGATGTCGAACTGATCAAAAAACTCGATGAGCGCGTCGACAATATTGGCAGCGACTGGTGGAAATCCCTGTTCAGAGACAAATCGTATCCCACAGAGCGTTATTTGCACCACCTGGTCAAGGTGATACTCAATATTTCCACCAAGGGCGGCGTCATTGTCGGACGTGGCGCACACTTGATCCTTGGGCCCCACCGCTGTTTTCGTGTGCGCATCGTTGGTTCGCTTGAGAAATGCGCGGAGCGTATTGGCGTGCGCGAGGGTGTCGATATCGAGGCGGCGAAGCGTCGTGTCGAACAGGTCGACCAGGAGCGTGCCGAATACATCAGCGAATTGTATGGCGTGCATGCGGGCGATAGCAGCAACTTCGACCTGGTTATCAATACTGACCGCTTTACGGTCAACGAGTCTGTGACCCTGATACTCGATGCCATGCAGCAGGCCGGCTATGAACTGACAGCGGAAATATTACGCTCCGCGAGTTCCTG
>JBHPFC010000012.1:0-53782 GCA_042576405.1 Pseudomonadota bacterium | reverse complement strand
AGGCTGCACAGGTGCCAGCAAGATCGCGTGCGGTCCTGATGCAGCCTGCTCCTGTAATGGACCGGTTCTTGCTGCTGCTACAACAAGTCGATCAACCACTTAGAGACGAGCTGGAGAGACGATTCCTGGAGATTTTCGGGGAGAGTATTGATCTGGTGGAGCCGGGCGGCATCGCAGATGCTGTGCTTGATTGCGAGCCTCTGGAGGATGGTTCCAGTTGGCGCTGCATGCTGGAGGGTGCTGGCAACGGAGTAACTCAGGTGGAGGTAATTGCCGGTACAGGAAAGATGGCCGAAAAGCTCGCCGTACACCTCTGGCGACCTGTGCTGGTGGCTTTGCTGCAATCAACAGAGAACGCATCGTCCGAAATGCAACTTGATTTCAATGTGCATGGAAATATAGCCGGGACACCCGTTGCGATTGGAAACCGGGGCGTTAGGGTAACTGCGAATACTGCTCCCAACAAATTGTACTTCTACAAGCCGGGGCTGCCGCGTACATCGCAAAACAGTCTGCAGCTGGAGGTTGCTACCAACAGGGATTGCTATCTCACCCTGGTTGAAGTCGATTCACAGGGGAAGCTGAGTCAACTGTTCCCCAATGCTCACCAGGCAGCAGAATTCTATCCGCAGGGAAGAATCAAGGCGGGGGAGAATATTGTACTCCCGGATTCGCTGGAGGATGGAAACCGTGCCGGTTTCAATTACGACTATGGACCTCCTGCCGGAAAAGATACCATTCAGGCTTTTTGTATGCAGGATCCGCGCGATGCAGACCTGCTGCGAAGTCAGATTGCCAGGTTGACCAGCGAGGCGGCCGGCGCAACAGTCTCGGATACCCGTTCGGCTTTATCGGATTTGCGTCGAGACCTCGCGAAAATTGCAATACGGGAAACCAGGCAACTCAAGGATCAGCAGCCAGTGGGTAGCAAGACCGCTGTAACCGACCAGAGTACACCGCAGTCCGATTGGGTTGCATCATCACTGACACTGGAAATTTCGGAGTGAAGCGTAACGCAATACCACGATACAAACGCAGAAAACCGTTGAAAGCGGTAATCCTTCAGTTGCTCATGGGCTTGTTGGTTGGCAGCGTTTGTTTCGGCGAAGACGTGATTATGTTCCGGGGTGCGACGCCATCGGCACAGGATCTCGCCGATATCATGTTTCCGGAGAACAGCGGCCAGGAGCAAGAGGAAAGTGTTAGACAGGGCCCCCGTGTCAGGGGTATCCACGTCAACCCATCTGCTCCCACCGGGAAGCCGGCAGCAGCCGGCTCTCCTTTCGGCTTCAATATCAATTTTGCCTTTGATTCCGACCAGGTGTTGCCCGAGTCAACCCCGTATCTCGATCGAGTCGCTGAAATGTTGAACTCACCGCAAGCCGATAATCGCAGGATCGTCGTCATCGGGCATACAGATGCCAGTGGTTCGGCGAGCTATAACGAGGCATTGTCAAAGAGACGCGCCATAGCTGTGCAAAGCTACTTGAGTCAATTTCATGGCATTGACGAGGGACGATTGCAGGTAATGGGGAAGGGTGAAGATTACCCGTTGCCAGGCACGGAGCCGTATGATCCGGTAAATCGCCGGGTGGAGTTTCATCCGGCTGACTAGTAACTCCCGCCCAGCCTGCGTGGGCGGTGTTTTCTTGACAACTCGACATCTCTGAACTTGACTTAACATGATTCGGGAGCTGTCCCCTGTCAGGGAACGTCATGTAGGTCGTTTCATATTAGAATTTAATGAAAAGTTTATACAATGCAGAACACAGAGGAGAACCGAAATGCAGGACGTCAATCGTAACTTTCTCATCACCCGAGGCAGCGCCCTTGGCGTCGTCCTGCTGCTGGGTTCTTTTGCAACCATGGCAGAAGATGATGTCGGTAGCGAAGACGTTCCCTGGGTTGTCGCCGATGAAGATATCGAGGAGGCCGTCGAAGTTATTCCTGATACGGAGGAGGAGCTGAAGGCAACGGCTGAAGGTGTTGCTCCTCGTGGACTAATAGAAGACGAAGCCAAGGTCTTGGTTGAAGGACAGCGTGTCTTCATAGAGATCATGAAAGACATGGCGCAGCGTTTGCCAGTGAGGTCTACAGGCTGTGACCGGGATGACCTAATGGCAGCTAATACAATGTTAATTCTAGGCTCAGCTGCGATGGTGCCTGGAATGACAGCCTTTGGTGCTGCGACAGGTGGAATTGCAGGAATTGTCGGCGGGGCAATTGCTACTGCCTACGTTAGTGGGATTCCTGGTGCGGCTACGATGGGCTCCATGGGTGCAGTCGCCGGCGCTGGAGCAGGTTTCACTGCTGGAGGGGCGCAGTTCGGGCTAACGGGGATCTTTGTTGCCAACAACGTTCAGGATGTTGTGCGAACCACTGAACCGTGTAGTCAAACACAGGCCGTCCAAGCTAGGGGTGAGGGCTCTGGGGGGGGCAGCGAGTCCGAGAGCGCTGTTGAGTTGCCAGGTGATTTAGACGAAGCCCAATTCTGGGTCGATCTTGTGGAGGATGAGAGTGGCGTCTCCGAAAGGGCTGCCAGGCGTACAAGTGCCTATGCGGGGCAATATGAGTCGTTGTACATTCATATTATTCAAAAACTCTATACAGATAATGTGTACGATCTTGCCAGGAATTGGGAGCGCTCGCGCTATATACCGGCAAATGCTCGCGCTATTTTGGCCAGTCCCGCAGTAAGAAGCGCACTGAAACCGGCGATAGACCACCTGGCATACGTAAAGAGATACGGTAAGTTACCAGATGGATTGCCAGCGCGGCCACTAGATTCCGCCTCAAAATTTGCCTACGCTTGGTTGACCGGCGACACGGCAGCGATGCGTGATGGCTGGCTCGCCGCGATGGGCATGGGGTCGACGCGATTGAAAATGCGTAACGGGCGGCTTTCATGGACGACACCCTCCGCCCTGCGTCTGGTGGGCTTGCCACCGACTGTCTCGGGAAATGTTGGCAACCGCAGTGTCAGCGTGGGCAGCCTCAGGGCCAGTGTCACACCCGGTCCTTTCGATGTTGTATTTGGAAAAGCCTCGCTCTCAGGTAATCGTGTGAAAGTGAATTATTCCATAGAGAGAAATTCGCGAGCTGGCGCCGCATCGGCCCAGGTTCGGTTACCTACGGGGCAGTGGAACACGTTTTTCAACTTTAGCCCTCGACTTCAGAGTAACTTGAACGGGAGTGTTTACTATAAATTCACAAGTGCCGGGCCTGCCATTGATACCGTCTCATTCGGGAACGCATCAATTTCCATGCCCACTTTCGCGATGCCGCCGGTGCCAGGACTCGACGCATACGTGAACAATCTTCGTACTAAAGTGGAAGCTGAAGTCAAGAAGATTGTTACATCTGCCTTGCCGATCCGAAATATCTTC
This sequence comes from Pseudomonadota bacterium, assembly GCA_042576405.1. Lineage (GTDB taxonomy): Bacteria > Pseudomonadota > Gammaproteobacteria > DSM-19610 > DSM-19610 > Thiogranum. The sequence goes on along the minus strand of JBHPFC010000012.1, from coordinate 50,396 downwards.
GATCAGGCTGCACCAGCCTCCAAGAAAAGTTTGCTCAAGGAGGTGAAGAAACAGGCCGGCCAGCTCGGCTTTAATAATATTGATCGCATTGCAAGTATTTCGATCTCCAATGGCCAGCTAAAGGTCCGGGTTGGAGGGTACAAGGCGGAACTTGCGTTACCTCCATTGCCGGATCCGGCCGCCCTGAGAAGCCAGCTCGCTAAATATGTTCAGCAGTTGCAAGGTGCAACAGCTCAAATGCAGCGGCAGAAACAGCCCATGAGGCCCATGCAGCAGACGCCATTACGTCGTTAGACGCATCAATATCTGGTGGGGGTGTGTCAGTCATTGTGCTGATGCACGGCCGCCGGGATTGAAAAATCTATCAGCGCTTCGCGATGCACGAACGTTGTATAAACTCGCCACACGGTCATTTATGTTCGAATGGCAGGAGGCTTTAGCAATGAGTCCACTCGCGCGTAAATCAGGCCTGGCCATTCTGTTACCTGCGCTGTTGTTGGTGGGTGCCGCGCATGCATTCAAGATTGATACCCATCTATGGTTGGCAGACCAACTGTACGATTTGGAGCTTTCGAGGGGTCGCGTGCAGCTTGGGTCAAGGCTCGGGTCGTACCCGATACCATCACAGATCCGCGATTCCCTGAAGATGCCAGGTGGGCGGGAAGCTTTTCTCATCGGCGTGTTGGGTGCCGATCTGTTTCCGGACATGATTGCCGGGCAGATGACCACTCATCCCGGTCTTTCACCCAAGCTCACAGCAGATGATATGAGTCCCGCGGTAAAACAGCTTGCCGCGCAGCTTGGCACCCGGATAAACACCAGACAGCAAGGCTGGCAAACCGATGACTGGCTTAATCACGTGCGCTCGGAAGCGTTGCGAAAGAGTGGCGGGAGGCCAACAAGAGAAATTGCCTTTGCATATGGCTATCTGCTTCACGCCGCCATGGATACATGGGCACATACCTATGTAAACCTTTATACGGGCGACCTGTTTTCGATTTCCGTGAACCAGGAGACTGCGGCACGGCATGTCGCAATTGAAAACTTCATAAAAAATGCGCACCAGAGTTATTATGAACCAAAACCCAACCAACGGGTTTCCCGCGCGGGAAAGACCGGTGCAATGCAGGCATTACAGCCTGTGCTGTCTAACGGACAACAGGACAACCTTTCTGCGCTTACTGCACCGACTCGTTTTGTACGCGAGACGCTGATTCTTAACAAGAGCGCTGCAGATCAGTATGCCTATACGCTTGGCGGTGAACAGGTGTGGTCCATGTATGCGCTCTGGGACTATGCCAACCGTTCACGTCAGCAATGGACGCGTATCCGGGAAGACCTTGACCGCGCTATAAACCAGGCCAGCCAGGCTGTACTCAATGCCGATGCCATTTGGAAGGCAGCTGAAGTCGCCAAGACACAAGCCGCCAACGCCGCTACACACGCGCTTAATGCCAAGAGGTCCGCCGAGAATTTTGCTTCGCAACAGGCGCAAGCATTAAACAATGCGATTAATGAGGCGCTCAGTTTTTTAAATAATCTTCCTAATGTGAGCGCGACGCGCGAAACCATCGAGAACTTTATCAGCCAGCTTCCACCGCTCCTGCGCCAGGCCTATGACAATGCGAAAAGCGGGTTCGCCAATGCGGACAGGGCGCGCAATAATGCGGTCAAAACATACCAGGATCGTGCTGCTGCGAGTGATCGGGCCGCACGAAATGCCGTAAACACATTCAATGATCTCGATCTCAAGAAGCAGGCCGAGGCATCCATCAAGCAAGCGAGGAATACGGCCTGGGCAGTTGTGGACAACAGCTTCAGGAGTTGGCGCAGCAATATCGAGGCAGGTGTCGATGCCTGGATCCGTGCCTGGGAGGAAACCGCCCGTGAAATCATGCGCCCGGCCGGGGATCGTTTCACCAGGGGACACAATGTAACCTGGCCTTTGAAAGAATGGGCTGTGTGCTGGGGGCCCGTATTTGGCGTATCGGCCTCTCTGGTAAATCCACAAGATTTGGCGCATGGGTGCGCAGTAACTTTCAGCGGATTTACCAATGCGCAGGAAAACTTCCGCTTGCTCGTCGTGAATCAGGCTTTCGATCTGTTGGGGTTGTCGCACCTTAAACAAAAAATTGTCAAAATGGATGAGGGGCTTGAGGAATTATTGCGCGATGCTCTCCCGCAGGCCGGCAGGATGATCGCTGCAACTATTGGAGACCAGGCCGCTTCGGTACAGGGCACCGCAAGCTTCGCGGCACAGATGTGGGAGAAGCACATTGACGCCAGTGACCTGAAAATAGAGTTTCAGGATGACGGATCGCGCCAGAATCTTCCTGAGTATATTGACGTTGCCACAATGCTCCGTAATGACGGATTACCACTGGAAAAACCGCCATCCCAGGTAAATAATGACTTGAACGCCATGTTGAATTTCCGCCCATTGTACAATGCAGTGATGCTATCTCGTCTCACCTTTCTTGATGGAAAACAGCTGAACGCTGTTGCCAGGCGTGCCGGGGTTACACGAACTGCCTATACAGATGGTAATCCGGTATACAGCGACCAGGCACTGGCAGGTACTGTACTGATCGGCGCGATTCGGAGTATTGATGGCAATCATCAGTGGCAACCGGTTGCACCGGTATTGCCACGGCGTACAGATGACAGTATCAGCAATCCAAAACGCGCGACCGAAGACGAGCCAGAACGCGCTACCGAAGAGACGTGTCGCCGGTTTGGCTATCCGTTTGGAAAGAGTTATGGCAATAATTGTGAGGGGGAGGAAGGCTTCAATACGAGAGCCAAGGGCGGTTTTCGATTCTGGGTCGATCCAAATGCGAGACAACAGGTTTTCAATAACATCTTCCGCGGGCCGTTATCACCATCCATCTGTGAAAAACACAGAGCAGAGATTCAGGGGTTGAACGCAGGCATTGGTTGTTCCACCGCGAATCCCTTCCCGGAATCTCGTGAGACAAAAATCGCGATGAAGGAATATCCAGCGAAGTCCGTGGTGGTCTCAATTGGAGCCAGGCCGACATCGCGGATACCAACACAGAAAACACCGATTACCTCCCGGCCCACGACTTCGACTATTCAGAAACCGACAACCACAGTCACACGGATGCAGGCAACAACTACCACTTCGGTGCAATCATCCGCTGCTACCGGAGTTAATAGAGTCAAGCCGACCACCGGTGGTACAGTCGCGCGGGTTACCCGCGTTAATCCGGCGTCAATTGCCGTAAGCCCTGGTGGGCAAGTGGTTGTCGCGTTAGAAGGACAGAATCTCAACACGTTGTCCGCATTACGTATTCGCCAATCGGGACGCGATGTGCCCGGCTTCAGGACAACTCTGGAGCCGGCCAATGCCAAAACGCAGACGCGTAGGCGGGTTACGGTGCAGGCGCCAAGTAACGTCACATTGGGAAGCTACCAGTTGACGCTGTTTGTCGGCCAGCAATTTGTGGACGTACCACGCGGGACAGTGGTCTCTGTCGCTATGCCCAAGCCATTGCCAGTAAAAATAGTTCGTTGAAACCTGGCTTCTGGCCGCACGAATGCAAAACTTGTGACACGTCTCGACGTGTGTTAAGTATCTAGATGAGAGAAGGAAATGGAGTCAGACGATTTCTGTAATCATAAAGTAACTAAAACAGAGAGATGTAGAGTGAAAGTATGAAGGAGGTCACTTGTGTATGCCTGTCCAAAACTACTGTAATCTCTCGATGGCACTGACACACATGGGTTACCGTTGCTGGATAGTATGTAGTTAAATTACACGTGATATGTGCGACTGGGTCGCTGCTTAATTCTGAGTCAAAGCGGCCTCGTGTATAAGGAGGATTTACAATGCGTCGACATTTGTACCCTCTTGTTGTCGCCCTGTTGTTACTCAGCCTTCCGGTTGTTGCGACGGATCAGGATCCGCATAGAGTGATCGCCAAGGGTAATGCGGGGTCACTGACTGTTGATGCCTTTGATGCCTACTACGAGGCACTAGTATTTTGCCTGGGCGAGATCGGTCAGCCAACCCATTTTAGTGATGCCCAGAAACAGCAAATGCAGCAAGTGATGGTTACTGGCTTTTTAGCTCTTCCGGCTGAAACTCAGCAAGCTTTGGCCAATGCCCGTACTACCTGGACGCAATATCGTACCGCTTGGCCAATACTTAACATTGACCAGAAGAAAGCCTTTGCGTTTGATGTGCTGAGCCTTGCTTATGGCGATGCTGCCGCTTCCCAAGCCCTAGGTCTGAATACCGTTTCTTCGGGAGACGGTACAGGGAGTGGTACAAGTGTCAACGTACCGTGGTCAGAAGGCTATTCGAAATCCTATGGGGGAGGTATCGACGCCGGAGACGGTACGTACGAAGTGGAAACCTACGACTCCAACACTGGGAGTTACGGTTACTCCTACGAATAGCGTAACGTAATTTAACCATCGGTCAGCAGACGCCTGTTCGTGCATTCCTTCTGCGTGAGTTCGCCACCTTAGCGATCCAGGCCGGAGTGGAAGCTTGTCTAGCCGGAGAGGGCGCGGTGTGTGGCCGTGCCTACCGACTTCGCCTGCGGCCGAAATGAACCGGTGCGAGGGCGTGGCGCCACCGCCTGCATGTTGCGGTCTTAGAGCCTGAAATTGACCGGAGTCGGACCGGCTGACCAAGACTATATTAGTATTCCCACAGTTCCCCCATAAACATTACACAAGTTGCAACCGAGTTTGCATTGGGGGAATTTTGGTTCAAGGGGATCGCCTCGGAGCAGGCTTTGCAAGTCACGGCGTTCGAAGAAATTTAGCTGGAACAGACGCAGTAGTATTGCCGGACTTTTGCCTGGATCAGTCCTGCGGGGTTATGCACAGTACTGCAAAATGCAACGGGCGTATCCGCCAGTAAGTTAATAAATACAGTGTGTTAAAAAACATTATTAAAGCTACGAACCAGGCGGTCGGGAGTTCGAATCTCTCCGGGCGCGCCATATTTCGTAGAATCACATCAAGCGGTTAGCGGTTTTACGGCTAGCCGTTTTCATTTTGTCCTCCCTGGACTGTTTAGTAAGCAGAGAACGCAATATTAAAGGCGCGAGTATGGATGTCATGACCGATACGACTACCATAGCGGCGAATACATTGTCTGGGATGACATCATCACCAAGCTGGTGACACTGATAAATGATGACCATGGCGATCTCGGCGAGTGGAATCATGCTGAGGCCCAACAAGACAGCATCGGGTCTCTTCACTATGCGTAATGCCGGGGCAGCAACGCCAAGAAACTTCCCCAATGTAGCGGGAACAAACAGTATGGCTGCCAAGCCAAGTGATGGAGCAACAGTGGCGGGATCGACCTGCATGCCGATATAAATAAAAAAGAACGGCGTCAGGAATTCATAAGAAGTAAGACTGGGCATCAGTGTGCACCGCTTGCGGATCGCGGCTGAAGGCCAGCCCCGCGAACAGGGCACCGATGCGTTCCATCAGGCTCTTGACGAATGGGCTCAGAATCAGCAGGGCGCCCAAGGTGATCAGTAACGGGTATTCGGATTCCATCGTATTGTACCTTTACGGCCAAGTGCGCTACAGATGCTGGAATACTCTGGCGAGCTCGAAAGCAACTCTCAAATCATCATCTTTTCGGTAACGGTTTTTTAAGACTGGCCGCACTCAACAGGATCACTTCTATTTCTTCGATGATCTCTTCCTGGCGCCGGGCGTTGGATTGACGGTGCAACGCGTCTGATTCTTCATCCAGATGTTTGACGGCGCCTTCCAGGTGCCGGACACGTCGGCGATTCTCGGCCATAAGCGAGGCATAGAAAATTTCGTGCAAGGCTGCGAAAAGGTAATGGTCCGATAGTTCGATCAGAAAATCTGTGGGTTCCAGATTCAATACAGGTGGAAGGGAGAAAAGTGGCGGCCTGTCCAGGTAGTCGTGAAAGGGCGGCAGCAGTTGTTGTGTGACAAGGGTGTCGTCATCAACCGCATGGTAAAGCGCGCAAAGGGTGAGAGCCCCGTATTGTGCTTGCAGTGCAGCCAGCGTGTCGACAACGCTTGTCAAAACCGCTTCCACTTCCTCGGCTACACCGGCACCATCCAGGCGTGTAGCGACATGCAGGTTGTTCAGCAGTGAGGCATGCAGTTTCTGTCCTGTCACGACCAGGATAGGAAAATCCTTGTCCTGCTTATCATGTTGGATTTGTTCCAGGCGGCGCAACAGGGTTTCGTTAAAATCGCCACAAAATCCCCGTTCCGAACCGATCACCAGATAGACTTCACGCGCAGCTTGCATATCCGGTATTACCCCGGGATAAGCGCTGACGAAGTCGGCCGCAACGATTTCGATACTATTGACTACAGCATGCTGCGTGTCGAGAAGATGATCGAGCTTGCGGGTCTCCATGTACGCCAGCGTTTTCATGGAATTCATGATGTCGCGGATTTCTTCGATACTGTGTCGATGCTCCTCAAGCTTGCGGCGGCTTGGCATGACTATGACTCTTCTGGCGCTGGCGGTAGCCAGGTGGACACGGCTTGCGTCCATTGATCTCTGGGGCTGTCGAGTGTCAGAGAAGCGTGTTGTACTCCGCTTTGCAGATCAGAAAGCAGTTGCGGGATCGATTCCAGCTCAACCGTGTCGAACAGGCCGTCATTGAAAGCCACCATCCAGGCCATTTGAAACGCTTCGGGAAGCGGTGAAAAACGTTCCTGTTTCAGGATCTCGCGCAGGACGCGCCCACGCCGGATGGCTTTTTCCATGGAAGCTTCCAGCCGCGCGCCAAAGCGGGTAAACACTTCCAGCTCCAGGAACTGGAGATAATCCAGTTTCATACGGCCAGCTTCTTCCTTGATACGCGGGTGCTGCGCCTGGCCGCCGATGCGCGACACAGATCGACGGATATCGATAGCAGGGCGGAAACCAGCGGCAAACAAGTTCCGCTCCAGGTAAATCTGTCCATCCGTAATTGATATTAAATTGGTAGGGATGTAAGCGGAGATTTCGCCTTGTTGCGTTTCAACGATGGGTAGCGCAGTCATGCTGCCGCCACCGTGAGCGGCATCCAGGCAGGTGGCCCGTTCCAGGAGGCGTGCATGGACGGAAAAAATGTCACCCGGGTAGGCTTCACGTCCTGGTGGACGACGCAGCAGCAAGGATAATTCGCGGTAGATTTTGGCGTGGGTAGCCAGATCGTCGTAGACCACCAGAGTGTCGCGCCCCTGTTGCATCCAGTACTCGGCCACGGCGCAACCGGCAAAGGGCGCCAGATGTTGCAGGCCCGGAAGACTGCTGGCTTCGGCCACGACGACCGTGGTGTACTCCAGGGCACCGTATTCGTGCAGAAGCTCGATGGTAGTGACGACCGTGGAGCGTTTCTGTCCAATCAGTACATAGACGCAATATACGTCCTTGCCACGTTGATTGACGACTGTATCCAGGGCAATCGAACTGCGTCCCAGGCCCTCATCACCGATAAGCAACTGGCGTTGGCCCTTGCCGATCGGGATCAAGGTATCGATAGTCTTGATGCCTGTGTACAGCGGCGCATGGACGAAATCGCGCGCCACAATCGGCGGTGAGGCGGCTTCCAGTGGCTGCCAGCGGGTGTGTGTTGGTCGTGTACCGCCATCAAGCGGCGTACCCAGGGGATCGATGACGCGTCCGAGCAGGCTGTCTCCTGCCGCTATGCTCAGGGTACGGCCGGTGAGTTCAACACGGGTGCCGGCGCCCAGCGCTTTGGTCTCGTGCAGTAATACGGCACCGATCAACGTTTCGGTCAGATCGAAGACCATGGCGCGGCCGCCGCCTTCGAAACTCAGGATATCGTCCATAGCGGCGGAGGGGAGCCCGCTAATCCAGGCAATGCCGTCACCCACCGAGACAACGCTGCCACGCTCGGATACTCGCAGGGCCGGCCGGTAGCGTTCCAGCCAATCCGCCTGACGTTCGAGCAGACTGTCTTTTATATCAGGTGTGCCTGGCGTCATGGGCAAATTCCGCAAAACTTCTGAGTTCGTCCTGGAGATTGACGCCGAGCACCCAGGCACCGACGGTGATGCGCACGCCGGCCAGAAGCTCGACATCCTGTTCGAAATGTAGCGGAAGCTCCGCCCCGGTTGTTGCGGTCAACGCCTTCTTGAGTTTCTGACGCTGAGTGTCAGAAAGCGGGAAAGCACTGGCAACGACAATCGCTTCTGACGGCTGGCCCCAACTGCTGCGCAATGCGGCGATCTGTTCGACCGATAATTGTGGCAGCTCATCGATAACCAGCTCTAACAGTTTTGCTTCCAGTTCCGGGCTGGCTACCTGTCCAAGCACGCGGGAGGCAAAACGGGTGGCCTGGATCAAAGCGGTTTCTTCGGTTTTATGCAGGGCATCGGCTTGACGTCGGGCTTCTGCGACCTGGGTCTTCTCTCTTTCCTGCGCCAGTTCCGATTGCAACGCAGCCAGTCGTTGTGCGCGTTCTTTTTCGATTTCCTGCGTGAGTTGTTCGCGCGTCTGTTGCCGCTCTCGCTCCCAATCAGCCAGTCGGTCCCGGTACTGGGCTTGCAGGACTTCGGCATCATCGTGCAGCGTTTTGGCGTCGGCCAGGCTTTTGTCAATGCCGGCACGGCGCCGGGCGAGGACATTCAGTACCGGCCGGTAGAAAAAACGCTTCAGGATCCAGACCAGAACCAGGAAGTTGATGATCTCGAGAATAAAGGTCGACCAGTTCAGTTCCAACGCTCGGCACCTTGCATCGTGATTGCTGTCTTGCTGCAAATCATCATGGGTTACTATTTGAGTAAATATTCAAGTAGCGGGTTACGGAACAGCACGATGAGTACCACGACCAGCACGTAGATCGCCAACGATTCAATCATCGCCAGACCGATAAACAGCGTGCGCATAATGGAACGTTCCGCCTCCGGTTGCCGCGCCAGGGCATCCATGGCGCGTGCAATGGCCCAGCCCATGGCGATGGCGGGCATCATGGCTCCCAGGGCAATACCGATGATCGCAGCGACCGTAGAGGCCAGGGTAAAGGTGGACAGGTCGGGCATGGCTTACTCCTTTTTCTTTTGCCGGAGTTGTTGGGATTGTAACCCCCCGGCGACGTAGATCAGGGCCAGCATACCGAAGATGTAGGCCTGAACCAGCGCCTCAACAATATGCAACATAAGAATAGGAACAGGTGCCAGGAAGCCGGCTACCAGCAGGATCAGCAGGGCGGTCATTTCAAGGCTCATGATATTGCCAAACAGGCGTACCGCCAGTGCAATGGTGCGGGTGACTTCACTGATCAGGTGAAACGGCAGCAGGATCGGGCTGGGTGTCAGGTAATGACGCAGATAGCGTTTGAGTCCTTGCGTGCGGATACCGAACCAGTGCACCGACAGGAATACCAGGATCGCCAGCGCAGCGGTGGCGGACAGATCGCGGGTCGGGGCGTGTACACCGGGAATCACGCCACTGAGGTTAGCAATCACCAGGAATATCCAGAGAGTGCCTATAAAAGGCATCAGTTGTTGTGCCTGTTGGGGCGCGACGGCAGCAACGGCCTGCTCGATGCTGGCAACCACCCCCTCGAGGGCTGTTTGCAGTGGACCCGGTTTTGCGGCTAAATGCCGGGTGGTAACCCAGGCGAACAGGCCAAGCACTGCCATCAACAGCCAGGTAGTGACGACGGTGGAGGTGATTTCAATCGGTCCGATTTGAAACACCTCGTTAGCAAGAATGTCGCTGCCTTCCATTCCTCACTCTTCTCGTATAAGAAAGTAAACATTGATCATGCCGATGATAACGCCCAGCAGGATCAGGCTCACGGTCCAAAGGACGGAGTAGCCCGCTGCCAGGCTATCAAGCCAGTTCCCCAGGTACGCGCCGACCACCACCGGCAGCACTAAAACCAAACCCAGTGTGCCGATAAAAATTGTTTGCGACATCAAAGTGGACCGCTCACGCTCGGCTTTCTTCATGCGTTGTGCCTGTCGTTCTACCCGTTTTCGCAGTTCATCATGACGTTGCATAGGGTTATCCACCTTTGTGGCCCAGTTCCCACAGGTGCTTGAGTAACGTTTCTTCCATGCGCCGCAGGCTCTCCCGGGTCGCATGCAGTTTTTCCTCTTCGGCGAGTAATTGTTCTTGTAGCGCAGTACTGATGCGCGTGTAATCATCATCGCGCAGGTAGCGGCGTGTGCTGAGCGTAAGCACGTTGTTGAAGAAATAGAGCACGGCGCCCGGCATCGCCAGGTATTGCCAATTTGTGTCACCGCTGCGAAAGCGCGCCAGCCCGATAACGAGCGTTGTCATCATGCGGCTGTGACCGGGCAGGATACCGAAGCTGCCGGAAGCATCCTCTCCGACGAAGGAATTTACGCCATCGATACGCTCGGAACGGGACGCATCCTGGAGTAGCAGGGTAAAGAAGTTCATTGCTTCGCTTCCTGCATCGTGCCACGCATGTAACAGCGATCCTCCGGCGTCTCATCATAACCTCCCCGCAGAAAAGTTTCGCAGTCCTCCAGTGTTTGTTCAAGGGACACCGACACACCTTCGATGCCGGTGTGTGAGGCCGTGGTCCGGAACGGTTGGGTGAGATAGCGTTGCAGTTTGCGCGCGCGCATGACAATCATGCGGTCTTTTGCAGAAAGTTCTTCTATACCCAGCATAGTGATGATGTCTTCCAGTTCCCGGTAGCGGGCGAGGTGCTCGCGAACGCCTTCGGCGACAGTATAGTGGCGCGAGCCCAGCGTGTGCCGATCCATCAGCTTGCTGGTCGATTGCAAGGGATCCACCGCCGGGTAGATGCCTTTGCCAGCCTGGCTACGGGACAGAATAACTGTCGTGTCCAAATGGCTGAGAATGGTGCTGACCGCCGGATCGGTCATGTCATCTGCGGGGACGTACACGGCCTGCACTGAGGTAATCGCACCTTGCCGTGTCGACAAAATACGATCCTGCATCTCTGCCACCTCGGTGGTCAGGGTGGGTTGATAGCCGACCGTGGCCGGCATACGCTCCAGCAGGCTCGAGACCTCGCTGCCCGCCTGCACAAAGCGGAAGATGTTGTCCATGACGAACAGCACTTCTCTCTGCAGGGTATCGCGCAGGTATTCGGCGTAAGTCAGCGCCGACAGCCCGACGCGAAAACGCACGCCGGGCGATTCGTCCATCTGACCGAACACCATCAGTGTCTGCGGTAACACACCGGCTTTGTCGATTTCGCGCCACAGCTCATGCCCTTCGCGAATGCGTTCGCCCACGCCGGCGAATACTGACACACCCTTGTGCAGTCTGGCCACCGCCTGCATGAATTCCATAATGAGCACGGTCTTGCCCACCCCGGCGCCGCCAAACAAGCCGGTTTTGCCGCCTTTGATGAACGGGCAGAGAAGGTCAATGACCTTGATGCCGGTTTGCAGTACCTGCCCGACACCGACCACCTCGTTAAGAGGTACCGGTCGCGCGTGAATATTGCGAAACTCTTTATCCGGTAACGGATCTCCATCATCGAGTGGTTCGCCAAAAATGTTCAATAACCGGCCCAGACAATCCGCTGAGACAGGGACATGCAGCGGCGCTCCTGTGTCGTAGACCGGCATACCACGACGCAGGCCGGCGGAACGATGCAGGGTGATGGCGCGGATATGCTGCTCATCAAGGTGCTGGTGAACTTCGAACAAATAGGTTTCGTGATCGAGATGTGCGCACAATGCCTGACGCAAAGAGGGCAGTTGGTCACAGGCAATGACGACAACCGGTCCATGGACTTCGGTGATTACGCCGATCTGAAAGGATGCATCTTTTGTAATCATTGAATCGGGCAACGGGGAGTTTCCCCTTTTCAGCTTCACTACTTGGGTGGAAACCGCCATGGCGGCATGGTAACACGACGAGCCTAAAACAACCCGGGCGTTACGATTTTGTTAAATATGTTTTGGATATCGCACTTGCAACTATGAATAAGGACTTATTACTTAAGTGTAGTCTATTGGCTAACTGTTTTAATTCTCGCTTCTCTGTGTCCGTTTTGAACCTGTTCATGTGCTTTTATGTGAATCAGGGCTTGCCCAGTGTTCGTGTAGTTTTCGCAGATTGCGGCTGTGGGTAAGGACGATAGCCTGATCACCGCCGATCAGGGCGATCACACTTCATTAGAAGGCCGCTCAGAATAATCCGGGCAAGTATGTCCATATCGCGCCGTGCTTATCGAAGGTAATATATTCAGGTTTAGGGTTTAAAGGGATTCTTTGAAGGCATGCAGCCTCCTGATCCCACCCCGCGTCCCTTCGCCGGTGCCATATTGGGTAATTGATTGTGCTCATATATTCAACAGTCGCTGTGGGCTAACGTGTAAACAAATAAACCCGCGAGCGTTCCTAACAGCTTGTCTGCGTATTTGTCAAAAGACATGTTCTGTACCAATTTTGATTAAAATCGTATAAGTATGTAATCATTTCGTGGAAAATCCAATGCGTCTGCTGTTGTTTCAAGATAGGAGTTTGCATGCTGGTTTTCGGCCCTGTACCTTCCCGGCGCCTGGGACGCAGCCTGGGGATCAACAATATTCCTCCCAAGGCTTGCTCCTATTCGTGCGTCTATTGCCAGGTGGGCCCGACTCCGGCGACCGAGATTACTCCACGACCGTTTTACGAACCACGCCATCTACGTCGGGAAGTCGAACAGCATCTGCGGCAGGCCCGGGAAACGGGCGAAAAGATCGATTATCTGACGTTTGTACCCGATGGTGAACCCACGCTGGATTTGCAGCTGGGCGAGACTATCGAACTATTGCGCCCGCTCGGTATCCCGATTGCGGTCATTTCGAACGCATCACTCATCTGGAAGGAAGAAGTCCGTGTAATCCTGAACACAGTGGACTGGGTATCGCTCAAGGTAGACGCCATCGATGAGGCGCTGTGGCGTAGTATCAATCGCCCGCATCCAGCCCTGGATCACCAGACTATACTGAATGGGATGTTAACATTTGCGCAAAGTTACAAGGGTAGGCTGGCAACAGAGACGATGCTGGTGAGTGGTGTGAATGATGGTGACTCAGCGGCCAGCGCGCTGGCCGAATTCCTTGTGGAGTTGGCTCCTGATCAGGCCTATCTTTCCATTCCTACTCGGCCACCATCGGAAAGGACTGTTAAGGCACCCGATGAGGGCACCCTGAATCGTGTTTTTCAGATTGTTAATCGGCAGGTCAAAAACCTGGAGCTGCTGACGGGTTACGAGGGCAATGCGTTTGCAACTACCGGTGATGTGACCGAAGACCTGCTGGCTATCACGGCGGTGCATCCCATGCGCGAAGAAGCCGTCAGCGAGCTCTTGGCCAAAACCGGAACTCATTGGCGCTTGGTAGAGCAATTGATCGCAGATGGGCAACTAAAACGGACGGAGTACCAAGGTCGAATATTCTATGTTCGTCGTATACATGTACCAAGCGAGATAGGAGGGAGTGGATTTGAGTGATTATCAAAATATTTTGGTCGCTGTAGACTTTTCCGTAGCCAGTGAAAGTGCAGCCAAACGTGTAGGCAGTTTCGCCAAGCGGTTCAGGGCAAGGCTAACTATACTTTTAACTTCGTTGTAATATAGGCGTGTTTTACGCCATGCTCATGGTTCCAATGGATTGAAGGAGAAACAATTATGTCGAAGGTATCAACTAATGAAGACTTCAAAAAAGCATTGTCTTCCTTGTCACTTGCTCAGCAGCGACAGGTGGGTGCCAGGTTCGTTGCCAATGTGCTGGATTTGACGGATGACCCTGAGGTAAAAAACGGTCAGGAAATAGCTGAGAAAACAGGGGCTACGGCAGAGGAGTTAAATAGTGCCTACCATAAAGTACATGCCGTTTACGTTGCAACACATCCAAGGTCGTGGTTTACAGAATTGGATTACGCCAAACAGGCTGCACACTTCGTTGCCGAGGCGTGTATGGTCTGTCTTTCGCCCACCTATCATGAGATGCACCATCATGTTGCGGATAGGGTTGCCATGTATTGCCAGATGGCACGGACCTGTTCAGCCATCCAGCATGAAGAAGAATACCCGAAGTTTGCCGGTGTCGAGGAAGCAGTGAAAAAGCTGGTGGATACACAATACCAGATAGTGAGTGAGTACCTGGAGCAAAGCTGAGGCAGGGAAAAACTGCACCCCGAAATTAATAGCATTCCACTTGTGGAAGATTTCCCGTGTGCTGAAGACGGCAAGCATTCATGGTATCTAAAAACTAAACAGTGACAGGGGGCGGCAGGGGTATCTGATGAATCGTGAGAAGATCATACGCCCTCTGATTATTGTGCTGGCAGCCGCCATCGCGGGAGGCATCTGGTCGTATTTGGGTTCACGGGGTGCCGAGGAGAGCAACCGGTTACTGCTCTACGGCAATATCGATATTCGCGAAGCCGATCTTGCTTTCAATAACAGCGAGCACATCGACAAGCTATTGGTGCAGGAAGGCGACCGGGTGCACAAGGGGCAACTGCTGGCGAGCCTGCACCGCGAGCGTATGCAGGCCGAGGTTGCAGCCGCTGAAGCCCAGGTGGCTGCCCGGAAGGCGGCGCTTGCCCGGCTGGAGACTGGCAGCCGGCCGGAAGAGGTGCGTCAGGCCCAGGCGAATGTTGCCGCTGCCAGGGCCAAACTGGTGGATGCGCAAATTACTTTCGAACGTACACAGAACGTGTACAAAGAGCAGGCTGCCTCCAAACAGGCGTTGGATGACGCCGAAGCCGGCCTGAATACGGCCCGTGCTGATCTCAAGGTGGTGGAAGAAGCTCTGGCGCTGGCGGTCGAAGGGCCGCGGGTGGAAGATATCGAAGAGGCCAGGGCCATGCTGAAAGCCGATGAGGCGCAGTTAGCGCTGGCTCGAGAGGTGTTGAAAGACACCGAAATGTATGCCCCCACTGACGGCATCATTCGCAACCGTATCCTCGAACTCGGCGATATGGCGACACCCCAGACGCCGGTGTTCACCCTGGCGTTAACTAACCCGGTATGGGTACGAGCTTATGCGCCGGAAACCGCGCTGGGCAAACTGGCGCCGGGGATGTCGGCCGATGTGTCTACGGACAGTTATCCCGACAAGATCTACCGGGGCTGGATCGGCTTTATTTCGCCAACCGCCGAGTTCACCCCCAAAAACGTGGAAACGCCCGAGCTGCGCACACGCCTTGTCTACCAGGTGAGGATCTATGTGTGCAATCCGCAGGATGAATTGCGCCTGGGTATGCCGGCGACGGTTTCCATTCCGCTCGACCAGTCGAAACCGGAACCCGGGCATGCCGCTCCCGACTGCACCAAGCCGGGGGCCAGCTGAAGTGACGGTCGCCGCGGCTCTCGTCTTCGAGGGGGTCAGCAAAACCTTTTCCACCGGTGGTCTGTCCGTCAGGGCGTTACAGTCTGTCGATATCAGCATTCAGGTGGGCAAAGTGACCGGTCTAATCGGCCCCGATGGTGCCGGCAAGACCACGCTCATGCGGCTGGCGGCCGGGCTGCTGCGACCCGATGAAGGAAGCATCCGCGCACTGGATATCAACGTTGTCAAGCAACCGCTCGAGGTTCAGTCGTCAGTCGGCTATATGCCGCAGCGCTTCGGTCTGTATGAAGACCTGAGTGTGCAGGAGAACCTGGATCTGTATGCCGATCTGCAAGGGGTTGCCAAAGCAGAGCGTTCTGCACGCTATCAGGAGCTGATGCATATGACGGGCCTGGCGCCGTTCACGCGCCGGTTGGCCGGCCGCCTTTCAGGCGGCATGAAGCAGAAGCTCGGGCTGGCCTGTACCTTGGTACGTCCGCCGCCCCTGCTGCTACTGGATGAGCCAACGGTGGGTGTTGACCCGGTATCGCGGCGCGAATTGTGGTCCATTGTTTACCGGCAGGTTAAAGAGCAAGGTATGAGCGTGCTGTTGAGCACCGCGTATCTTGATGAGGCAGCGCGTTGCCATGAGGTTATCCTGATGCATGAGGGTAAACGTCTGGGTCAGGGCAGCCCCGAAAGCTTCAGTGAACCGATGCGAGGCCGGACCTTCCGTGTTACTGCCTCCGGACTCGGCAAACGTACCCTGCAGACACGCCTCAGCGCTGTGCCGGGCATTGTCGACGCCATCATCGAAGGTGAACAGGTGCGCATCGTCACGGCAGCCCCGGGATTACCGGACCTGTCTGCCGTATCGGCCGACAGCGACGCACTGCATACACAGCCGGCCGATCCGATTTTCGAAGACGCCTTTATCACCAGGCTGAAAGGCGACCAGGCATCTGACCGTACGCCTCTGGTGAGTGAGTCACGGCAGGCAGCGATTGCCATATCGGAAAACGATGCTGTCATCGAGGTCCGCGACCTGCAACGCCGTTTCGGTGACTTCTACGCCGTTAAGGGTGTCAGCTTCAGCGTGCAGCGCGGCGAGATTTTCGGCCTGCTGGGCGCCAATGGCGCTGGCAAGTCCACTACCTTCCGCATGTTGTGCGGGCTGTTGCCGGTATCGGCCGGCGAAGTGCACGTGGCCGGGCTCGACCTTCGCCATGCGGCGGCGCGCGTGCGAGGCCGGCTGGGTTACATGGCGCAGCGGTTTTCGCTGTATATCGATCTCAGTGTGCTGCAGAATCTGCGTTTTTTTGCCAGTGCCTACGGTCTGGATCGAGTTCGCAGCAGACAGCGTATTGCCTGGGCGCTGGAGGCGTTTGAACTGGCTGACTACGCCAATGCCAGCAGCCGAGATCTGCCGCTGGGTTTCAAGCAGCGTCTGGCGATGGCGGCCGCGCTCATGCACGAGCCGGATATCCTGTTCCTGGATGAGCCGACTTCGGGCGTCGACCCACTAGCGCGCCGCGAGTTCTGGCAGCGTATTAATGCGCTCGCCGAATCGGGCGTGACAGTTCTGGTAACCACCCACTTCATGGACGAGGCCAACTACTGTGACCGACTGGTGATCATGGCCGAAGGCGAAGTACTGGCTAAAGGAACCCCGGCGGACATGAAGGCGCGCTTCCGCAGTGAGGAACACCCGGACCCGACCATGGAAGACGCGTTTATCAGCCTGATCGAAGCCCACGAGAAAGGCAAGGAGGTCGCGGCATGAAGGCTCGTGCGGCGTCGCGTATGCGTTTGATCGGCATGATCCGTAAGGAAAGCCTGCAGATCCTGCGTGACCCGTCCAGTATTGCCATCGCTTTCGTCATGCCGGTGGTGCTGTTGTTACTGTTCGGTTACGGCGTGTCACTGGATGCACGGCACATCCCGCTGGCCATGGTGGTGGAGCAGCCCGATACCAACACCGCAAGCCTCGTCGGCGCTTTCCAGCACTCGGAGTATTTCGATCCTCAAGCATTTGACAGCATCCAGGCGGCGCAACAGGCGTTCGATCTGCGCGAAGTGTTCGGTATTGTCTGGCTGCGTAACGATTTCAGTAAGCGCTTGCTCTCACAGGGCGACGCGCCGATCGGCGTGATTGTCAACGGCGTCGATGCCAACCAGGCGCGCATTACCGAAGGCTATATCCAGGGTGTGTGGCAAGCCTGGCTCGACAGTTATGCGCGCTCACAGGGTGTCGAGCTGGCGCTACCGGTCGCGCTCGAGCCGCGTATCTGGTTCAACGCCGCGGTGCGCAGCCGCGATTTCCTGGTGCCCGGCCTGATCGCCGTGATCATGACGCTGATTGGCGCCATGCTGACCTCCATGGTGGTCGCGCGCGAGTGGGAGCGCGGTACCATGGAAGCATTGATGGTGACGCCGATCCGCATCGACGAGCTGGTGGTCGGCAAGCTGGTGTCGTATTTCATCCTCGGCATGGGTGGCATGCTGCTGAGCGTGGCGATGGCGCTATGGCTGTTCGATGTGCCGCTACGCGGTTCCTTCTGGGCGCTGACAGCGGCCTCGGCGCTGTTTATGCTGGTGGCCCTGGGTATGGGGCTGCTGATTTCAGTGGTCGCCAAAAACCAGTTCGTGGCCGGCCAGATTTCTATCATCATTACTTTTCTGCCAGCGTTTATCCTGTCCGGTTTCATTTTCCAGATCAGTTCCATGCCGGCAGCAATTCAGGTCATTACCCACATCATTCCTGCCCGTTATTACGTGGCGATTCTGCAGACGCTGTTCCTGGCAGGCAACATCTGGCCGATCGTGTTAAGTAACAGCGCCGCGCTGGCGGTGATGATGGTTATTTTCCTCGGCCTGGCACGGCGCAAGATGCATAAGCGGCTGGATGGATGAACGCACTGCGTCGTATTGCTGCACTTGCCATCAAGGAGTTGCTGGCCATCCTCAGAGACAGGAAAAGCCGCATTGTGCTGATCGGCCCGCCGATTGCCCAGTTGCTTGTTTTCGGTTATGCCGCGACCTTCGATCTGAATAACATCCCGGTGGCTGTCTACAACGAAGACCGCAGCGCGCCGTCCCGCGAGCTGGTTGCGCGACTGACCGGCTCGCCGCACTTCGACCTTGTGAGGTATGTCGATCACGATGCGCAGATCGCGCCTGTGATCGATAACAAGGATGCATTAATGGTGCTGCACCTGGGCCCGCGGTTCAGTGAATACCTTAAGCGCGGAAAAACTGCGCCCGTGCAGCTGATCATCGACGGCCGCAACTCCAATACAGCGCTGCTGGCGTTGGGTTACCTGCGCACGATTCTCACCGACTTCAATATCGACTGGTCACGGCAACACGGTCGCCCGGTACCGCCCGCCGCCCTGAAGATACGTCCCTGGTACAATGAAAACCTGTTGTCACGCTGGTTCATTGTGCCGGGCATTGTGGGGTTGCTGGCGCTGGTGATAACCACGATCGTCACCGGTTTATCCGTGGCCCGCGAGCGCGAGGCAGGAACCTTCGATCAATTGCTGGTCACGCCGCTGCGACCGATTGAAATTCTGATTGGAAAATCGATCCCCGGCATACTCATCGGTTTGATCGAGGGTAGCTTCATCCTGCTGGTGGTGGTGCTCTGGTTCGAGGTGCCGCTGCGCGGTAGTCTCGGTGCCTTATACCTCGGCATGTTTCTGTTCCTGCTGTCTGCCGTGGGTATCGGCCTGATGATTTCCTCGCTCGCCGTCACTCAGCAGCAGGGTATTCTCGGCGCCTTCCTGTTCCTGGTGCCCGCGGTCATTCTGTCGGGATTCGCCACACCAATCTCCAATATGCCGGAGCTTGTGCAGCAACTGACCTTGATTAATCCCATGCGTTATTTCATGGTGATTCTGCGCGGCGTCTTCCTGGAAGGGGATTCCTATGCGCTTTTGTTCGACCAGTACTGGCCCATGGCGATTATTGCCATCGTGACATTGTCACTGGCAGGGTGGTTGTTTCGAAACCGTATGAATTAGAGTCGGCAGGGCGGGGCGGGTTCACGCGAATCGCGGAACCGCTAGAAAAGTAGTTACCAGGACACCGCCTCCGCCAGAAGAAAATCCCCGGTCCGTTAACGTACCGGGGGCCTTGAAGAACAACGATCGGCGCTCGAAGTGGCCGAACGCTCCTGTTAATCACTGCAGCTGAGCCAGTGTCAGCTCACCCGTCCCAGCCTGCATTGCCAGCAGATCGCGGGAGAGCTCATCCATATCGTCGGTGATTTCGGTAAGTTCGGCCCTTGCCTCCTCGAGGTTGGCTTTTCGCACTGCCGCATAGATAAGGCCACCGGGCATTACGACTGTAATCAACACATCGGCCGTGTCCAGCCGATTCTCATCGAGATATCGTGTGATCTCTTGTTCGCGCTGTGTAAGGGCCTCCTGATAGTTTCTGATCAGTCCAACCAGTTGCTTGTTGTTGACCGCTGGAAGGGAAGTATAAAAGCCTCCCTCGTTCTCAGTGGGTGTCCAATTACGATTTTGTGCGTCAGTAACCGACGGGTTAACTGCCGTTTCTGCGAGTGCCGAGACAGACGTGGTCATTATTGCGACGAACGCGGCCAGGTAAAAATAACATCGATACATCACTAAGGGTTCTCCCGGTGTTTAACTATTGTGATTTTTAATGAGAATCATAAAACTCTATTATAAAGGTGAAATTTATTCGTTCCATGATGCAGCGCATTGCAAACGCAGATTAAAAATTCTCGCTCGATTGCATCACCAGGCTTGTTTCTTCCGCAAGCCTGCTGACAGCGATAATAAGCGTTAACGATAGACGAAGAATCCTGCGACATTAGCGGGCTGTGCAAACGGCGACGCTCAAAGTGCAGCCGCCTCAGCCGGTAAATTGCGCTGCATCAAGCAACGCTATTCATCTTCAAGGTCTTTGGTCGAAAACCAGGAAGCTATTGCAAAGATAATGCCGATGCCGGTAACAATCATTGCTTCCATGTTCCACTCTCCAAATTAGGAATCCGGGATAATCCTACATGAACCATTATTTATCCTATTGTCCGAGCGCGTCAGATACTTGTCTTTTAACCCCCCAAGCCATGATTAACTGACTAAAATGCAGGTGTCAGCTAGACAGTTTCAGCAATCACTCGCTGTGCCTGCCACCGCAGTTCATGCATCAGGCTCTGTGGTAAATCGAGCGCTGAGCCCAGGCGATCGAGATACGACTGTTCCGAGGGGTGGTCCGGGTTGATTGCGAGACACGATGCCAGGTAAAGCTCGGACTTCTGCTCGAGATTGCGTGCACCGCGGGCCAGTTCGTCGATGGTGATATCCTGGCCCAACAGGTCAAACACCATTCCCTTGGTTTCGCTGGACAGGTCCATCTGCTCGACTGCCTTGAAAATCCGCTGCCGTTCCATCGCGTCGATATGACCGTCGGCCTGCGCCGCGGCAACCATGGCCTTGATAACGGTCAGTTCAAAAGTCGCTTCGAGCGCGCCATTGGCTGCAAACGTCTCCGGGTCCGGTATGCGGATGGCGACGCTGTCGTCGCCGTTGGCTGTGCGGCCGGCGCTGTTCTGCTGCCAGTTCTGGAACGCCTTATAGGCGAGGCCGCCAAGCATGGCAGCGCCACCGTAGGTTGCGGCTTTGCCGGCAAACTTGCGTGCAGATTTGCTGCCGACAAGCAGGGCCATGATGCCGCCGGCTGCCGCGCCACCGGCCAGTCCGCCGGGGATGTTGCTGGTGAGCTTGCTCAGGGTGTTACCCATGTCCTGGCCGGTCCGGTCTGCAGAAGGCAAGGCGCCGGAAGACCCCATAAACTGATTCAACAGGTTTTGTATACTCATGTTCAGTTGTTCCTCACGTTTCGATCATCGGTAATGTTTTCTGTTTCGATGTCGCCAGTCAGCGAAATCATAAGCACCGGTGTTAATTTTTCGGTTGCGGGCTTAAATAAAAAATCAAATTATTGTTTCTAAGTATTCGATTTTTTCGAGGTGTTTGTTATCAGGCAACCCTCCAGCCCGAGTCATCTTGCAGGCTCGAGGGGGCCGGTGATCAACCGCAAGCGGTAATTTAAACGCGCACTTCATTTCTAATGCGCGGGTTGCGTGAAGGTTTGCTGCCAGCGTCAGCGCACGACGTCATCGCCTGCGTTCCCGCGGTTGTATTCCGCCTGTCGCAGCCAGGATGCCACGAATCGAAGTATGATACCGAACAAAAAGCTGACCTATAGAATGAGGAGACTCGCCCATATTCCAGCGATCCCGCATCTCCGCTTTTTGCCAGGCTGTATAGTAAATTCGAGTTCTGTATTTAATCTTCAACACTCCATCTTGTCGTCTTCAAAGATAAAGTGTTGCGTTGATCAGTTGAACTCACCGTCGTTCTCGGTATTTGGCCTGGATCTAATATTCGTGACCGCTAAACGACGACTTCCGGCTGGCATACCCTGCGACTGCCGTTCGCCGACTTCAACGGCTATCGCATCGGTGCCCCACTGGATCTTGAGCAGCTCGAACGCATCGGTATTATCGCTATTGGCCGCGCGTTCAAGGCCGACCTGTGCGTGGCGCGTCTGGCGCTGTGCCGGGATGCTTCGTCCAGGTCGATCAGAATACCGGGTAGCATTCGTAAAACTCGCTACGGGTCAGAGTAAATAACACTTGTTTTAACCTGTTTTTTATACCACCGGGGATGAGCTACTCTTACCGGTGACACTCGACACGGCCAGGGAGTTGCAATCGGACGGGCAAGGTCGGAAAACGTAGCTGCTGCTTGCAGAGGCGGTTCGAGTATGCTGTTAATCAATTAAGAGGAGAAAGTCATGCGAGTCTGGTTTCAGCGATTGGCCCTGGCGGGGCTATTCACATTGAGCAGTCCCGGTTGGGCCGACCAACCGGTCGCGGTCGAGATCAAGCGGCTTTCTATGGAGACCGCGCTCATGATTGCTCGCGCGGCCATCGGCGAATGCCGTAAGCAGGGAATTCAGATCGGTGTGGTGGTCATGGATCGGGGCGGTCGTACCCAGGTGGCGCTGCGAGACACGGTAGCGGCGGATATCACCCTGCGGATTGCCGAAGAGAAGGCCTATGCCGCCTTGTCCTTCAATGTGGCGACCTCCGAACTCGGTGCGCGCGCCGATTCACCGCTGGGAAAACTTGATGGACTGATCATGCTTCCGGGCGGTTTACCTGTGCAGGCCGGCGGCCAGATCTATGGCGCGGTCGGTGTCAGCGGTGCACCGTCTGGAAAAGTAGACGAGGACTGTGCCAAGGCCGGCTTAAAGGCCGTTATCGACGACCTGGAACTGGGCTAGGAGCAAATGCGTAGTTGCATGCAGATCGCGGCGGAAACGGGAAGCTGAGCACCCATTGTCGCATGGGCTGTTCCGGCAACACCTTGTCCACCAGTAACGCGGCGCTTTCGGCCATGCGCCGTGCCCCACAGCTGGGACAGAAGCCGCGGCGTTTGCAACTGAACGCCACCAGGTGTTCGGCGTGACAGCTGTCGCAGCACACCCGCAGGAAGCCATGCTCCAGACGGCCGCATTTGAGGTAATCCTCGAATTCCCGCTCGACATATCCCGGTAACGCCGTACCCTCGGCTGGCAGCTGGGACAGGAAAGCTGGGTAGTATGCTTCGACAAGCTGGTAAAGAAGGGTTCGTTCCGGGCGATGGAGCACATACACGCGTGCACCAACGCTCGCACTGGCTCCCCTGCCAGTCAGCAGCGACAACATAATCGCATCCTTGCGAGTCCGTCTTATGCTTCAGACTAGCAGCCGTACGGGTTGTCCGCTAGCGTATCGACGCCACTGGGACGCTTCGCCGCCTAGCGGCGAAGGGCGTTTATTTTGCTTATACTCGGACTGGTGGGCGTGTTCTTCGCGCTGCACCCGACAGGCAAGGCGTCACAGTTGCGGCCGATCGTGGCGTTGCGCTATGAATAAACCGGTGGTGCAGTCTGATATGCTGAGCAGTCGGGTTATGTACATTCAATCCTTGGGATGAAAATTGGGCAAAGTAAATTTAAAGCGTTTGGATGACGTTCCGCCTTTCCGTAAAGTCGCCATGGGCACCTGGAGAACGGCCAAAGATCCATCAGTCTATGGATTAGCTGAAATCGATATAACTGAAACCCTGGCCCATCTTGATGCGTATGCAAACAAGCACGATGTAAAAATCAGCCCTGCGCATTTAGTGGGGAAAGCAGCCGCTTATTGTTTGCAACGTCGCCCTGAAAGCAACGCCATGATCAGAGGGGGTCGAATCTATCTGCGAAAGCATGTGTCATTGTTTTATCAGATCAACATTCCAGGCGAAGGCGCCGACAAGATAAAAAATGCGACCTTGTCTGGCTGCACGATTCATCACGCAGAGAATTTGTCGACCGCCGGTATAGCCAAGGCGATGGCCGAAAAAGTTGAGCTGGTGAGATCCCACAAAGATCGCGAACTAGCCGGTAGTTTGGCCGCTGTTAAAAAGATGCCATGGTGGATGGCCCGATATTATCTGGATATCGCGTCCTGGCTTATTTACGGGTTGAATATGGATCTTTCCTGGATAGGTATTCCAAAGGATCCTTTTGGCTCAATCATGATTACCAATGTAGGAAGCCTGGGGATTGATTTGGCATGGGCACCACTTTGCCCTTATACGAGGGTTCCTTTGCTCCTGACTGTAGGTTTGATACAAGATAAACCATGGGTTGTTGACGGGAAAGTCGAGGTTCGCTCCATTATGCCTGTTTGTGTGACTTTCGATCACCGGGTTATCGACGGTGTTCATGTATCACAATTGGCTTATGACTTTAAAAAGTGTTTTGCTGAACCAATGAAATACTTGTTTCATGATTGAAAAACAGGGATTGCCTGTTCCAGGCGATCACAACGCCGCTATTCCGGTGCAAGCTTTCACGGTTTAGGTCTGTTGCGCCGGTCCGACTCCGCCATCCGGCTACCAAGGGTATAGACGCCCGACAGCTGCGCGACGATGACATATATGCCGCGACCAACGTCTCCAGTCCTTTGAAACTATCATGACCGAGCCCGTAGCGCTGATTACCCCGACTGAAATCAATCTGCACAGGAGAAGTCCTGCTTATTCGAAATTGCATTCTCTGATCGCTTGCGATTCAACTATTCCTGTGAGTACCTGCGCGTTTTTGCAACTGAAAGTTGTGTTTGCTTTTCACCATGCTTGGCCGCTCGGGGTAACCTGCTCTGGTTAATTTGCTTTCCCGGTACAATGAGAGGAGACTGCACTAAGCACTTCGTCTGTCAGTACGAAAGTCACTCTGCCGCACAACATTGACCGAAAGGTCACTATTGCCCGTCATACTCCTTTCTCGCGAACCCCGATCTGCCAAGCGCTGTTGTGCAATGACTTGCCGTTAGCAAGGCACAGGCACCCAGCCCGCATGTAATGCACCAAGGATAACCCCATGACACAATTTGTAAGCAATGCTCAGGATTCCGAAACATTCAGTCTATACGCCGGTATTCGCCATGCAGAACTGAATGCCCAGAACTGGAATCAGGAAAAATCCGCACATCTGGCCCAAAACGAGGGCATCAGCCTGAACGATGAACACTGGGCCGTGATTGCTTATCTGCGCAATTCCTATATTGAAGACGGTCTGCCGAGATTTGCCAGGACGACGGCCAGGGCGCTCAATCGGCAATTCTCCGCGCAGGGTGGAAGCAAGTACTTGTATGGTCTTTTTGCCGGCGGCCCGGTTACGCAAGGTAGCCGCCTTGCCAACCTGCGCACACCGGCAGGCGCCACCGACGTTTCGTTTGGCACCAGCTATTGAAAAATGCAGATTCGGTGTGCACGAAGAGTTCTTTCCCGTCGGTTACTAAAGCACAACCACTATCAACATCGATTGTCAGACATAAGCCAAAACTGCCGCACAGGATAATTAGTCGGCGTTCACTATCATTGCTGCTGAATGTTCCGAATACATCGGGTTTGGATAGATAATTATGACTGGTGGGCTACGTAAGCAAGTTAAATCACAGGTGTTTGACATGCCGAATAAAAAAATTACTCGAGCACAAGACGATCCGAGCATGGCCGGGCGTGGCGACAAGTCCAAGCGTGCGCAGGCAACCGAAATAGCGGTCCCAGTGGGCAGGGATACCAGTAAGACAACACTGGAAGTGACAACAGAATCGCGCCGGGAAGAAGCCGACCGCCAAGCTATAGAACGAGGTGAAGACGACGGAATGACCGTTAACCAGAGCGTGGCCTCAAGCGCACATAGTAGAAGGGACCACAATGCCATCTCAAAGCGGTAATGGTGGCCGGGGCAACCCCTGGGGAAGCGGCGCCAACCCCAATCCTCCCGATCTCGATGTGCTAATTCGGCAGGGGCAGGACCGGCTCAAGCAAATCCTGCCCGGTGGCGGCCCGCGTGGCGTCCTCGTTCTTGTCATCCTGCTTCTGGTTGGTCTGGGAGCATGGACGGCCTATTACACTGTGCCTAGCGACTCTGTCGCTGTCGTGCAACGTTTCGGAAAATATCTCAAGGACGTTCCGCCGGGCCTTCATTTCAAGCTGCCATTGGGCATTGATACGGCAACCATCGTGCCCGTCAAACGGCAATTGAAGCAGGAGTTCGGGTTCACAACCCCGGGTGCCGGTGATCCGCATCAAAGTCCCCGTGACGGGAAGCGTGAAACGGAAATGGTGACAGGGGACCTGAACGCCGCATTGGTGGAATGGGTGCTTCAATACCGTATCTCGGATCCGGTTAAATTTCTTTTCGAAGTACGTGAACCGAGTGAAACGCTCCGCTATGTTTCCGAATCCGTCATGCGGGAAGTCGTCGGCGATCGCACCGTGGATGAGGTCATCACCATCGGCCGCCAGGAAATTGAAACGGAAGCACTGACCAAGATGCAGGCACTGTCTACCAAATACGCCATGGGTATCAGCATCGACCAGGTGCAATTGAAGAACATCAATCCGCCCCAACCGGTGCAGGAGTCGTTCAATGAGGTCAACCAGGCCCAGCAGGAGAAAGAGAAGCTGATCAACGAAGCGCGGCGCGATTACAATAAGGTTATCCCGCTGGCGGAAGGTGAAAAGGATCAGCGGATCCGCGAAGCCGACGGCTACCGACTCAAGAGAATCAATGAAGCGCAAGGCGATGTCGCCCGGTTCAATGCCTTACTGGCGGAATACAGCAAGGCCCCGGAGGTCACTCGCCGCCGCATTTATATCGAGACGCTGCAGGAAGTCATGCCGGGCATACGCGCCAAGATCATTGTCGATGAACAGACGCGCAGCATACTGCCACTGCTGAATCTCGACGCCCGGAAGGGAGATCAACCATGAATATCAGGCAAATAGCAGCCTCGGTGGTTTTGGGCATTGTGATCTATGTGCTGATGAGCGCGATCTATACCGTGAGCGAAGTCGAGCAAATAATTATCACGCAGTTCGGCAAGCCTGTCGGCGCTCCCGTGACCACCGCCGGTCTGAAGGTCAAGCTGCCCTTCATCCAGGAGGTCAATCCGATCGACAAACGCGTTCTTGAGTGGGACGGCAATCCGTCGGATATGCCCACCAAAGACAAGCTTTATATCTCGGTCGATCTCTTCGCTCGCTGGCGGATTACGGATCCCCTCCAGTACTTTTTACGCCTGCGCGATGAACGCAGTGCCCAGTCGCGCCTGGACGATATTCTCGGCAGCGAGACCCGTAACGCGGTCGCCAAGCATGAACTAATCGAGATCATCCGCACCACCAGGGATCGCATGCCGCTGCGCGATGCCCTCCTGAGCGACGCGGAACTAAAGCTGGATATGGGGTCACTGGTGCCAATCCAGAAGGGCCGCAAACTGGTCGAGCAGGAGATCTTTGCGGCGGCGGCCGAGAAGGTTCGGGTCTTTGGCATCGAACTGCTTGATATCCGCTTCAAGCGCATCAATTATAATAAAAGCGTGCGCCCGAAGATCTATGATCGAATGATCAGCGAGCGCCGGCAGATCGCGGAACGCTTCCTGTCGGAAGGTAACGGGGAGGCCGCGAGAATACGCGGCAACCGTGTACGTGACCTTGACAAGATTCAGTCTGAGGCTTACCGGCAGGTCGAGGAGATCCGTGGCCTGGCGGACGCGAAAGCCACCGAAATCTACGCCAGTGCTTACAACCAGAGCCCCGAAGCGGTGGCGTTCTATGAGTTCACCCGGACCATGCAGTCCTACAAGTCGATCATCGCTGATAACACGACCCTGGTCCTTTCCACGGACAGTGATCTGTTCAAATTTCTGAAAAGTATGACTCCGGGCGACAACGTCGATCCGGTCCAGACCTCAGGCGCCCGGCGATGAGGCTGAGTTTTCCCAACCCGAGCCGCAGTTTCGATGCCAGTAGTAGCCGCGTCTGCTTCTGGGGATATGATAGCGCGATCGAGGTCTCGTTCTTTGTGGAAGCGGATGCGCTCAAACGGCTCTGTCCCGAGATGGATAGCGCCGAGACGGGATTTCTTAATGCATTCGATGCGGCACGCAACCGGATCCATGAGGTTGCGAATAAAGTCTATGTCGGCGGCAGCAAAGGCACCTATGGTTACACGTTGTCAGCGGATGATTTTTAAGTCTTGTCCGGTTCATCGTGTGTGTTTTCCACCATACTTAGCCGCTCGGTATAACCTGCCTTATTAACCTGGTTAATTTGCTTTCCGGGTACAATGAGAGGAGATTGTACCAAGCACCTCGTCTGTCAGTATGCAAGTCACTCTGCCGCACAACATTGACCGAAAGGTCACTATTGCCCGTCATACTCCTTTCTCGCGGACTCCGATCTGCCTCCGCTGTTGTGCAATAGCTTGCTTTAGGCAAGCAACAGGCACACTGCACCGCTTGCTTGATCCACTTAGGAAAACTCCATGACACAATTTGTAAACAACGCCCAGGACTCCGAAACATTCAGCCTATATCCCAGTATTCGCCTTGCAGAACTGAACGATCAGCGCTGGACTCGGAATAAATCCGCAGAACTGGCAAAAAATGAAGGAATCAGCCTGAACGACGAACACTGGGCCGTGATTGTTTACCTGCGTAATTACTATCTCGAACACGGCCTGCCGAGATTTGCGAGGACAACGGCCAGGGCCCTCAATCAGCAATTCGCCGCCGTGTCTGTTTTTGGGGATACGATAGCACGATTGAGGTTTCGTTCTTTGTGGAAGCCGACGCTCTTAAACGGCTCTGTCCGGAGATGAGTAGCGCCGAAGCAGGATTTCTCAAGGCATTCGACACCGTGCGGAAACGGATCCAGGAGGTGGCGGACGAGGTTTATGTGCGTGGCGGCAAAGGCTCCTGTGCTTACAGCCTGTCAGCAGAGGATTTCTGAGGATGATTGTGCGCGTTGACGCAGAATACAGCCATAGTGAAAACGACAGCATACGTTAGAACGGAGGAGATCCTGAAGAGCGAAGAAGACAGGATGAATGAGGAAGCCAAGGCGTCGATGGGTCAATACGGGATTACATGTACATCAAAAATGGTGTATTTCTGCAAGCAATACCGGCACGAGAACCTTGCAGACGCTCTCCGCTATGCCGAGAGCGATCATTCTGCTACTCCGGACCAGAAGGAAGGGCCCTTGGCGAGGAACTCGCTGTAGCGCATATAGTGCGATCCGTCGCAGGAAAAGGTCAGGCTGATCATGCCGTTGTAAATGTTGATAGTGGCTGTGCGCAGATAGATGGTCGTATCGACCATGCGCAGCGCCTGCATGCCATCCAGAATCCGGGCGATGTCGGTCCGCGGTATTGCGGCATCTGGCGGATACGGTCGCGACGGGTATACCAGGCAGATGTCCGGATCCTGGAGCACTTCCTGGTCGAGGATGCGATAGCGCAGCGGGTCATCGATTGTCCAGATCGTCGCCTGGCTGCTTGAGAAGTGAATCTGGCACTGGAAGATGCCGCGCTCCGTAAGCAATTCCTCCAGGATAGACAGCGCATTCTGGATATTGCGGTCCATCGGGCTCTCGGTCCGGGTCTGCTGAAACAGTGTGCTGCGGATTGCCGGGTCGCCCTTCACCTGTCGCCAGGTGCCTGGTTCCTGGTAAAGCGCTGAGGTCACCGGCAGTCTGCGCAGGTCGAAATCTGCACCGAGATTCCCCAGCGTGCCTGCGTCCGACACGACAACTTGCAGTGCTGTTAGCGAGGGCCAATGCTCTTCCAGGTTGACGTAGGCGTCCGACAACAGGAAACCCCACGCCGGCATTGCTTCCTTCATATAGGGGCGTTCGGCGCGATTGAGGTGATAGTGCTCCGGGACGAGCCCGGCATGGCTGATGTGGTCGCTGACCTGCACACCGTGTGTGTCGACGACATACAGGTACGTGCAATACGGTATGCTCGAGAAGCCTTCCAGAAGCACCTCATTGAGCCGGTCCCGATCATCCCAGACCGGTATGCATTTCCTGGCCAGCAGCGCGAGCGGTTCCCGCAGCATCCGCGCCAGTTCTTCACGCTGCCGGTGGATGCTGTCTTTCCAGGAGGGTTCAATGGATTCGTCAGAGATCAAAGCTTGTTTGCCAAGGGAAAATCGGCGCTCATAGTAGCAAAAATGAAGATTCGACGGAAACACCTGCAACTGGCGGGGTTCCTTCCAGTTGTTGCACTGATTTTCGGACACGCTCAGCTCACTTCAGGTCGCCGGCTTGTGGCATGGCAGCAACCGTAGTTGCTCGGCGCTGGTCGACGAGTTTTCGTCAACCAGCGTCAGCAGGTGTCATTGTAAAGGCTACGACGTGAGCGTTTTAGCCGCCACGGTCGTCGTCATCTGTGGCAGGGTACGGCAAGCGCAGATTGGGATGGTTGATCGGTGTGTCCCGATACGCCGGGTCGATGGTGGTGATGATGAGATGCTCCGGTTCATGTAAGCGCTGGCTCTGGGTCTGATCGCGTGGCAGCGGATCGGTAGCCAGCCAATTCAGATATTCGAACTTGATGGCGGGTGTTGGTTGGGAAAGTGATAATGTGGACATGATAATCTCCTGTGACGCATCGCCTGTCGCTTGTTATGACTGCGCGTTGTGCGCTGCTCCTTGCGGAAGCCCCATCCTTCTTTGAAGGCGCCGGTTGGCGGCAAAGGGACTGGCGATGATTCAATGCCTACCATAGGCCTTTCCGCGGGAAATAGCTCATCGTATTAATTGATGATGCAGATGCGGTTTGCTAACGAAGTGTGTCGTACGGTGTTATGGCAACATAATCCCGCAGGCATTCAACGGCATGTGTTCGCAACCCGGACCCTGCGCCAGCCCGCGGAGGTCGAGGTGATCAGCAACTATGCCCACCCCTGGTGTCAGTCATCGATGCTTGCTTTGTTTCGTGCCTTTTTCTGCGCGTACATTTGCCCATCCGCCAGTGAAAGATAATCAGACATGGTCAGATCGGATGAGGGATTACACTGTACGATCCCGATGCAGAGCGAGATCCGGTAGGGCAGCGATGAACGCTGGCGAAAGCTTTCGATGTTCGACTGTATCCGGTCCAGGATCGCTTCCGGCTGCGCCGCGTCGAGCGTGAAGGCCGCAAACTCATCTCCGCCGAGTCGGGCAATGACGTCACTGTCGCGAAATGATGCCTGAAGAATCCGGCCGGCATCCTGAATGAGGCGATCGCCGGTGTCGTGACCCAGTTCATCGTTCACGGTCTTCAGCTCGTCGAGGTCGGCGTAGATCATCGCGCTCGGTACCCCCTGCCGCCGCGCGACCTTGAAGCTGTGTTCGGCATTCAGGAAAAAACCGCGTCTGTTCAGCATTCCGGTCATCACGTCGGTGACCGAGATGTGGTGGAGTTCTGCCTCCACCTGGTCGCGTCGATGGAGTTCCTTTGCGTGCTTCCAGGCTGACGTAGTGATTTCTTCAGTTCCGGCTGCAATGCGACCCTCGATCATCTGCCTGTAACCGACGTTCCCAAGTGCGGCGGCCGCGAGTTCCCCGATGTAGCGCATGACAGAAATCGGTTTGGTGAGTTGGTGGGGATGCCCACTGTGATACCAGAAGACAGCCAGAGCGCCAACCGGCTTGATTGGGGGAAAAGGAAAAGCGATCAGGCTTACTGTCTCACCGGCGCAAAGGCCGCCGTCACGTGACTGCGGATCAACGGTTATATCAGGAAGCAGGACGGGTGTTTCATTATCGATTGCTTGCCGGGCGTGGCGATACAGGGCAGTGTCTTTACCCGCGATTTGCATGATGCCGTTGCCGTCAAATTCCGTGACGTGCTCCTGTTTACCGAGGGCCAGGAGCAACAAGGCACCATCTGCTAACAAGAGCTCTTGAATCGCCGGGCCTGTCAGTTCCAGGACCGATCGCGGATCGGGCGCTTGCAGCAGATCACGAGCCAGCGCAAGCAGGCGCCTCAGTGTGGCAGCAGTAGTGTCCGGCAGACGCGTCAAGACGAAACCTCGGAGAGAGTGACCCTGATACAATCGGGCCATTGAATGATGGTCTGGATTGTTTAATGTAACACGGGCCAGGCTCGGCAGGGTATCCTCACGACCCCCGGTTCTCACATGAAACCCGCCGTGCGGGTGGCGAATTCACGGACCAGGGGCAAACTGGATCTGAAAAAGTCCGCTACCAATATTTAAGACATGAATCAGCCGGTCCACAGTTTGGATCTTTTCGGGCAGGGGCAATTGCGAATGATGATGTCGCCCGTTTTTCGGGCGGGTAACAACGGCGACACAAGCTGATAGCGATGCTGAACGTATTTTCTTGGAAGCTATCAAAAATATTTTACGGAAGATGTCGCATGTAACCCGGGGATAAGCTCGACTCCCCCATCCGGCTGCAAAGGTATAGACGCCCGACAGCTGCGCGACGATGACATGTATGCCGCGACCAACGCCTCAAAACAATGAAGCACCTCTATCGGGATCAGGTAGAGTTTTTCGGCCCGGGCTGAGTTGGTGGTTTCGCGTATGAATAACGAAACGTTTCGCTATATATAGCGAACGGGTGTACAATCCGACAGCTTACCCGCCTCTATTGGCTTCCGCAGAAATCCAGATCGGTGAGTGCTGCCCAGCAGCAACGACACTAACCGATTAGGATTAATAGCGATGTTTGATGGCTGATCCTCTCCGGCTAATACGATTCTTTGGCCATATATCGGGAGGCACCATGACTAAAAAAACATTCAGATTCACAAGACGGTTGTTGATGGTTCTATCAGCGGCACTTTCCCTGGCGTTAGTCGTGTTCCTTGAAATTAAACTGGAAGGAATGACGCATGTCTGAACTGCGACCAACACGGACCATTCTTGTTCTCTTCCAGCTTCTTGCAGGGCTTCTCGGGGCTGTTAACGGCCTTGTGTTCGCCCAGGGAAGTTCGGGCGAGGTACCCGGGAATGCACACGCGAAGAGCTATGGGAACGGATGGGAGTGTGATGCGGGTTATCGAGATGCCGACGGGGACTGCGCAGCCGTCAAGGTGCCTGCCAATGCATACCCGACAAATAAGTCCTACGGACCCGGTTGGAGGTGCAATCGAGGTTATCTGGAGGTTGATAAGACCTGCCGGTTCGTCAAGGTGCCTTCGAATGCCTATCTGAACTCCCGCGGCGATGGATGGAAATGCGATCGCGGGCATCGAGAGGTTAAGAAAATTTGCGTTGCTATCAAGGTGCCGTCAAACGGGCACTTGAACGACTATTCGTACGGGTCTGACTGGGAGTGCGATCGCGGGTATCGCGCGGTCGACGGGGTTTGCGTGGCTGTCGAAGTGCCAGCGAACGGGCACTTGAGCGACTCTACGTACGGATCTGGCTGGGAGTGCGATCGTAGGTATCGCGAAGTCGACGGAGCTTGTGTGGGCATCGAGGTGCCAGCGAACGGATATTTCGTGGTCGCTTCGTCCGGGCTTGGATGGAAATGCGATCGCGGGTACAGGAGGGACGACGGGGCTTGCATCGCTGTGGAGGTGGCGGAGAACGCTCATCTCGATTATTCCGGAAACGGCTGGGAATGTAACCGTCCTTACCTCAAGCAACAGGATAAGTGTGCTCTGCCTTGAAGGGATTAGACAGGACCCGTTTGCGGTTTCCCTCAGCAGATAGCCGGATACTTCCCCGGCCCATCATGGACTAACAACCTTTTCTCGGCGCTGAGTACGTTCTAGAACCACGCCAGGAAATCATCGACCGGGCTCAGGCGTCCGGATATGGCAATAGTTGACCTGAAGATTACCTATCATTTATCTGGAGTAAACATCATGACGAAAGAACGCAAAAGTAACAGGGAAGAAAAGAAGAAACCGGCCATGACGCCGAAAGAAAAGAAGGCAGCCAAGAAGACCAGAAAGGAATCCAGAAATTCTCTGGTCAGTGGCATAGTTCATTAAATTTGGCCAGGCTGACAGGATTGTCAGCCTGAAGGGGCCATTGCACACAGACTCAGTGACTTTCCACCACACTGGGTTTGACGCAAAATGTTTTAAAAAATGCCAGCGGTTACCAGACTGTCATTCCCTCGGGGGATATTGGTTTACCTCACTGAAATATAAATTATACTTCTTGCTAAATTAAAGAAACGCGCCTACAGTGCTATTAGCTACAGATTCTGTTATTGGCAATTTTGGTCGTTGCCTCCGTGTTACCCCCATGAATTCCTCGTTTCATTACCTGTACGCAACACTCTATTTGTTTAATTTATTAAGGTGAAAAGTGATATGGCTACAGGTACTGTAAAGTGGTTTAACGAAGCCAAAGGTTTTGGTTTTATTTCTCAGGCCGATGGCGGCGATGACGTGTTCGTGCATTTCAACGCCATCCAGAGCCCGGGTTTCAAAACCCTGAACGAAGGTCAGTCGGTTACCTATGAGATAGAAAAAGGCCCTAAGGGTCTCCAGGCGGCGAATGTTACTGTCTAAGCAAGGCTTCGTTGAATAAACCGATACGCAGAACCCCGCCCCGGCGGGGTTCTTTTTTGGCGGTTATTTTAGTAATAACAGTCGTGTCTCTGGCAAATTGTTACTCAAGCGACAACCGGGAATTGAAACCAGTTGCGTTGAATTCATATATAATAGAGCCGACTGACAAGTGGCAGCGCGTTTCTCAGTCTGGCGGCATTCGACTACTGGAGCATCAACATTAAAACACCTACCCCATCGCATAACACTATCAGCCAAAACGGTGAGTCGATAGAGAATCCCTGCACGACTGACTCACGACCAGAGTGGGCGGCTCTCAAGTCTATCGTCCTTGTCGGCAACCACCTCCCCAGGCAATGTGGTATTGCCACGTTCACTACGCACCTGCTTGAATCCATCGCGTTGAATGTACCGGACAAAGCCTGTTGGGCGGTCGCGATGAACGACCGGCCAGAAGGCTATTCCTACCCGTCTCAGGTGCGCTTCGAGATCAACCAGAGCCAGCTGAACGAATACAGCCTGGCGGCGGACTTATGCAACCTTGAACAGGTGGATGTGGTTTGCCTCCAGCATGAATATGGCATTTTCGGAGGCAAGCGGGGCAGCTTCATCATCGAGCTGTTGCGTGATCTCAAGATGCCGGTCGTGACGACGCTGCACACGATCCTGAAAGATCCGAACATTCAGGAACGGCAAATCATGATGCAACTTGCCGAGTTCTCAGACCGGCTGGTAGTAATGAGCGAACGCTCAGTCGAATTCCTGCGCGATATCTACCAGGTGCCGGAGGAGAAGATCGCCCTGATACACCATGGTATCCCTGACGTGCCGTTTGTCGATTCTGATGCCTACAAGGAAAAACTGGGTGTATCCGGAAAAGAGGTCATCTTGACCTTCGGCCTGCTTTCTCCGAGCAAGGGCGTCGAGGTGGTGATCGATGCTCTGCCGGAGATTGTGAAAACCCACCCGCAGGTCGTCTATATGGTGATCGGTGCAACCCATCCGCACCACAAGGCGGAACAGGGCGAGGACTACCGAATAGGCCTGCATATGCGCGCCAAAGAGCTCGGTGTTGCCGATCACGTTATTTTTCACGACCGTTTCGTCGCCGACGAAGATCTGTTGGAGTTTATCGGCGCGGCAGATATTTATGTCACCCCGTACTTGAATGAAGCGCAGATTATTTCCGGCACACTCGCCTATGCGCTGGGGATGGGCAAAGCTGTGGTATCCACACCTTACTGGCATGCTCAGGAGTTGCTTGCCGATGACCGGGGCCGGTTGATTCCATTCCGGGATCACATCGCCCTGGCCCGGGAAGTCATCGACCTCCTGGATCATCCCGATGAACTACTCGCTACCCGGCAGAGGGCCTATAACTATGGCCGCAAGATGATCTGGAGCGACGTAGGCTGTCGCTATCTGGACACCTTCGCAGATGCCAAACGCCAGCGCTTGCGGAAGAAGGTTCCCGAGCACCGGCTGGAGGCACTGGGGCTGCGCCAGCAACGGTTACCGGAAATCAAGCTGGACCATTTGCGCCGCATGACCGATGGGACGGGTATGCTTCAGCATGCCAAGTACACGGTTCCGGATCGGTCTCACGGTTATTGTGTGGACGACAATGCCCGCGCGCTGATCGTTGCCGTTACGGCACACGACCTCCAGCCGCTGGACTCCTCGCTGGGCGACCTGGCTAGCGTTTATTTGAGCTTTCTGGGCTATGCCTTCAATGACCAGACCGGCCGCTTTCGCAACTTTATGTCCTATGATCGCCGCTGGCTCGAGGAATCAGGCTCCGAGGATTCCCACGGTCGCGCAGTATGGGGACTGGGTGTGGCGGTGTCATTGGGTCGGGATAAGGGACAGGTGGGTTTTGCGGTCGACCTGTTTCATCGTGCGCTGGGCGCCACCAAACATTTCACACACCCACGGGCGATTGCCTTCGCCATCATCGGTATTCATGCGTATCTTTGCGGCTTCAGTGGGGACAGCCGTGCGAAACGGATGCGCAAGAAACTCTCGAACCGGCTTATGAAAAAGTTTAGAGACTTCACCGCGCAGGAAGTGTCCCTGGAGGGTGCCACCGAAGACTGGCCCTGGTGTGCGGATAACCTGAGCTACGATAACGCCCGGTTGTCACAGGCTTTGCTGCTGTCCGGGCA
Source organism: Pseudomonadota bacterium (assembly GCA_042576405.1). Taxonomy (GTDB): domain Bacteria; phylum Pseudomonadota; class Gammaproteobacteria; order DSM-19610; family DSM-19610; genus Thiogranum. Next base: position 14,032 of record JBHPFC010000012.1, on the reverse strand, counting down.
GTGGCTTCCCGACCGCGAGATGCTGCAGATGGGGCTGCGCTCGCTCGACTGGTTGAAGCGGGTTCAGACCGATGAGGCAGGCCGACACTTCGCTGCTATCGGCAACCAGGGCTGGTTCACTCGAGGTAGTGAAAAGGCGCGATTCGATCAACAACCCATCGAGGCGGCGGCGATGGTGGACGCCTGCATCGAGGCATTCAACTGCACGCAGGACGAGGAATGGATCGCTTATGCCTACCGTTGTCTCAACTGGTTTCAGGGTGAGAACGACTTGCGGGTCCCGCTCTACGATCACGCTACCGGCGGTTGCCGGGATGGACTGGAAGCGCAGGGCGCGAATCAAAATCAGGGGGCAGAGTCTTCGCTGTGCTGGCTCACGGCGTTGCTCGCTATCTACAACCACCGCGGCTGTGACCAGATTACGCTGGGGGAAGAGCCTGCCCGGCTGGATGCCCGCGAGGTGTCGTAGGTGCTGTCATCGTACCGTGTCGGTTGAGTTCGATACCAGCCTGGCCATCACCATCGGTACTTGCAGGGTCGCTATACCGCAGCGCTGATCGCCTGAGGCATACGGGATGATCAATTCGTCCTGGTGGATGAGTGCGCCGCAACTGTAGACCACGTTCGGGACGTACCCCTCCCGCTCATGCGCATTCGGCACCAGGATCGGCTCGTCAAGCCGGCTGATTACGCGGGTCGGATCTTCCAGGTCCAGCAACTCGATTCCCAGGCTGTAGGTCCGCATCGGGCCAACCCCGTGAGTGATCACCAGCCAGCCCTCCGGTGTCTCGATGGGCGAGCCACCGTTCCCCATCTGCATGAATTCGTAGGGGAACTCAGGCTCCTGCAGAAGTTGGGCCTGCTGCCAGAAGTGCAGATTATCCGAAAACATGATCGAGTTGTTCTCGCCATCCTGGCGTGACAGCATGACGTATTTACCGCGAATCTTTCTCGGGAACAGGGCCATCCCCTTGCCCTGGACCTGGGTTCCGTTCAGCGTAATGATCTTGAACGTGAGGAAGTCGCAGGTCTCGATGAGTTGCGGCAGGATCGTCTCTCCGTTGTACGCGGTGTAGGTGGCGTAGTAGGTCACCGTGCCGTCGTCGTCGACGAAACGCACAAAACGGGCATCCTCGATGCCCTTGCGCTCGGATGCTGACACGGGAAAGATCACCCGCTCGGAAATCGGGTGATCCTTGCGAAACAGAATCTGGTAATTGGATCGCGCCAGCCACATGGCCAGGTCAATGGCAGCCGTCTTCTGCTGTGGCGGGAACTGGCCGTTGTTCTGGAGTTCGGTGATCTTTCCTTGCAGATCGTTGAAGGTGAAGTTGTTCGGCAGTCTGTTGAGGAGCTGCTGCGTTACCGCATTACTCGCCCCCATTTCCTGGAGTTTCAGCCGGAAGAGGTGCCGATTGTAGCCTGGATTGGGATGGATTTCCGGGGCTTCTATGTAGTCACTCAAGGCGTCGAAGAAGATATCATTGTTGCTATCGATAATCCCGCCGCGAAACTCGATGGAGGAGATATGGCCTTCACCGATGGCACGGAAGCTCATAATGAACCGGCAGGCGCCTTCAGGATCCGTTTCCTGGTTCGCAACCTTAACGATGGAGGGATTGAACAATGCTGCCGCCTCCACCGAGTATTCCGCGGTAAAGTAGGTGCCAATCAGCAGTCGCCGTTGCTTCGACACCCGATCGATATCCGGCACAAAGGCGGCCACCAGTTTAAAATTTCGCTCCAGGCTCTCCCTGAAGTAGCGGTGACGGTGGGAGAATTCCTGCAAGACGGTTTCCAGTATCGTACACGCCTCGTTCTCGTCCAGGCTCAACACCCGCCTGATAACGTTTCGGATGCGGTCTTCACCGGACGGCAGATACGGCCGAGTAATGACGCGGCCGATCTTCGCATTCATCACAATCGGCTTGCGCCGTGCAAGTGGATTGGCGGGTGCAGGTCTGATTGCTGTCTTTATGTCATCCACGCGGTATACGCCCTCTGTGCCTTACGGTCTGGATTGCAATCCGCGCCGAATAAATGTTGAATTATCGACAGGGTAGACTATTTTGCGCTGAAAGACTCAATTGTCTTCACTGGTGTAATGCGTACCACATCCGGGATTATATCGTTTCCGGTTCTCGTAACCCGTCCGTCTAATCGTGTTACTGTGGCGTTCCCTTGACGCGTGGACCGCGCGCAGGTTTTCACTCAGGCCCCTTTATGAAGATTGCGATGTTAAGCCCCCTGTCATGGCGCACACCACCACGGCATTACGGACCGTGGGAAAACGTGGTCAGCCTGCTGACCGAACAGCTGGTAGCGATGGGTGTGGATGTGACACTGTTTGCCACCGGGGATTCCCTCACCGGTGGCAAGCTTGCCTGGGTTTGCGAACGACCTTACTCGGAAGACCCCTCGATTGATGCAAAGGCGTGGGAATGCCTGCATATCGCAGAGGTATTCAGGCGGGCGGATGAGTTCGATCTCATTCACAACCAGTTCGATTTTCTGCCGCTCAGTTACAGTGGTTTTACCAATACGCCCGTCGTCACGACTATCCATGGATTCTCTTCAGCGGCGATTTTACCGGTTTATAAAAAGTACAATGAGCGAACCCACTACGTGGCGATCAGTGAGGCCGACAAGAGCCGTGAGCTCGATTACATCGCAACCATCCATCATGGCATTGATCTCGCACAATTCCCCTATCGTGAAGCCGCGGGGGACTACCTGTTGTTTTTCGGGCGTATCCACCCCCACAAGGGTGTCGTTGAAGCCATCGAGGTGGCGCACAGGACCGGCATCCGGCTGGTGATTGCCGGGATTGTGCAGGATGAGGCGTACTTCCATGAACAGGTCGAGCCGCATATCGATGGATCCGCCGTGGAATACATCGGCTCTGTCGGGCCGGAAAAAAGACAGGAGATTCTTGGTGGTGCGCTGGCCATGTTACACCTTATTCATTTCGACGAGCCCTTTGGGTTGAGCGTGGTCGAGTCCATGGCCTGTGGTACACCGGTGATCGCATTCGGTAGAGGTTCAATGCCGGAGATCATTCGTGACGGCAGCACCGGATTTATTGTGGACGATGTGGATGCAGCCGTGCAGGCGGTGGGCAAGATTGATTCACTCGATCGGCGTGTCTGCCGTGACGAGGTAGAGCAGCGTTTCACCTGTCAGCGTATGGCGCACGAGTACGTGGGTGTGTATCACCAGATCCTGGAGGATCGGGAGAACTACCGTCCGTGGGGGCATTATGAAGACTTGCTCGAAAGGGATGACCACAAGCTCAAGGAACTTATCGTCAACCCCGGAGAGCGGCTGAGTCTGCAAAAACACCGGCGCCGTGCAGAACACTGGACAGTAGTGAGAGGCGAGGCCCTGGTTACTGTAGGAGAGAAGGAAATCCCGCTCAAGCAGGGGCAGTCTGTGGATGTCCCAAGGGGTGCAGTACACAGAATCATGAATCCCGGCGAGATCCCACTGGTTCTGGTAGAAGTCCAGATGGGCGATTATTTCGGGGAAGACGACATCGTTAGACTGGAGGATGATTATGATCGCTGCTCGTCATAAACCTGTGATCGAACGCTGCCCGGCCAACCCGATTCTCACCCGGGATGATATCCCCTATCCGGTGGAGACCGTGCACAATGCTGGTGTGACACGCTATGACGGTCGTACCCTCATGCTGTTCAGGTCCCATCTGCGCAACGGTCGTTCGATTATTGGTATTGCCGAAAGTGAAGATGGATTCAAATTCACGGCTGGCCCAAAACCTTTCATGATTCCATCGGAAGAGGGCATCTTTGCTGAGTACGAAGCCTATGGTGTGGAAGATCCCAGAATTTCCTGCATTGATGGCGAATACCTGATTACCTACAGCGCCTATTCACGCCACGGTGTGCGCATCGGCCTGGCAAAAACCCGGGACTTTCGATCTGTCGAGCGGGTTTCGCTGATTACGCAGGCGGATATGCGTAATGTGGTTATTTTCCCCGAGCGCTTTAACGGCCGATATGCCCGTCTGGATCGTCCGCATTCAGAGATCAGTCCCTGGTCGATATGGTTATCATGGTCACCAGACCTTGTGCATTGGGGCGATTCCGAAGTGGTGATGAAACCGGTGCAATATCACTGGGATGAAACCAAGATCGGTCCCGGTGCGACTCCGATCCGCACTGAGCGCGGCTGGCTCAGCATCTACCACGGAGTATTCGAGACCATGGACGGTGCGGTCTATCGCCTCGGTGTGGCGCTGCACGATCTCGCCAATCCGGCGAAGATTATCGGCATCTCGGATGAATGGGTGCTGGCTCCAGAAGATCCCTGGGAGATCACGGGCTATGTACACAACGTTGTTTTTACCTGTGGTGCAGTTGCGGATGACGACGGCGGCGTAAAGATTTACTGGGGTGGCGCGGATACCGTGATGTGCGCCGGAACCGCGCGTCTCGACGACCTGGTAGCGCTGTGCCTCAGCAATGGTCGGCCACCTTACTAACTATGAATTCACACGGATCATGTGCGTCCTGGAACTTCATAACAGCAATATAGTAGAAACATCGACGGTAATTTACGATATTCTGGATAGTAACTTGTCAATTCCATATCAATGAGCGTCACCGGTTGAGTTGCCCATAATGTCTGCGCTGGATCGATTGAAAAAGCGTTTCTGGTGGTTGCCGGTCGGTCACGTTCCCGAAATCAACGCAGCTGTATTAAACGCGCGTCTCAGCGGGGACAACCCACCAAAAATTGTTGATGTTCGCAGCGGTGTGGAATGGCGACGCAGCCACATACCAGGCGCCGTGAGTGTACCTATCAATGAATTAAAAGACCGTCTTGCCTCTTTGCAGCTCGATGCACAACAACCGATTATCGCCATTTGCCTGAGTGCCCACCGCAGCATACCGGCAGTCCGCCTGCTTCGGGCAGAAGGTTTTGAGAATGCCGTCCAGCTAAAAGGTGGTATGTTGGCCTGGTGGAGCAAGAACTATCCCACCGAGCAAGCCGGCTGGAAATAACAATGTTTTCAAAGCAGCCCGGCATCTTTTTGGCGGGGCTCGTCGTTTTGTCTTGTTATATTGGTGATATCTTGCATCCGTTCAGTGCTTCAGCAAGCAAGTGATCAAGGTGTAGGGCGTTACTGGGGTGAGGAACGGCATCTGTGCTCCAGATCTGACTCACACCCGCCCGGCGCAGCCGTTCCTGTGCATCATCCACGAACAAGGCATGGGTAACCAGTACCGAGATGCTGGCGGGCTCAAAACGTGCCAGACCCAGAGCGGCGTCTTCGAGTGTGCGACCGGTACTGGCAATGTCATCAACCAGCACGATGTGCCGGTTCCGATAGGCTGCCTCGGGCAGACTGACACGCACTTGTTGATCGCCGAAACGCTGCTTGCGTGCGACACAATAATCGAAGCCTCTGTTGCGAGCAATTGAGGCAACCCATTGTTCGGATTCTTCATCCGGTCCCACCAGGAAGGGATTGTCTATCTGTTTCATCAGGAACGCTGACATGACAGGTGAGGCAGTCAGGTTGATTGCCGGGTTGACGGGAACCGCATCCTTCAAACGGTGTACCCGGTGCAGGTGAGAGTCGACAGTAATCAGTGCGTCGATCCATTGGGACAGTAACGTGCCCACGATACGCTGGCTAACCGCTTCGCCGGGCTGAAAAGCCTTGTCCTGACGCATATAGCATAGGTAAGGGGCAACCAGCGTAATGTGTTTTGCTCCCAGGTCGCGCGCGGTTGCCGCAGCCAGCACAAGTTCCACCAGTCTGCTGTTGGGATGGTCCAGCGTTTGACACAGAACGACCTGCTCGGGGAGCGCTTCTGGCAGCCGCAAACGGGTTTCGCCATCAGGGAAATGATGGATCAGCGCATCGGTGTAGGGAATGCCTGCCTTGCTGGCCAGACGTTGAGCCGGTTTCTGATAGTCAGGGAAGCCAATTAACAGGCGGCTATCGTTCAGTAGCGAAGGCAATACGGCGTCCTTATTCACTGGCTGGATCGGCCGCTCCAATCCGGTAGCCACTTTCTTTTGCTGCCGCCTCGCAGGCAAAGCGGAAATCCGCGGCAAACTCGGCATGAATGGTATACAGAGGCTCACCTTGTTTAACCTGCTTATCGAGCTTGCAATGCAGATCGACACCGGCGCCCTGATCCATGGGCGCACCGGCCAGGCGTGCGATGTGTGCCATTTGCAGGTTATCGATACCGGTGATCATCCCGGACGTAGTGGCCAGTACCGGATGTTGCAAGTTGCCCGGTACAGGCGTCTCGGGGTTACAACCCTGCGCCTTTATGATGGCTTCCATCTTGGCCAGTGCGCGGCCGGAGTCGAGTATGTCGCGGGCAATCATATAGCCCTGTCCACCACGCACATCGGGATCGAACTCCAGGATCCTTCCAGCCAGTTGCAATGCTTTCTCGCGCAGGTCAGCAGGAGCGCCAGGGTGATTATTCAGAACCTGCATGGCGTCACGTGCCTCCAGGACAGGACCGATACCCTTGCCGATCGGCTGGCGGCCATCGGTGATGATGACCTCGAGTTGCAATCCCATGTGATCCCCTGTGTATTCAAACAGTTTTCGCAAGCGCAAGGCTGCCGACCGGCTACGAATCTTTGCCGTTGGGCCGACCGGGATATCAATAAGCAGGTGAGTGGACCCGGCGGCAATCTTCTTTGCCAGAATAGAAGCCACCATCTGGCCGGGTGAATCTATGGACAAGGGCCGTTCGACCGAAATCAGGATTTCATCCACCGGGGCAAGCCGAGCCTTGCCACCCCAGGCAAGACAGGCGCGTTCCCGGCGGACGATTTTATGCAGCTGATCCGGTGATAATTCCACATGCGCCAGCACCCCCATGGTATCGGCAGTACCCGCCGGCGAGGTAATGGCGCGGCTGGAGGTTTTGGGGATGAGCATGCCATGCGCGGCGACGATAGGCACTATCAGCATGCTGGTTCGGTTGCCCGGGATGCCGCCAATGCAATGCTTGTCGACAACCAGTGGTTCGCTCCAGTCGAGGCGCTTGCCAGTTTCGACCATGGCACGGGTCAGATACCATACCTCATCCCGTTCCATGCCGGTTTCCGCGCAACTGACCAGAAAGGCAGCAATTTCGATTTTTGAATAGCGATTGGCCTCGATATCCCGGGTGATCCCCCGGTATTCGTCCAGCGTCAGCCGTTCACCCGCGATTTTCCTGTGGACCGCCTTCAGTGAGGCTGCAGGGCGGGCGTGCTCCACCCGCACATCAGACCCGTCAGACAGATCCATTTGTGTGAAGGCCTGTTCGCTGAGACCCAGTTCATCCGGAGCAAGGATGTTGTCGTCATCCACCACGTTAAGGACGGCAATTACGGATGCCCCGTCGACAGCCTTGTGTATCTCAATTTTGCTCAGGGCCTGGAAGCCTTCACTGCGGTAAACCGGGCAGTCACGATGCAAGTAGGCGACGTTCTCGCGGTAGGTGTCGATACTGATCTTGCGAAGTTTTAGCGTTTCCATATGCGGAGTTTATAGGCAAGTGTCAGCGATTGCCTGGTACATATTCTGTGTAAGGCATGAGAGCGATCATGGCGGGCACAAAGCAAGCTGTTGGCTCAAACTCATATCTCTGCTGTTTCTAGCGCCCTCCGCGACCACCATGCCCCTGCTTCAATTAGCTCCGAGGCGCGGAAAAATTCATGTGCAGCGCATGTATTTTTCGGTATTGAAATCAGCAGATCTGGTGGATTGGCTGCAAGCTTGTAACGAGACAATGTTTCCTGCATCGTTTCGAAAGAGTTTATGAGAACCTCGGAAAGTGCCAGGTAGTCATCCCCCTTGGCAGACTCTATGCCCAGACGACTTTGTATTGACTCAAGAAACTCGTCGATTTTATGACGTAACTGGGTTGGTTTCTCATGGTTCATGGAAACAGTATCACCTAAAGGATTCGCAGATCGAGGCCCTGTTACATCGACTGCGATGGTAATCCCGGTCAGTGTCTGTGCGGCTGGAGTGACAGGTACTGGATTTAGCAAGCCGCCATCAACCATCCAGCGACCAGCAATTCGTTGAGGCGTAAAAACACCCGGGATCGCGATGGATGCCCGAATAGCTTCAAACAGATGGCCTTTCGTAAGCCAGACCTCTTTCCTCGCAGTCAGGTCTGTAGCTACGGCAATAAACCGTACAGGAAGATCTTCAATTGAAACATCGCCAACAAGTTCCCTCAAAGTCTCTATAATCAGGTCTCCCTTGAGGATTCCGGATGTAGCACGAAAAGAAATATCCAGGTATCTGAGCACATCCCTTTTTGTCAGTGACCTGACCCAATCAGTGTATTGTTCCAACTTGCCGGCAGCGTAAACTCCCCCAATCAGCGCTCCCATAGAAGTGCCTGTTATTGCTGATATCTCAAAGTCTGCTTCCTCGAGGACACGAATTACACCAATGTGTGCCAGACCACGCGCTGCGCCGCCACCAAGAACCAGAGTTATCTGCTTTTTCATAAAATGCATCCCGGATGCTGTTTACCCTTGCATTGTACCGGTTCGGCCGGCCCTGGCTGGCGATAGCGGACATTCGACGGTCTGAGGTCAACGGGTATTGAACCGGTCGCCTGGTTTAATTGTGCTGTCTGCAAAAATCACAGTGACAAAGCAATTAAATCCTGAACGATGGTTGTTTGCCAATAGTATGCAAGATTGACTGCTTAATGATTTGGCTCAACAATTGCCGTGCATTACCGGGGTAGAATAAACTGTCTGTTTACAAGTGAGGAGTGGTGTCATGTCATCCATCTGGGTTCTTGTCGCAGAAAGCAGCCGTGCCAAACTTTATTCTGCTGAAAACAGTAAGGCACCGCTGGTAGAAATTGGGGATTTTGTGCACCCTGAATCACGTCTGCACGATGGTGATCTGGTCGCAGATCAGTCGGGTAGCGATGGGGGCAGTGTCGGCCAGGGGCGGCATGTTCTGGATAACAAAACCAATCCCCGGGACACAGAAAAAACCGAGTTTGCCAAAACTCTGGCGCACCGACTTGAGGCAGCGCGAAATGAAAAAGCCTTTAACCGCCTGGTGCTGATAGCACCTCCATCTTTCCTGGGCTTACTGCGTGACAACCTGAGCGATGAAGTCATGGAACTGGTCACCGGTCAGATTGACAAGAATCTCGTGCAGCAGCCAGCCAGCGTGGTTCGCGAACACCTTTCCTGGCCGGAGTGAAACGAAACAGCGTTAAGTTGATTCAATACGCCGTGTTCTCGCTGTAACCGGAGGTTTTCGAGGCCGGTGACTTGCGGGGCAGCGGCACAGATGCCCCGCGTTCGAGCTTTGATCCGACTCAGTTGAAGTCGTCTCTGGATGGGCTATGCTCATAAGCAGTGAATAGGAAGGCGCAAGAGGTACGTGGCGATGGCGGTACCGTATTTTTTCCAATCAACCTGTTCCGGAAATCCGGAGGTACCTCCAGTAGCGCCACCGGAAGTGCCTCCTGAACAACCTCCAGAACTGCCGGGTGAGCCAGCGCCAGAACCTGAACCTGCGCCACCATCAGAAGTTCCACCAGCTACGCCACCTGAGGTGCCGCCAGGGATGCCGCCTGAAACCCGTTCCAGAGCGGTGTCCCGGGGAGTGACACGATGACCATAGCAGCAACTCAACAACGGTATCTGATTCAGCGAAACATGGAATATGACCTGACGCTGCATCCTCATACATTATCCAGCCACGAAACGGCAGAGGCGGCTCACATCTCCCGGGACCATATCGCCAAGGCAGTGGTGGTAAAGGATGCGTCTGACTATGCGATCGTCGTGATCCCGGCGAATCACTGGCTGAAGATGGGTTCCCTTCGCCACGAGCTCAATCGCGACCTGCAATTAGCGACGCAGGGTGAAATCGCCGAGTTGTTCGATGATTGCGAGCCGGGGGCAGTGCCGCCGCTCGGCCCCGCCTATGGCATTGAGACCTTGCTGGACGAGTCGCTCACCAGCCTTGAAGATGTGTATTTCGAGGCAGGGGACCATGAACAACTGGTGCATCTCCGCGGCGAGGATTTTCAGGCCTTACTGGGCGATGCGCGGCGTGGGCACTACAGCCACGACAGTTAAAGCAGGGGTGTCAGTCCTTGTGACAGGAGCCTTCGCGCACCCATATGCCTTTTTCCTCACAGCGCAGTAGCTCATCACCGCTGCAGACATATTTCCCTATGGCATAGGATTCTCCATTGAAGTGGCAGACGCCGGATTCCAGTTCCTGGTCAAGAGATAGATAATCGTTGTCGGTTTCATCGAAAATGGGGGAGTTCTTTGACTCGGGGTCCGGGGCCCCAACCTGGGGAACTTCATGAGTTTCGGGCATTAGCTTGCTCCTGTAAAAGCGTTATATTCTCAGTAAGATTAGTAAATACTGCGCAGCAGTCTAGTGAAAATCAGCCCCGTCAGACAGATCCAGTTGCAGGGAGGCTTGGCGGCTAATCCGCATTGCGACCATGCTTTTCGCTGAATCCTATGCCGCGCGGTTCGCGGTCTTCAAGCGGCACGCCTGCAGCGAGTTCCTTTACCGCAGCACTATATTGCATCCTCAGTCCCGCCAGAGTGCGTAAACGCAACTGCACGCGGCCATTAACGCTGTCTTCTGGAAAAATCCCGTCGCTATCGGCTTCACCGGCAGCGACACCGGTAAGTAACTCAATGGCCTGGTCGGCATGATCGATTGCATAGACGCTGAATTTACCCTCATGCACGGCATCGACCACATTATGGCGCAGCATCAGATGTTTCATATTACTTGCTGGCACCAGCACTCCCTGGTCACCGCTCAGGCCACGCTCACTGCAGATATTGAAAAATCCCTCGATTTTTTCGTTGACGCCACCGATGGCTTGTACTTGTCCATGCTGGTTCACCGAACCGGTAACTGCCAGCGACTGGCGAATCGGCAAGCCAGCCAGCGAAGACAGTAAGGCGCACAACTCGGCGAGCGAGGCGCTGTCGCCTTCGATTTCGCTGTAAGATTGTTCAAATGTCAGGCTGGCACTCAGCGACAAGGGGAAATCCGGTGCGTAACGCGCCCCCAGATAACTGGACAGGATAAATACACCTTTCGAGTGAATCGGCCCGGCCATATCCACTTCGCGTTCGATATCCACCAGTTCGCCTTCACCCAGACGGGTGGTGGCGGTGATGCGCGCCGGTACTCCGAACGCGTCCTCGGCGAGCTGGATTACCGATAGGCCATTGATCTGGCCGACTGTCTCGCCACTGGTATCGATCATCACGGTGTCGCGCAGAATTGCCTCGTGCATACGATCGCGCACCCGGTCAATACGTTCGACGTGGTAATCGATGGAACGCTGCACATCGTCCTGCTGCACCACCTCGCGACCCGCTTCGCCAGCCCAGAAGCTGGCTTCACTCAGCAGGTCTGCGATACTGCGCATATGGGTAGTGAGTTTCTCGCGGTCACCGACCATGCGCATGCTTTGTTCGATCACCGCGGCGACAGCACTACGGTCAAACGGGCGGAGTCGGTTCTTGCGCACCAGCGTGGCAACCAGTTGTGCATACGACTGATCGCTGCCCGGGTTGCGGTCAACGCTGTCCTCGAAGTCAGCGGCCACCTTGAAAAGCGCCTGAAAATCCGGGTCGTACTTGCACAACAGATAGTACAGCAGCCGGTCGCCCAGCAGTATAACCTTTACCTGCAGGGGTATGGGCTGCGGTTCCAGCGATACCGTGCTGACCAGGCTGAGCAGCTGCCCGAGCGATTCAATACGGACCTGGCTGGCAAACAGGGCGCGCTTCAGTCCTTCCCAGGCATACGGCTGCGCCAACAGTTTTCGCACCTCCAGAATCAGGTATCCCTCATTAGCGGCGTGCAGCACACCCGGTCGGATCAGGGTGAAATCGGTAATCAGCGCGCCCAGCTGTGACATATGCTCGACGCGCCCGACCAGGGCGCCGTGGGTGGGGTTATCTTCGTAGAGCACCGGCGCGCCTTCACTGTCACCGTTATCCACGAACAGATTGACCTGGTAGCGGCGCAGAGATATTTCCGGGACACCTCCCAGCAATTGCTGAGCGGTATCGGTTTCGTGCAGGAAAACCTCCACATTGGCTATTACATCGCCCTGCACCTCGGACAGGTAGCTCAACACCATCGGCAGCTCCGCGTAAATAGTTCGCATACTATCGATCAGGTGTCCAACGGCGCTGAGCGTCACCTCGTCGTTGACTTCCTTGATGCGCCCCCGGCGTTCCTTGCTCCACTGCGGAATCCGCTTCTGCAGGATATCCTGCAACTGAGCCTGCAGCGTCTCCAGATCGGAATCGATGCGCTGCTGTTTCTTTTTCGGGAGTTTGTGAAACGCTTCGGCGTCCAGTGCCTCACCATCTTTGAGGGGCGCAAAGGTAATTCCCCCACGCGTCTTGAACACTTTTATCTGGTGATGCTGCGCCTCTTCGTGCAGTTTCCTGAAAGCATCTTCCTGACGCGATTCAAAACTCTCGTCGATCTGCTGTATTCTCGCCTTGTAGTCATCGCTCTCGAAAGCAGCCGGTATCGCTGTGCGTAGCTCTTCCACCAGTTGCTGCATGTCATGTTGCAACTCCCTGCCACGTCCGGTCGGCAAGCGCATTGCCAATGGCTTGCTGCTGTCCTCGAAATTGTTCACATACACCCAGTCGGCTGGAGCCGCCGAACCTGCGGCTTTCTCCTTGAGGAAGCGCGACACGGTGGTGTATTTGCCGGAACCCGCCGGACCCAGCACGTAAAGGTTGTAGCCGGAGTTTTGCATGCCAACACCGAAATCCAACGCCGCGAGCGCACGTTCCTGGCCGACCATTTCGCCGAGGTCCGGCAAATCGTCGGTCGTCTGGAATCGAAAAGATTCCGGATTACAATAGGAACGAAGTTGTTCCGGATGGAGCGGTTTAATCTCGGTCATGATTCTTGTTTGGACACAGGTGAACAATCCTATCCGTAGTTTGCTTCTTTTGACACCGTACCGCCACCTTGCTTTCTTGCTCCAGGTCAACACTGCTGACTGGCGAAGTATAAGCCTTTAGCGTATATATCATGACATGGAATTTGCGGTTTTCCCGCAAGCTGTGCGTGCCTTGTACCCGCGTGCCGGGTACTGCTGACCGGCACGTAGCTGCGTTAGCTACGCGGCGCAATACGCAGTTCGGCTTCACGCCAGGGAACGTACCAATGACAACGCAATTCGCAGAACATCCGCTTACGGCCGCACGCTGGGAACATTTTTCCCACGAGGCCGATGTCGGAGTGCGCGGTGTCGGTCCGGATATGGCTTCCGCCTTCGTGCAGGCGGCAATTGCCATGACCGCAGTGATTACCGAACCGCAATGTGTACTGCCGCAAACTCCGGTGGAGATAGCATGTCAGGCTCCTGATGCAGAGTTGCTACTGTACGATTGGCTCAACGCGCTGGTGTATGAAATGGCAACCCGGCACATGCTGTTCAGCCAGTTCAGCGTCGACATCGACGGCACACGACTACAGGCATGCGCCTGGGGAGAAAGGGTCGATACAGCGCGTCACCGGCCGCGCGTCGAGGTGAAGGGTGCGACCTTAACCGAACTCAGGGTGGATCAGGGCAGCGATGGCCTGTGGCGCGCCCAGTGCATCGTCGATGTATGACCCCGGAGGCAGCCGATCATGGATATCACTCTGCTAACCCGCCATTCCGAGAGTGAATGGCACATCGAGCCGCATAACGGCATGCGCGTCCCCGGTGTTATCTATGCCAGCGAAGACCTGATTCGCAACATGGACCACAAAGTCTACGAACAGGTGGTCAACGTCGCCACACTGCCAGGTATCGTGAAGGCATCCTATGCCATGCCCGATGCCCACTGGGGGTATGGCTTTCCCATCGGCGGTGTCGCCGCCTTCGATGCGGACGCAGGCGGTGTGGTGTCGGCCGGAGGGGTAGGCTTCGATATTTCCTGTGGGGTACGCACCCTGGCCACAGGCCTGACCCGCGAGCAGGTGCAAGCC
>JBHPFC010000011.1:0-54358 GCA_042576405.1 Pseudomonadota bacterium | reverse complement strand
TCGTGACTGGTGACTAACACTTCCAGTCTGGCACCTGGATGCCGTTTAGGGGAGGAGGAGTCCATCCCATTGCTTTGGGCTGTTTATGGTCGATCCTTGCCGTTTAGTTAATAATAATTTGCTTCTGTTCTGGATGTCCGCCGAACGCAGGCTGACCAGATGGGGGCATTTTCTGATCCTGCTGGCCACGAGGTGGCCACTAAAACTAAAAATGCAGAGTATCAGGCTTTGATACTAATTGGCTAACGTGTTGTTTTTATATGGTGGCCGGGGACAGAATCGAACTGCCGACACGGGGATTTTCAAGCAGTAAGATTGTTCTCACGTCACCCTGTAATCAGCCACTTAACGGCGTTTGCACATTTATTTTACCCCAGAAACAAGCAGCAACATCGGTTACTGACTACTGCGCAGGGCACAAAAAAGACACAATAGTCGTCGCATCTTGCTTTACCGTTAAAAGACCGGTTTCGGCTGCGGACTCAGACTCAAACAAAAACGGCCCCCGAAGGAGCCGCTATTGGTAATGTTTAACTGGTTACGCTTTCTTGCGTCTTGCCATTCCAGCTAACCCCAGTAAGCCGGAACCAAATAGCCAAACGGCCGCAGGAACTGGAACGACAGAACCCGAACCATACGCGCTGTCCTCTGTACAGAGACTGGGATCATTAGCGAAGGGTTCTTCAGAATCACAAGGTCCCTTGGAGAAAAATAATGCAGCTAGCTGTGGATTATTACCGGGCGAAGGATCAGACAGCAGGTTAAAGTCTGCCATTGAAAATCCCGTTCCACCGAGGTCAATCGTCCAAGCCCCTGTAGTATTTGGAAGCAGACCGTCATTGCCCGGTACCACCAAGTCCAGTTTGACATCGAAGGTTCCAAAGCCATCTGCGCTCACATCGGTTGACAACACTGCGGTGCCTTGCGAGGCTGGATCCAGCAAAAGCAAGCTGTTATCACCATTGAAGTTGAAGAAGGCCTCTTACAGGGTGAAACCGCCATTCTGACTACCCGTTTGCCCTGTTGTATCAGACAGGTTCTGGATTGTTACTGTCAGCAAGTCAGTAGTGCCGCTTGAAGCACCCAAAGCAGTTACATCCAGATCCATTATTGCAGTAAGAAACGACGGGGCCGTTGCATCACTGGATTCGCCGCTAAAGTTAATCGTCAGTGCCTGCGCTTGGTTCAGGCCACCAACAAACATCAGCATACCCAAGACGGCTTGCAGCAATCTATTATTCTTCATTAAATCCGTACTCCTCCGATATTCCCTGAATGATCGCCCGGCTCTTGGTGGCCGCAAGCGATACCAATTTTATCTTTAGGCCATTTTCATGCCAAAAAATTAATGCGCACTTATTCAGTCAATTAGCCGGCAGCTAAGTACATATACTTATAAGGAAAACGTAAGGATCTCCGACTTAGATTCGGGCAAACCTTACAATTCACTTAAAAAATATTTGAGCAGTTGAGTATTAAATTGATTTCCACACGCATGAGATTAAGGTGATATTTGTCGTCTAGCCGCCGGCTATAGCCGGCAATATAAGCAATGACTAAACGACCGGGTTGGGTCGCAACCAGCCACTCAATCCAGGCTATGTGCTAAAACGCACAGAGCGTCCCAGAACGTCCAATAGTTGCCGTTCCCGAAAACAAAAAAAGGCGACCCGAAGGCCGCCCCATTGGAGGAATGTTAACCGCCCACTTTGGAGGAGTGGTAGCTGTAATATTGGACCTATTCTAAGACCTGTCTACTAGGGAAAACCCTAGGTGAGTACATCAGGGCTTTAGCACTTGGGAATCATACTAATCCTAATACCTCTGACAACGAAGGTCGCCTTAGGGTCGATTTAGGTCCTTTAGCAATTACTGATATTCCTTCGACCTACAGAAATCCACAGGAGGGCCCCGCGTGCGGGCGCATCAAACGCCCAAGCGCGTGGGTGGTGCCTGTGGAGTTGTGTAGGTTGCGTAAGTTATCACAACGAACTACCATGAAAGGCATCCTAAGTCCCCTCACTTATACTCTAGACATGCGACAGAACCCTAATTTCAAGAAAAATCTAGACAAACTGGCCAACAGAACCGTAAATCAGGCCGCCGATTTAGAGCGCATAGAAAAGGAGGCAATTGCTAACTTCAGCGGCCCCCTGGACCAGCTTAATTCGGCCATAGGGATGTTGCGGATGGGGCACCATTTTGGATGGCGTGCGCTATATATCATCCACAGCAAGCGTACGATACGGAAATATGAAGATATTTTGAATATCCAGATTCGCGATCTCTTTCCAGAAGAAGGCCCAAGTTCGTTTCGAAGCATTGGGTACGAAGTAGCCAAGACATTGAAAAATTTCTGGAAGGCCGTCAGTGGTGACGAAAAAATAGAGCACCGCCGAGAAATAAAAGAATAAAAGGTACTTGATGTCCCCTTCCTAATGCTCTAGCATGGAAGGGGATATGAAAACCCCTTCTCACAAGCAGGCATCCAATACGACAAGTGGCTCTGGCCATAGAGGCGCTTCGCGCCTGATGGCCAGCACTGGCGATGGTTGCTCCCCCCGTACGGTAATACGGGGGGAAAGTTTTATACCCCCCTCACAGCCCAATACAGACGATCTCCGACCGCTTGATGGCGTTATCCCTTATGCCGCCCACACCGACTGGCTAAATTGCACATTCCAGGTCACGGATGAACCGGAGTTCCTCAGCCATTTTATTCACCAGTTCTTTTCTATCGTAGGAACCAAATTCGCACCGATGGAGGAACGTGGTAAAGGCCTGCACGGCTGGCAACGTTCTTTCAAGCTTTCCAACACCGGAGCAATGCTCGGCATAGGCGGCCAGAACAATACGGCCTTTCTAAGCCTCACTGGGGACGCCTGCACACTGATTCCATTGGATGCCTGGCCTACTTTAGCCACACTGTTATACGGGCATTACCAAGCCCAAATAACCCGATGGGATGGAGCAGTTGACGACTATGAAGGCAATCACAGTGTTGATTGGGCTGTAAGCCAATACAAGGCAAACAACTTTAATGCCGGAGGGAACCGCCCCAAGTGCAATCAACACGGCAATTGGATTGATCCTGATGGTAGTGGAAGAACATTCGAAGTCGGCAAGCGGAAAAACGGCAAACTGATTCGCATCTACGAGAAAGGCAGGCAATTAGGGGATCCCAATAGTGGATGGGTGCGATGGGAACTCGAACTTCATAACAAAAGCCGCGAGATCCCTTGGGATGTATTGATCAATCCGGGTGCATATGTTGCTGGCGCCTATCCTTGCACCCAGTGGGTCTCCAAAGAAATGAACCGAATAAAGACTTTACAAAAGGAAGCCAAGATCAGCTATGACAGCCTGACTCATTACGCACGTCTAGCATACGGCTCACTGATTAACGTGATGATGGAAAAGGAAGGGAGTCCTGAAAAAGTTATTGAGACCCTGATCAGGGACGGCAAACCAGCACGCTTGCAGCTGCCTGTTCCACCGGAGCACACAGGACCCATCCTGCCTTGGGAGGACCAATGATCGATGCGCACACTGGATCTCAAGGCAGCGGCTGCATTTCTCCATATGTCCCCGGCAACGTTACGACAACGCGCCAAGACCGGCATGATCCCCGGTGCAAAACCGGGAAAGCGCTGGGTGTTCATCGAGTCGGATCTTGTTGCCTACCTTCAAACTCTTTATTCTGGCACCGTGCAAGCGCCGCTAAGTGACTGTGACGAGGGTAATACACTATGTCACTCTACAAACGCGGCAATACCTGGTGGGTTCGCTTCACAGCGCCCAATGGCGAGCGAATACGCCGCTCTGCTGGGACTGAAGACAAGCAACTCGCGCAGGAATACCACGACCAGTTAAAGGTCGATCTGTGGCGCATTCACAGGCTGGGTGAGAACCCCAGACGCACATGGCAGGACGCTGTTGTGCGTTGGATGAAGAATACGGACACCAAAGCGGATCACCAGAAGGATCTTGCAAAGCTTAAATGGTTCGATCAATTTCTACGCGATCGTTACCTTGATGAAATCGATCGAGACTTGATCGACCATATCGGAGCTTTTAAAAAGCACGAAGCCAGCGCATCTACGGCAAATCGCTACCTGGCATTACTGCGTGCAATTCTTCGTATGGCCCGCGATGAATGGGAATGGCTCGATACGATTCCACGTTTCCGTCTGTATCCTGAACCCAAGAAGCGAGTTCGATGGATCACTCGTGAAGAAGCCGCCAAGCTTATTACGGAGCTACCAACCCACTTGGCAGACATGGCAGCCTTTACACTGGCAACAGGTCTGAGGCAAAGCAATGTCAGCTACTTGCGGTGAACACAGGTAGACCTACAGCGAGGCATGGCGTGGATTCACGCGGATCAGTCGAAATCTCGCAGGGCGATTGCGGTGCCGTTAAACGAAGATGCTTTAGGTATTCTCGCGCAACGACACGGCAAGCATCCGGTCTTTGTATTTACCTACAAAGACAAACCGGTGGCACGGACAACCACCAAAGCATGGAAGAGTGCCCTTGAACGTACTGGCATCGAGGATTTTCGCTGGCACGATCTGAGGCACACCTGGGCATCTTGGCATGTCCAAAGCGGCACCAGTCTACAAGAGTTAATGGAACTTGGAGGATGGGCGTCGTTTGAGATGGTACTGCGCTATGCGCACTTGGCGGGCGAGCATTTGAAACAAGCTGCAAGCCGCGTCGATGGCACGAAGTTGGCACAGCACCATCAGCGAAAGAACTTGGCGTTAGTCGTAACTAACTGAAATTAAATGGTGGCCGGGGACAGAATCGAACTGCCGACACGGGGATTTTCAATCCCCTGCTCTACCAACTGAGCTACCCGGCCATTTTGCGGGAGCGCGTATTAAACCGGGCACGGCTCCGGCAGTCAAGTAAAAGCCGTATTTTTGACGGCAAAATCAGTGTGTTCCTTCGGTTTCAGTACTACTGTGCAGGCGGCACGAAGCCTGCCGGTGTTTCTGCGCCCTCACCAAAGAAAAACTTTTCCATTTGCTCTTCCAGAAATTTGCGCGCCTTGGGCTCAATCGGCGACAGGCGGTTCTCATTGATCAACATGGTCTGATGCTGCATCCATTGTTGCCAGGCTTCCTTTGAGACATTGTCAAAGATGCGTTTACCTAAATCCCCCGGATACGTTATTCGCTCCAGCCCTTCCGCCTCTTTACCCAGTTTTACGCAATTGACCATACGCGTCATGCTACTTCACCCCTCAGGAATCCCATGAGTGCAACGCCTGCAACAATTTCTGTACCGGCGCTGCCAGCCCCAGTTCCTGAGGCTGGCGAACGTTATACCAGAGGCCCTGATCACCTTCCATCACAGAAAATGCCGGGTTTTGCAATCGCACACAGCAGGGCGTGATATCCAGGTGAAAATGACTGAAGGTATGGCGAACCGGCACCCAGGATTGCAAGTCATCCTGTTTACAGGACACGCCTGCAATATCGCACCAGTCCTGCAACGTCTGCAATGAATCAAATTCAGGGAAACTCCACAATCCGCCCCAGATACCGCTGTCCGCCCGGCGTTGCAGATACACAGCGTTGTCCGCGTCGACCAGTAATAACATTTGCACCTTTCGCACCGGTAAATCCCGGCGTGGCCGGGGAAAAGGAAATGCTTTAACGCGATTACTCGCGTATGCAGTGCAGTCATCCACCAGCGGACAGCGCGGACACTCGGGTTTGCCGCGCCTGCACAAGGTTGCGCCCAGGTCCATCATCGCCTGGTTGAAGGCCGCTGTTCGCTGTTCAGGTGTGACTGATTCCGACAAATCCCATAACTTGTCGAGCACCGCTGTTTTGCCCGCCCAGCCTTCAACAGAGAAAAAACGCGACAGTACCCGTTTAACGTTGCCATCAAGTATCGCGTGCCGCTGCCCGCTGGCTAGCGAGAGTATGGCAGCGGCGGTCGAACGACCAATGCCGGGTAACGCCACCAGCGCATCAATAGAATCCGGGAACATGGCTGCATTCTGCTCATACAGCTGCTGCGCCGTTCTGTGTAAATTCCTGGCGCGTGCGTAATAGCCCAGTCCTGACCAGTGGTGCAGCACCTGGTCGATCTCCGCTTCGGCAAGCACTTCGAGAGAGGGAAAACTTTGCATGAAACGCTGGTAGTAGGGAATGACAGTCTGCACCTGGGTTTGTTGCAGCATGATTTCCGATACCCATACCCGGTAGGGCGTGGGATTCTGCTGCCAGGGCAGATCCTTGCGGCCATGATTATCGAACCAGTCCAGAACACGTGCTGAAAAACTGTCGATGGCTGCCGTCACGTCGTCAGGTGGTGCATTACACCTTGTAGAAGTCGCGGTACCAGGCGACAAAGTTGGCCACACCCTGCTCGACCGACATATCCGGCTTGTAGTCGACATCCTTCACCAGATCCTCAACGTCAGCATAGGTATCCGGCACGTCACCGGGCTGCAGAGGCAACATGTTCTTTTCAGCCTTCTCGCCCAGGCAATCTTCGAGCACTTCAATATAGTGCATGAGTTCAACCGGCTCGTTATTGCCAATGTTGTACAGCGCATAGGGTGCCGTGCTGCTGGCGGAGTCTGGATGATCACCGGACCAGTCAGGATTCGGCTCGGGTATATGATCAAGGGTGCGGATCACACCCTCAACGATGTCATCAATATACGTAAAGTCGCGGCGGTGCTTGCCATAGTTGAATACATCAATGGGTTCGCCGGCGAGTATTTTTTGTGTGAACTTGAATAACGCCATATCCGGCCGTCCCCAGGGACCGTATACCGTGAAGAATCTCAAGCCGGTGGTCGGAATCCGATACAGATGGCTGTAAGTATGCGCCATCAACTCGTTGGCTTTTTTAGTTGCCGCATAGATACTCACCGGATGATCGACATTGTCGTGCACCGAAAACGGCATCTTGGTATTGGAACCATAGACCGAGCTGCTCGACGCATACACCAGGTGTTTTACATCATTGTGACGGCAGCCTTCGAGAATATTCATGAAGCCGACAACGTTAGTATCGATGTAGGCGTTCGGATTTTCCAATGAATAACGGACACCGGCCTGGGCTGCCAGATTCACCACACCATCCGGCTTGTGCTGCGCAAACAACTCCGCCATGTCTGCCCGGTCTTCGATGTCGACACGCAAATCAGTAAATGCAGGATGATCCCTGGTGCGTGCCAGGCGAGCTTCTTTCAAACCGGGGTCGTAATAATCATTCAGGTTATCGATACCGATAACTTCATCACCCCGCTCCAAAAGACGTAACGAGAGATCACTGCCAATAAAACCGGCCGCACCGGTAATCAATACTTTCATCAATCTACATCCTGATCGCTGTTTCTAAAGCCGCCCGTCAACCTCGCTGGCAGGCAGTACATGTTTAACGTCGTATAACACACTGGTTGACTTGCCAAAGGCGCGGATGCCCTGTGCGCCCAGCGCCCTGAATTCATCATGCGCTACCGCCAGTATGATGGCATCGTAGCTACCGGCTTCCGGGTGATCAATCATTGTAATGTCATACTCATTCCTGGCGTCTTCTGCATTTACCCAGGGATCATAGACATCGACGTCGACATTGTAGCTCTGCAGTTCGGTGACCACATCAACCACGCGCGTATTACGCAAATCAGGGCAATTTTCCTTGAAAGCCAGCCCCAGTACCAACACCCGTGAATCACACACCTGGAGGCGCGCCTGGTTCATCAGCTTGAACACCTGTCCGGCGATATAGGTACCCATGCTGTCATTAATACGTCTGCCAGCCAGAATCACTTCCGGGTGATACCCTAGTTCCTGTGCCTTGTGGGTGAGATAGTAGGGGTCTACACCGATACAATGACCGCCCACCAGTCCCGGCCTGAAGGGCAGGAAGTTCCACTTGGTGCCGGCTGCTTCCAGCACTTCAAGCGTATCTACCCCAAGGCGATTGAAGATCAGCGCCAATTCGTTGATAAGCGCAATATTGACATCGCGCTGCGTGTTTTCAATAACTTTTGCGGCTTCGGCTACACGTATACTGCTAACCTTGTGGGTGCCCGCCTTGACGATTTTCTTATACAGTGCGTCGACAAAATCCGCCGCCTCCGGCGTCGATCCTGACGTTACTTTCAGTATGTTCGTAATTCTGTGTTCCTTGTCACCGGGGTTGATACGTTCAGGACTGTAACCGACAAAGAAGTCCTTGTTACAACTTAGTCCGGAACGCCTCTCCATAATCGGCACACATACATCTTCTGTCGCCCCCGGATACACAGTCGATTCGAAAATAGCGACGTCACCGGGCTTAAGCATTTCACCAAGGGTGCGGCTGGCTTCCTTCAGCGGTAACAGATCTGGTCGATTGAACTGATTGATAGGTGTTGGGACTGTAACAATGTAAACATTACAGCTTTCCAGCCCGCCCGGTTCACTGGTAAAACTCAGCTGGCTGGCCGCCAGGAGTTCCGCTGTATCGACCTCGAGCGTACTGTCCCGTCCACTTTTCAGTGCCTCGATGCGCTCCGAACTGATATCGAAACCAACCGTTGGCAGCACCTTGCCGAATTCCACGGCCAGCGGAAGACCGACGTACCCCAAACCGACTACGCCGATTTTAGCCTTATCTACACTTAACATATGAGACCTTGAGCCCGGTGTGTTATTTACTGGTGTCAGGAATGCTATTGTGCGGCAGCGCATCCTGTTGCGCCACCCGCTCAAGATTGTGAACCGTTTCCAGCGCTTCACTTCTCAACTTGCGCTTGATCAGCCATGGCCCGATTAACGGCGGTATCCAGAAATCCGGCTCGACTTCCGAGCGAATCAACACCCGCGTACCATCTGGCTCCTGCCAGAGGTTCAGGCGCGCATAACCGTTACGAAAATCGCTCAGCTCCGGAATTACAGTCGCCGTCACTGAACCGTCTTCCGCCTCGATCACATCCTGCACCTGGTGAACGCGCTTGCAGTAAAACCAGACGCAGGCTTCGGTTACTGTGCGCACCTGGTAGTCACCCGGCTCTCGCGTCTTGAGGATTTCGCTGACCTCAATGGCCGGATTGATGCGTCCCAGATCGTTGTAATCAGTGAGCAGTTCCCGTACCCGCGGTTCCGGCACGTTAACCAGTGCATCCACCTCGACGAAATAGACGCCGCTCTGATGATTGGCCGACGCCATGTACACCTTGCCCGCCACGGCTGATGTAATGCATAAACAGCAACCTATGGCCAGAAACATCAAACCACTGTGCTTACTGGAATATACCTTTGAACTGGTCGCCAAATTTTTTCTCCAGCGTTTTCTCAAGCTTTTTCTTGACCTTCTTCTCGGCCGAATCCTGCAGCACCTTATCCAGTTGAATTTTGTACTGGGGGTCGGTAAAGGTACCACTCAACTGAACCGGCACCGAAACCCCTTCGAGATCAGTCAGACCCTTGCCACCCTGCCCTTCAATACTTTTAACGACCTTGGCGGTCACCAGGTAGTCCAGCGTTTCTTTCGGCAGGTCAATACTGCCTTCTCCCTGAACACGCAACAGCGGACTCTTGGCCAGCAGATCACGATTGCGCACTATGCCGTTGGTGACGCTGGCGGTACCGCTGAGCTCGGAGAAATCCGTCTGGTTGGGTTCTGTTTCTTTTGGAGCCGGCTGACCATTGAGCTGTGCCTGGGCCTTGCGCAACATGGCGCCCAGATTAAAGCCCTTCACCGCGCCATTAGTGAACGCAAAGCCCAGCTTTCCGTTGAGCGTTTGCTTCATCTGTTCCGGCGTCTGACCGGTCGTTACCAAAGTGGCATTACCATTCGCTGTACCCGACAAGGTGTCTTCACCGGTGAGGTCTTTCAACAAAGGACCCACTTGCACACCCTGCAGCTTTTCGTTCATGGAGATTTTTGGCTGCTTGCCACGTACATCAAGCTTGATATCCCCAGCGTAGCCACCCTGATACATTTTCGCACTGGCCGGGTGCACACGCAGCTCACCGCCACTGGCCACCAGTTTCATTTCAATGTCCGTACTGCGCAGCTGGGCGGCTTTGAGCTTGTCAATCGTCAGGCGGCCATCAACATCCAGTTGACGCAACGTCTCGACGGGAATCATCTCAGCACCAGCTGCGGCGGCGGTTGTTGGGGTTACCGGCACTGGTGGCGCATCTGTGCGCGGCGGTAAATAGCGGTCCACATCCATCTCATCGAGATGCAGCGCAAACCGGATGGCAGGTTTGGCAAAATGACTCACACTCAATGAACCATCCAGGGTCGAATCGTCAAAGCGAATGCGAACGTCATCGAGCTTTACGCTATCCGTAGTTGCCGCGAGCTTCAAACTTGCATCAGCCTTGCCGAGCACCGAGGGATCAGACACCTCCGGTAAAGGCTGCCCCAGTGCCTCGATCAGATCGCGCGGGATGAACTCCTCAAGCTGAACAGCACCACTGAACGCAGGTTCGCCAAACAACTGCTCACCCTTGATATCAGCCTTTACCGTAAGTCCAAGCACGCTGGCCACAAGACTACTGATATCAAGCTGCCCCGATTCCAGGTTCAGTACCGAATTAAATGCCAGCGACGACTTAAGCTGCCCGCCGGGTAACCCATCGCCCTGCAAGTCTGTCGTCAATGCAGCCTGGTCAAGGCTCACAACCTGGCTATCCCCGGATAAAGCGACCTGCGCTTCAAAACTTACCGGACCACTGATCTGCGGCTCAGCTGAAGCCAGCTGCAAGTTCAGCTCCACGGGCACGGTCGCGCCGGGTGAAATGGCGCCGGTACGCAAACCCAGCCCGTCGATGCTGTAACGCGCCCCTGCACTTTTGTCATCCCAAAGAATACTGGCATCAGTGATGGCAACACCACCAATCGCCAGACCGGCGAGAGCCACTTCCCCTTCGGACACGGTTTCGTCTTTGGCTGCCGGCTTTTCAGCAGCCGCGTCATCCCCTGCCGGTGCCGCCAGGTCGGCCCAGTTGTTACGCCCGTCCGCCAGGGTTTCCATGGACAGACTTAGCCCGTCGAGCACAACGGTGTCCATTTCCACCTGCTTGCGCAGCAGTGGCAACAGCTTGAGTCGTACCTGCACTTCACGGACGCTGGCAAACGGCTGCGCCGAGAAACCATCAGCATTGGAAAGCGCAGTTGGTCCGATTTCAACTGCCAGCCACGGAAACACCGACAGCCCGATATCACCATCTATGGTCAGCGTTCGGCCGGTCTTCGATTTAACCAGCTCAGCGATGTCATCCTTATAATCATTTGGATCAACAATCATCGGCAGGACAATCGATGCCACAACCACAAGTACAACCAACAGCCCTG
This sequence comes from Pseudomonadota bacterium, assembly GCA_042576405.1. Taxonomy (GTDB): domain Bacteria; phylum Pseudomonadota; class Gammaproteobacteria; order DSM-19610; family DSM-19610; genus Thiogranum. The sequence goes on along the minus strand of JBHPFC010000011.1, from coordinate 43,033 downwards.
CAATCCAGGCGACGATACGCAGTAATTTACCCATGGGTTCTTCCTGTTTTCCGGAGTGGAGCGGGTGATGGGAATCGAACCCACGTTTGAAGCTTGGGAAGCTCCAGTTCTACCATTGAACTACACCCGCAATATTGTGAATAGACAGTAGTTTACAGAAGTCGCCGCCTGAATGTCACCACTCGACAGTAGCGGAATGCCAATGATCGGAGCAAAGGGCTCGGTGATTGTTGACGATGGGCAGGCACTCGGAACGTATTGTGATTTTGAAAATACCACACTTGCGTAGTCGGCCACTGCCGGACATTTATAGACAACCAAAAACGGCTCCCGAAGGAGCCGCTATGGGTAATGCTGTATCTGGCTTACGCTTGCTTGCGTCTTGCCACACCGACCAGGCCCAGCAGGCCGGAACCGAACAGCCAGACTGCTGCAGGAACCGGTACTACTGCGCTATTGCCCACCCAAACGCTGGTCAGGTAGTTACAGTCAGGATTGTTAGCATCAAGCGGAGCACCAATACATGATCCGACAGCGTCCTCCGGGTTCTGATCATCGAACCCTGCGATGTGAACGGCAAACAGGAAGCTGCCGTTTGCACCGGCTATCGAATCGGCAACATAGTCGGAAATGCTGTCCGTTGTGCTCTGGTCACCACCTAGGTCGATGGAAAACACCAGGGGATTCTGCCGGTTTGGTTGACCGTTACCAGTTTTATTGATTGTCACGTCGAAGCCGCCGAGTCCGTCCTGATTGGTGCCCGAGAGGTCCACGGTTGCACCCCAGTTTGAGGGTAAAGTTGAATCATCCACATCAGCGGCCATCAGCCCGGTTGCAGCTCCAGCCAAATTGAAACCAAAAGATTGGATACCAAAATTGCTACCCGTTGTCTTATCATCCCAGTATGAGGACAGGTCGACAGTGAAGTTAATCAGCCCAGAGGTGACCATGTCGTCGATGGTGACCGTCGCGTAGGTCGTCCCGTTAGGTATATGGTTCGTTACGCTCCACGGATTGCCGCTTATGTGGCCTGTGGCGTTGTTGCTGTAGGTGAGATCGTATGTAACCGGTGTTGCGTGTGCTTGGCTTATGCTACCAGCGAGCATCAGCATGCCCACGACGGCATACAGTTTTCCATTGTTCTTCATTAACCCTCTCCTCCGATATTTCCTATCGATCTCACCGCTCTTTGTGGCCGCAAGATTTCCAAGCTAAACTTTAAGGCAGCTTCGCGCCAAAAAATTAATACTCTCTTATTCAGTCACTTAGCACTCAAGTAAGTGCATATACTGACCAGAAAACGTAAGGTGTTCCGGCTCAGACAAAGAGACAATTTATTTGTTTTTATCAGCATCCCTGTTACAACAAGGTAACGCGACTTCGGTTTTAACGTGCATGATTCATACCTTACTATTAAATATTTATTAAATCAGCAAGTTAAGAAAAACCTCTGAATGAGCAAAAACGAATCTGACAAGCTTCCTGACACTGCCACCCTCTTTGAAGTCCACATCTGCATAAATAAATTAATTATTGATCAACGAGTTAGCCGAAAAAGGCAGTGAAAGAGAACTTGTCAGATTTTTCGACAACTTGCTGGGTTAGCGACGGTAGCAGCCCCGCCCCTAATAAGTTGCTGTATACATTAACATTTGCAAATCGGTGAGAGAGGCATCACGAAGTGGCTCACAGATCCTATCGGCATTGCAATTGAGAAGGCAGCCTCATAATGAGACAGTGGGTGTAATGCCAGAGCCTCCCAGGAATAAATGTTCTTGCTTGATATCCCGCATGGCCTGTCGATACATTATCCTCAACATAGCAAATCAAACGACCAGCCCATGGAGCACAAAATATGACACGCATTAGTACGCACGCTGCAACCCGCCCAAACAGAACAACCCGGGCCAAAAAACGGATTAATCTTCCCGTTCTGGCAGCCAGCGCAGCTATTACCCTGGCCCTGTGCGGCTGCCAAACGACAGATCCCTATACCGGCGAACAGAAAACCAGCAATACCGCCAAGGGAACCGGCATTGGCGCTATCGGTGGCGCGATCGCTGGCGCCATTCTCGGCGGCGGCAAGCGCAAAGGCGTGCTCATCGGCGCGGGTATCGGCGCCCTGACCGGTGCCGCGGTTGGCAACTACATGGATAAGCAGGAAGCCGAATTGCGTGCACAGCTGCAAGGGACTGGTGTCAGCGTTACCCGCGTGGGCGATTCAGTTATTTTGAATATGCCAGGCAACATCACCTTCGCCACCGACTCCAGCAACATCTCGGCAGATTTTTACCCGGTGCTGGATTCGGTCGCGCTGGTCATTAACGAGTTTGAGAAAACCTATGTCGATGTCATCGGCCACACCGACAGTACGGGTGCCGCCGATTACAACCAGCAACTCTCGGTAGCCCGCGCCAGCAGCGTGGCGCGTTACCTGGAAAGCCAGCAAGTGCTGCCACAGCGTGTGGTTACCCAGGGAGCGGGAGAAACTTCACCTATTGCTTCCAATGATACGCCTGAAGGACGCTCCCTGAACCGGCGCGTGGAAATTCGTTTAACCCCACTGACCTGAAAATAATTTAGCGTCTATCTAAAACTCAAAAGGCGGTCTACGACCGCCTTTTTCAATGCTGCCGTTCAGCTGCTATATAACGTTTCAATCTGGTTAGCGAACTGCTCCAGCACCTTGGCCCGCTTCAGTTTCAACGTCGGCGTCATCAGCCCGTCTTCCACTGTCCAGGGATCCAGCGTCAGGATGACCCGGCGCACTTTGGCATAACCGGGAAAATCGTGCAGCTGCACCTGGATCCTGGATACCACCTTTTTCTGCAAACCGGCATTATCCAGGCTGTCCCGCTCGAACGGATCCAGCCCCCGGTCTTTGGCAAAGCCGAACCACAGCTCGGAATTGAGCACCAGTATGGCACTCAGGTATGACTTGCCTTCACCCACAATCAACGCCTGGTCGAACAGGCTATCCATGCAAATAGCCGACTCCATATCGCCCGGCGGAATTTTCTCGCCATTGGAAAGCACCAGAATATCCTTGAGCCGCCCGGTGATATAAATACGCTTGTCTTCGATCTTCGCCTGGTCACCGGTATGCAGCCAGCCATCCGGGTCGATCACCTCCCTGGTGGCAGCATGGTTATTCCAGTAGCCCAACATCATGCCGGGTGTTTTCACCTGCAGCTCGTCATGCTCGCCGATCCTGACTTCTATACCGCGAAACGGCTCACCGACGCTCAACGGATCGTTATTGCCCGGCCGATTGGCACTGATAACCGGGCTGGTTTCGGTCAAGCCATAGCCTTGCAGGATTTGCAGCCCGAGACCGATAAAGGTCTGCGCAACCTTGAAGGGAAGCGCAGCACCACCGCTCACCGCATAGCGCATATTGCCGCCCAGCTTCGCCGTCACCTTGTCGCCGACCAGCTTCCTTAGCAGGGGATTCAGCAGCAACGCGGGCGTCCAGCGCGCCCGGCCCTGGCGCCAGAGAAAATGCTGCCAGCCGACACGCACGGCTGCATCAAACAGGCTGCGCGCCAGCGGCGATTGCTTGTCCAGCTTTTCCAGAATGCGGCCATGCACACGTTCGAATATTCGCGGCACCGCTATCATCGCCGTCGGCCTGACGGTCACCAGGTCCTGGGCCAGTTGCGACACCGAACGCGCATGCGCCACACAAGCGCCCGCCATCATCGGCAGGTAATAGCCGGCAGTCCGCTCCAGGGTATGCGAAAGTGGTAAAAACGACAGGAAAACATCCTCCTGATAGCAATCAATACAGGCCAGTGCCGCATGCGCAACCGAGAGCATATTATAATGACTGAGCATCACACCCTTGGGACGACCGGTTGTCCCTGAGGTATAGACGATTGATGCCAATGCGTGTGGGTCACCTTCACGCCGTTCCATAGATGGTGCCTGTGAGGGCAGCCAGTCTTCAACAAAGCGCAGACGCTCATCCTGCTCGAGCGCGGCAGCCTGTTTATCTGGATCCTTTGGCTTTTCGAGCACCAATATCCGCTGCAAGGGGTTGTCATCGTGCAGCGCTGGCGCGAGTTTTTTCCACTGCGCCAGACTCTGTACCAGTAGCAGGCTGACGGCGGCATCTTCGATAATATAAGACACATTATCGGGACGGTCTTCTGTGTAAAGCGGTACCGAGACCAATCCTTCCGCCAGCACCGCCACGTCGAAATAGACCCAATCGAGGCCGTTACGCAGTGAAATAGCGGCGCGCTCACCATCGCCAAACGCCTCCGCGGCAAGTGCCGCCCGCCAGCGCGCCACCTGTTGAGCCACATCGGCCCAGGTGCTATCGCGCCAGCTACCGCTTTGCCGGTCAAAATCCTGGTAAGCCGTCAGCCCAGGGCTGCGTCGCACCCGCTCATAGAACAGGCCATCCAGCGTGCCAGCCTGCTCGGCATTGATCAGGTCTTCCTGTAAGTCTGCCATAACCCGTTATTTGTCCACGGAATCTCCTCCATTGCAACTTTTCCGGTAGAATGCCCGGCCATGGAACTGCTCATCAATGGTAAAACCGAGCAACTGCCGGACGACATCAGCGCCAGCCAGTTAATCGAACACCTGGGTCTGGCCAACGAACGTCTGGCGATAGAGGTCAACTGCGAGATCGTACCGCGCAGCACCTTTGACAGCCACCGCTTCCAGCCGGGCGACCAGATCGAAATTGTACGCGCCATCGGCGGCGGCTAGCGCACCGCGGCAACTTTTCAGGAGAACAACATGTCCAGCGTCATGAAAACCAACAGCCCGTCCATTGCCGATCCACTGATGATCGATGGCATAGCCTACCAATCGCGGCTGCTCGTAGGGACAGGCAAATACAAGGACATGGAAGAAACCCGACTTGCCGTCGAAGCCAGTGGCGCGGAGATCATCACCGTCGCCATCCGCAGAACCAACATCGGCCAGACCAGGGACGAGCCCAACCTGCTGGAAACACTGCCACCCGACCGCTACACCTACCTGCCGAATACCGCCGGCTGCTACAGCGCCGAAGACGCCGTGCGCACCTGCCGCCTGGCACGCGAACTGCTGGACGGCCACAACCTGGTGAAACTCGAAGTCCTGGGCGACGAAAAAACCCTCTTCCCCGATATCACCCAGACCCTGACCGCCGCCGAAACACTCATCGCCGACGGCTTCAAAGTCATGGTCTACACCAACGATGACCCCATCGTTGCCAAACGCCTCGAAGAAATGGGCTGCGTCGCCGTCATGCCACTGGCCGCACCGATCGGTTCCGGCCTGGGCATACGCAACCCCTACAACATCCGCACTATCGTCGAAAACGCCGAAGTACCCATCCTCGTTGACGCCGGCGTCGGCTGCGCTTCAGATTCGGCTATCGCCATGGAACTGGGTTGTGATGGTGTGTTGATGAATACCGCGATTGCCGGCGCGAAAGATCCGATATTGATGGCATCCGCCATGAAGAAAGCTATCGAAGCCGGGCGCGAGTCCTTCCTCGCCGGACGCATCCCCCGGAAACGTTTCGCCAGCGCCTCATCACCGGTAGACGGCACCTTCTTCTAAATTTTACATAGACCCCAAAGCTCCGTGAGTACGGTGGTCCATTTGATGCGCCTGTGCATGCCGCACCCGAAGCGTCAAATGGACCACCGTACTCACAGAGCCACCACCAACCTCAGGCCTGAGCCGGCAACTCCTTAACCCGAACATCCTGCTGCGGAAACGGAATACTGATCCCGGCCGCCTGGAACCCCTTCCAGATCGCCAGGTTCACATCCGAACGCACATTCGCCACCCCCTCCTGGGGATCACGAATCCAGACACGCAACTCCAGATCGATACCGCTATCACCAAACCCGATCAGCCGCGCCGCCGGCGCTGGATCCTGCAGCACGCGCTCGGCCACAGACGACGCCTCGATCATTATCTCCATAGCCCGCTCCGGGTCATCGTCGTAACTGATCTGCACTGGCATTTTCAAACGCACCCGCGGATCACTGTAACTCCAGTTGATGACTTCCGTAGTAATGAGGTTTTCATTCGGTATCAGCGTCTCCACGCCATCGCGGTCACGCACCACGATATAACGCGCCCGCAGCTCCTGCACCCAGCCGAATTTTTCATTGATACTGATAACATCACCCGGCCGGATCGATCCATCGAACACCAGAATAAAGCCACTGATAAAATTACTGGCAATACGCTGCAAGCCAAAACCGATACCAACACCCAGAGCACCACCGAAAACTGTCAGTGCGCTCAGGTCAATACCCACTGCCTTGAGCGACAGCAGGCCGGCCAGCGTATAGAGCAAAAATTTGAGCGTCTTTCCCAGACCGACCTTGACGCTCGGGCTCAAATGCTGGGAACCGGACAGGCCTTGTTCTATAGCACGCGACAACCAGGCCGCGCACACCATAAGCACAGCGACTGCAACAACCAGTTGGAGCACAGTGAACAGGGAAATGCGTACCGCGCCGAAGGTATAACCCACCGCGTCCAGCGTACTGGCCACTTCCGGCAACCAACCCAGCAGATGCATGGCAACCAGCACCCAGATCGAGGTACTGATAATACTTTCCCAGGCCTTCATTTGAGGCCTGGGGTCAAAGGCCTTGCGCAGCACGTATACAGCCAGCCGTATCACCGCCAGCGACAACAGCAACGGCACCGCCAGCTTCAGCAACAACACGGGAAGATCAAAATGCTGCAGAATGGCTTTACCGACAACCGTGCCAAGCAACATACTCAGGGGAAACACAATGCGCTGCAGGCTGCGCATGGTGATGCGCTTGAAGTGCCCGCTAGCGATAGCCGAACTGGATTCGAGCAGAAACCGGCCCCCGGTGCGATGCACAACCAGTGCGCCACCGAAAGCCAGCGCCAGAACCAATAACTCCCAACCAAGCGCTGCGTAGTCCAGCTGACCAAGCCAGGTCAGAATTTTATTCAGATAGTCGTTCAGCAAGGTCGTATAATCCCGTGGCTCAGGAAATCGCTATATGTCAGACCCGGAACATAACACAGACCAACACACCAGGCGCATCCGCTCGTTCGTCCGCCGTGAGGGACGACTCACGCCGGGACAGCAACGTGCGCTGGATGAACTCTGGCCACGCTATGGCCTGGCCGCCGACACCAGCCTTGTAGCTCCGGTCGCTTTTGGCCGCACTGCACCCCTGACCCTGGAAATCGGGTTTGGCAATGGCGCCAGCCTCGCGGCCATGGCAAGGCAGGACACTGAAAGCAACTACGTCGGCATCGAAGTTCACCGGCCAGGCGTCGGCCACTTGCTGAAACAGATCGAGATTGATGGGCTTGAGAATGTGCGCATCTACTGCCATGACGCAGTGGAAATTCTCAATCAGTGTATCGATGACCACAGCCTCGACCGGGTGCTGCTGTTTTTCCCGGACCCCTGGCACAAGAAGAAGCACCACAAACGGCGCATTGTTCAACCACCATTCGTTAACCTGCTGGCACGCAAGCTAAAGCGTGGCGGCATTTTCCACATGGCCACCGACTGGCAGGCTTATGCTGAACATATGCTCGAAGTCATGGAATCTGCAACGGCATTCTCCAACGCTGCCGGCAATCAAGGCTATAGCGAACGCCCGGACTATCGGCCAACCACAAAATTCGAACAACGGGGCCGCCGCCTCGGGCACGGCGTCTGGGATCTGATCTACCGGCGCAACTAACAAATTGTGCTGTGGGTTGACCGGTCTGGCACATCGGGCCACTATCCTCCCTGCGCCCTTTCATCCTGGAGCGAACAATGAACCTTGTCAGCCGCATACTGGCACTTGTGCTGCTGCTGTCACCCCTGACCAGCCTCGCCGAACCCATTGCTGACAAAGTGCTGGTAATCAAGAGCGAGCACGTTCTCCACCTGATGAAAGACGGTGAAGCTTTTGCCTCGTTTCACGTTGTTTTCGGTGCCAACCCCAACGGTCACAAGCAGCAGCAGGGCGATGAACGCACACCGGAAGGTAATTACACATTGGGGTATAAAAACAGTAACAGCAAGTACTACAAGTCCATCCATATTTCCTACCCGAACGCACAGGACCGCGCCCAGGCAAAACAACGCGGGGTCAGGCCCGGCGGAGACATTATGATCCACGGCCAACCCAACGGTAAGGCATGGCTGACGCCCTTCAGTCAAATGATTAACTGGACCAACGGCTGCATTGCCCTGACCAACAGTGATATGGATATTGTGTGGGATGCGGTACAGAGAAAAACGCCGATCGAAATCAGACCGTAAGTGTTTCTTCCGGGCATCCTCGCCCGGAATCGATCCCGACTCTCAATAATTAATTGCTAAATCCGCGAGAGCTTTCGCTCAGCTGGTCTCGGGTGTGATCTTCATGCGTGTTCTTCTTACCGACTGAACAGGGTTGAGCGGTGACTCTGCCATCGCCTGATCTCCCAGACGCTCACGTGCATACTCGATGGCATCTGTACGGGTACGGAAAAAGTGCTCGGGCCCGATTTCCTCTTTCAGGCCGGAACGTTCGAAAATCCGCATGATCTGCGCCTTGCAGCGGGCGATCAATATGCTGACGCCTGCAGTTTCGAGGTTTTCATAGAGGCTACCGATCACCGCCTCACCGGTGGCATCGAGCTGGTTGACGCCTTCCAGGTCGAGTATTACGTATTTGAGCTCCGGCTTGCTGGCCACGTTGGCAAGCACCCGGCTTTCGAAATAACCCGCGTTGGCGAAATACAGGGATCCATCAAAGCGCAACACTGAAATATCACGGCAACGCTCCAGGTTGTATGCATGGGCGTCACGGAAGGTACCGTCAGAATGCAGCGACAGCTCGGCAAAACGTGGCCGCATGGTGCGGTACACGAACAACCCCAGCGACAGCAAAACCCCGATAATAATGCTCTTCTCAAGGTGCGGCGCCATCACCAATGTCAGTGCAAAAGTGATGATGGAGACGTAGCCGTCGTGCTTCTGCACCTTCATGGCGTGTTTAATGGGCTCGATCTTGACCAGGTTGACCACCGCCATGATGATGACCGCAGCCAGTGTTGCCTGCGGCAGGTGATACAACAGCGGTGTCAGGAACAACAGCGTAATCGCGACCACGCCACCGGTGACAATCGATGAGAAGCCGGTTTTGGCGCCGGCACTGATATTAACCGCAGAACGCGAGAATGAACCTGATACCGGGTAGCCTCCGAACAGGCCCGAGGATATGTTACCCAGCCCCTGACCAAACAGTTCCTGGTTGGTATCAAGACGCTGCCGGGTTTCCGCTGCCATCGCCTTCGCGACAGCAATCGCTTCCATGAAACCAATCAGGGAAATGGTAATAGCTGCCGCCACCAGCTGACCGGCAACCTTCAAGTCAACTACCGGCAGACTGAAGCCTGGCAGACCACTGGGAATTTCCCCAACGACTTTGCCGCCTGCATCCTGAAAACCAAACAGCCACGAAGCCACTGTAGTCGCTGCTACCGCAGTCAGCACATTAGGTATTTTCGGCAGGTACTTCTTGAGCAAAATCATGATGGCAAGCGCAGCAATCCCCATCAGCAAAGTCAGCATGTGTGTACTCTGACTCGCTGCCACCAGCACCCGCCACACAGTCTCGTAATGGTGTTCGGCCTTTTCAACACTAACACCGAATAAATTGCTCAGCTGTGAAGTGGCAATAATGATGGCTGCACCGTTGGTAAAACCAACCACTACGGGATGTGAAAGGAAATCAACCAGTACACCGAGACGGAACATTCCAAGCATCACCTGGAACAGTCCCACCATGATGGCGAGTATTGCGGCATAGACGATATAGAGGCTCATGTCGCCGCCAGCCAAAGGCGCCAGCGCGGCGGCGGTCATCAACGAGACGACAGCCACTGGCCCGGTTGCAAGCTGCCGTGATGAGCCCATCAGCGCTGCAATCATCACCGGGATAAATGAAGCATACAGTCCTATATAGGGAGGCAACCCGGCCAGCTGGGCGTAGGCCATGGACTGGGGTACCAGCACCAGTGCCACCGTTATACCCGCGACCAGGTCTGCCCTGATCGTGCTGGCATGGCGTAACTCACCGATCCAGCTGGTAAAAGGTACGAACATCCGCTGCCAACCGGCGAGCACCCCCCACACGTCAGTCATACGCTGCATCTCCATAGAAATTTTATTTCTGATCTCGAGCCAGCCCCGGAGATAACCCGGGCATCGACCCGGTTTAGCCACAAAAAGTATACGGGAGGCCGAGACAATTCTCTAATTTCAGCTTGACCGTGAAATAGCCCGTATACCCTGTGATCCCATAAAAAATACTTTTAAACAGTTAGTTACATTTGAGTTGTCGCCCGACGGGCAAAAATGGTTCAATACGCCGTTCTGGCCGCGAGGCGGTCGCCGCTGCATCGAGCCTGATTTGCGCGGCAAATAGAGATTTTATGCACCAGGGCCGGCATCACCATGCCGACGGGGTGCTGCACAGATTTTCAGTTAAAAGTTTTAAGGAGAAGGGCATGTCCAGGAAACACCCAGTGATCGCTGTGACCGGATCTTCCGGCGCCGGTACCACGACCGTTAAGGTGGCTTTTGAGCATATTTTCCGCCGTGAAGGCGTCAACCCGGCGGTTATCGAGGGCGACAGTTATCATCGCTACGATCGCGTCGCGATGAAAGAAGCCATGACCAAGGCCGAAGAATCCGGCAAAACCAACTTCAGCCACTTTGGTCCCGATGCCAACCTGTTCGAAAAGCTCGCCGAAACCTTCAAGACCTACGCCGAGACCGGCAGCTGTGAACGCCGCTACTACCTGCACAGCGATGAAGAAGCCGAGCCATTCGGTCAGAAGCCCGGAGAATTCACACCCTGGGAGGCAGTTCCGCCCGGCACCGACCTTTTGTTTTATGAAGGCCTGCACGGTGGCGCCGTAGACGGCAACGCCAATGTGGCACAGTTCGTTGATCTACTGATCGGCGTAGTGCCAATCGTTAACCTTGAATGGATCCAGAAAATTCACCGTGACTGCGCCCAGCGTGGCTATTCGGCAGAAGTGGTCACCGATACCATTCTGCGCCGTATGCACGACTACGTGCATTACATCACGCCGCAGTTCTCACGCACTGACATTAACTTCCAGCGTGTACCAACAGTCGATACATCCAACCCGTTCATCGCAAGAGATATTCCGACACCGGACGAAAGCTTCGTCGTCATACGCTTCCGCGATCCAGCCAAGCTGGAAGTCGACTTCCCGAACCTGCTGAGTATGCTGGAGGGTTCGTTCATGTCGCGTCGTAACTCACTGGTGGTACCAGGCGGAAAAATGGGCTTTGCCATGGAAATCATCCTGGCACCGATCATCGAGCGCATGATGGATAACAGAAAGTCCGCCTGATACCGGTCTCGGCGGATTTACAACAGACAAAAGGGGCGTGCAGCTTGGAGCTGACGCCCCTTTTCCATGAGAACAAGCCATGAACGACAAGCGGCCTTTTGCGCTCGGACATGCGTCATCAGCCAATTGGCAAGAGGCGGTAGACAGCTGCCTGGCACAGCTTGGAGAAATTTCTGACGCAGCCAACCTCGGTTTTGTCTACGTTGCCGACAGTTACGCAAATCACCTGCAGGAGATTTACGAGCGACTGCGCAATGCCACCGCCATTCAACACTGGGCGGGTACGGTAGGCATCGGTATCTGCGCGACCGCCACCGAATACCATCAAACATCTGCAATAGCGATAATGATCGGCGACTTTCCTGCCGACAGCTTCCGCGTACTACCGTTCTATAACCGTGCTGCTGATCATCTGCCTGGTGGCTGGGAAGACTGGCTGCAATCCTCGCCAAGTCACCTGGCGGTTATCCATGGTGACCCGACAAACGGTAACGTTCCCCGGTTACTTGGTCAGTTGTATGAAGAACTGCCGGGCGGATACCTGGTGGGCGGACTAAGCTCTTCAGAGGGTGCAAATCCGCAGATTGCCGATGACCTGCTCGAGGGCGGACTGTCCGGCGTGGTGTTCAACGACAAGGTTGCAGTGGCGACGGCACTAAGCCAGGGTTGCACCCCGATAGCCGGCAAACACATCATCACTGACTGTGACAGCAATATCATCAACTACATCGATCAACGCCCCGCGCTTGATGTCTTTAACGAGGACATTGGCGAAATACTCGCCCGCGACCTGAATCGTGCCGCCGGTTATATTTTTGCCGGCCTTCCCATCGAAAATTCGGATACCGACGATTACCTGGTACGCAACCTGATAGGGATAGACACCGAAGGTAAACGCATAGCCATTGGCGACATGATTCACCCCGGCCAAAAAATCCAGTTTTGCCGTCGCGATGGCAAGACCGCCCAGGAAGATATGCAGCGCATGCTTGACGACCTCAGGAAACGCGTAAATGGCACACCCCGGGGCGGGCTGTACTATTCATGCCTGGGGCGTGGCGAAGCCCTGTTCGGCGAAGATTCGGCAGAACTCAAAATGATCCAGGAAACACTGGGTGAGTTCCCACTGGTCGGCTTCTTTGCCAATGGCGAAATCTTTAACCAAAGACTGTATGGTTACACGGGTGTACTGACGCTATTCGTGTAACTCCCATGTCCAGCTTGCCCCCTTTTCACCGGCACACCACTTTCACGCTGCTCTTCCTCTTCCTGATTATTACCTCGATCGGGCCCGTTTTTGCAGATGAACAACTGCTGGCAAATCTGCCGGCAGATGGCATCGATTTCAATAGCCAGGTAAAACCGGTACTCGAGCGGCGCTGTGTCGTCTGTCACGGCTGTTACGATGCACCCTGCCAGCTGAAATTATCTTCCATTGAGGGCCTGCAACGCGGTGCCAGCAAAGAAAAGGTCTACGACGGCACGCGCATCAGTGGTGCTGAACCGACCCGTCTCGGCATAGATGCCACCTCGGCTGCGGAATGGCGCAAGAAAGAATTCTTCCCGGTTGTAAGTGACACGCCCGGCTCGCCTCGCGAAAACCTCGAACAGTCAACATTGTATAAGCTGCTGCAACTCAAGCAACAGCACCCTCAACCCGGCAGCGGACGCCTGCCCAAAGATTTTGACCTTGGCCTCGACCGCGACCAGGTGTGCGCCAAAGGCGACGAATTCGAGAAGTATGCCCGCAAACACCCGCTTTGGGGCATGCCCTACGCGATGCCAAATCTAGGCGACAAGGAGTACACCAGCCTGTCGCAGTGGGTTGCGCTGGGTACACCTGCACCGCCACCGCCCGCCATATCAGCTACAGCAAGGCAGCAGATTACTGACTGGGAAGCGTTCCTCAACGGCAGCGATAACAAGCAAAAACTGGTCAGCCGTTACCTTTACGAACATCTGTTCCAGGCGCATTTACATTTCAGCAACAGCCCTGCGCGTGAGTTCTTCCGGCTGGTCCGTTCCAGCACACCACCGGGAAAACCGGTTGCCGAGATACCGACACTGCGCCCTTACGACGATCCCGGCAAAACACCTTTCTTCTACCGGCTGCGCGCTTACCATGCTTCCATTGTCGCCAAGAACCACGTGGTTTATGAATTGTCGCCGCACAAGCTGGCACGTTTTAACCAGCTGTTCCTGCAACCTGAATACAAAGTAGATACGCTGCCGTCCTACAATCCGGAAATCACTGCCAATCCGTTTGATGTGTATGCCGCTATCCCGCCCGTATCGCGCTATCGTTTTCTGCTGGACGATGCACGCTTCTTTATTGAAGGCTTTATCAAGGGCCCGGTCTGCCGTGGCCAGATAGCTCTGAACGTCATCGAAGATAACTTCTGGGTGGTGTTCTTCAGCCCTGATAGTGATCTTGTTACCCTGAACCCCGCGTTCCTGAAAAAAGTAGCTCCGTACCTGCAGATACCGAGCGAAGACGGCAACACCTTTCGTATGTTCGGAGCCTGGACCAAGTACTGGTATTTGCTCACCGATTACATGAATGCCAAGGAAAAATATTTCGCGCAACTCCCGGACCAGACACTCACACAGGCCATGGACTTTATCTGGGACGGTGATGACAGCAACCCGAACGCCGCGCTCACGGTATTCCGTCATTTTGACAGCGCCTCGGTGGAGCACGGTCTTTTAGGCAACTACCCGGAAACCGCATGGATACTCGACTACCCGACATTCGAGCGCATCCACTATCTGCTGGTGGCTGGCTTCAACGTTTATGGCAATGTTGGCCACCAGCTGAACACGCGTTTGTACATGGATTTTCTACGTATGGAGGGCGAAGATCATTTCCTCGCTTTCCTGCCATCGAAGCGACGCAAGCAAATTCGTGACTCCTGGTACGCCGGTCTGCGGTCGAATTTGCAGACCCATCTGGATGAACCCAATGAATGGCTCAAGGTCGACAAGGTCAGCGGTTACCGTACCTATGACGTACAGAATGAATTGTACAAAGCGATCATCAGTCATCTCGGGCCCGACATCAGTACTATCGATTACATCAACCGCTGCCCGACCGAGCCTTGCCAATACCCCCAGGACGACAAGGGCACCCTGGCCGCAGAACGCAACCTGGCGCATATTGCAAAAATCACCGGCGCCGACCTCACCAACGTGCCCGACCTTTCGTTCCTGCGCGTCCGGCAAAGCGACGCCAGCAAGCCCGACCTGGCCTTCACCCTCATTCTTAACAAGGCCTACAAAAACATTACATCGATGTTTTCCGGCAACGATGATAACCGCCGCGATATAGACAACTATACCCTGACAATACTCAAGGGATTACACGGCTCGTATCCGAATTTCTTTTTCGATATCGAGCTTTCGGACCTCGCTGCGTTCGCAAAAAAATATTCCGCCATTCATTCGGAGGCAGACCATCAGGATTTCGTTGAGCAGTACGGTGTGCGCCGGACCAATCCCTCCTTCTGGCTGCTGGCAGACTGGTTTCAGGATTATTACGCCACTTCAGAGCCAGAACTTTCCGGACTGTTTGACCTGAACCGTTACCACAACCGCTAGCCAGCAGCGCTTGCAGTGTCTGAACTTTGACACCAAAAACGGCGCCCGCCACCTTGCAGGCGCTCAAAAGCCATCTATACTTTTTCCAGATCACCGACATCCGGGTCGGAGGTTTGCTCGCATGACCCGGAAGGAGGCGCAACGTGATGGTGACCACTATTGACCCGATGACCGGTAACAAGGTCACCGAACTGGAGCACCACCCGTTTGTTGTTGAAGGCAGCGGGATGGCTACGTTAAAAAACTATTTTGAGTCCGAAGATAACCGGCACGGGTACCTTATGGCACAGCCGAATGATCCGGATCTGTTTGAGGATGACTTTACCCATCATTCATAACCATGCACTACTTAATGCAAAACATTGAGCGTTACCTGCTGTCATGCCGTGAATTAACCGCCTTCTGCTCACAGAATGGCTGGATCGACAACCAGTCGATGAACTACGAAATTATCGAGCAGAATGATCATCACGTCATAGCCTTTGTTCAGTTCGAGGAAATCCTCATGGAAGGCTCTGGCTGCATCGCCGGACGCATTCCCTGCCAGGGACACCTGCGGCTTACGCTGGATCGCTACGGACAAGTTGACCGCGCTGAATTGCTGTGAACCCCGGGTAGAGGAAACGGTCGAACCTGCACATCCACGCAGATCGTTTGCCTCATGCCGATAAGCTCCGTCGCGCTGATAGTAATGGCCATGCTGCTCACAGCCCTGCTGCTGGAGCCTGTGGCACGACGCCTGCACCTGCCATTCAGTGCCGCACTGGTGGCCGGCGGTTTTGCCGGGGCGCAGCTCATTGTCAGCGCCGGCTTCGATACCGGTCTGCGCTGGTACCATTTTCACGATCTGGTATTTTTTGTTTTTCTCCCGGCACTGATATTTGAATCCGCCATCCACCTGAATGCGCGCCTGCTGCTGCGCAACCTGCTACCGGTTCTGCTGCTGGCATTGCCGTTTCTGCTGGTATCCACGCTGATCACTGCGGCTCTGCTGTATTACGGCATCGGTCATGCAAGCGGCTTTCCCTGGATCACCGCCCTGATTTGTGGAGCATTACTGGCAGCAACCGACCCGGTGGCTGTCACAGATATCGCCAAACGCCTGCCCGTCCCGAAGCGACTGCTGACAATGATGGAAGGCGAAAGTCTGACTAACGATGCCACGACCATTGTTTTGTTCATGCTACTGACCGGTGTGGCGATAACCGATAGCAATCACATCGACCTTGCATCTGCAGGTTGGGAGTTTCTGGTTCTCGCATTTGGCGGCCTGGGCACCGGACTCGTGGTTGGAGTGATCGCGGGCTGGCTGACCCAGCGCCTCCAACAACCGGTTATTACCAGCCTGCTGGCTGCCTACGGCGCTTACCTTCTCGCCGAAACCCAGCTGCACGTATCGGGCATCATGGCCTGCCTGGCTTGCGGGCTGTGGCTTGGACATAGCCTGGAAATCACCACAGCGGAACACCGTCCATCAGTCTCGGAGTGGTGGGAAAATCTGGGCTGGATTGCCAACAGCGCACTGTTCCTGCTCGCCGGTGCCACTGTCACACTTAACATGTTCGAGGAACGCTGGCTGGCAATGCTGATAGGTATTGGCGCGGCACTGTTGACTCGCCTGATCAGCGTCTGGTCGGCCTGCAGCCTGGCATCAGCTATACCGGGCCAGCAGAAAATATCCGGCGACTTCAAACTCTTTATGACCATCGGAGGCTTGCGTGGCGCCGTCACGCTGGCCCTGGTGTTGTCATTGCCGACCGAGCTCGAGGGTTGGTGGACAGTGCAAGCTACCGCCTATGGCGTAGTACTGTTTTCACTGTTTATTCAGGCGCCGCTCATCGAGCCGCTGTTGATGCGCCTGAACAGGCGACTCACATAACAACGTAGCCTTCATTGATCAGACGTTCCACCTCGCCGGGCCCGTAAGGCACCTGATTGAGAAATGCCGGCACCTGGTCCGGAGCAATACCGCGGACGCGCATCTGGGTGCGGCAGATACTGATTTCGACAGCGCCCAACGCGGACAGCTTGGCCGCATGATCGACGACATCCTTGTATTGTTGATAGTTCTGCAGCGCAAAAAACTGGACTTCCGGCCCGTGCAACACCACGGAAATCAATGGCTCTTCATCAGCGCCACGCGGCCGTTCAAGTAGCTGCTCCACGCGAGCAAAAAGAATCTCCAGTTCTTCAACAGTGTGCACGTTGATATCGGCAACGAACTGCTGCGGCGTTCCGCTTGTCGGTGGCGGAACAATCGGCTCCAGTTCTGTGTGTACGGCTGCCGGGCTTTCTGTAACCGGTTGATCGCGCACAAGACGCTCGGCAACCAGCCAAAAAACAGCAGCAGCGAGCATCAGTATCAGCAGGTTACGCATTAGCACGGGCAACAGACTCCAGAAAGACTTTCAATTTGGCCTTGTATAAAAGGCCTGCGGCAGCATAGCATAGACACATCAGCTAGAATGTCCCGCTTTAATAACCATTCAAGACAAATGGCCGCATTTCCACAACAACTCGACGATACATCGCGCCGCCAGGTCGCAGTGTGGCTCACCATTTGCTGCGCCATGATATTCGCCATGGTCATTCTCGGCGGCGTAACCCGGTTGACAGATTCCGGCCTCTCCATGGTCGAATGGGATCCCATATTCGGCGCTGTACCACCGCTCAGCCAGCAAGACTGGGAAACCGTTTTCGCCAAGTATCGGCAATCACCCGAGTATCAGAAAATCAATGTAGGCATGGATCTCGCCGGTTTCAAATCGATCTACTGGTTCGAGTTCAGTCACCGCGTACTCGGGCGCTCCATTGGCACGGTATTTCTGCTTCCGTTCCTGTACTTCATCTGGCGACGCAAGTTGACGCCCAAACTCATCCCGAAACTGGCTTTTGCCTTTGTCCTCGGTGGCCTGCAAGGCCTGCTGGGCTGGTACATGGTGAAAAGCGGCCTGGTTGATAAACCTGATGTCAGCCAGTATCGCCTGACTGCCCACCTGGGTCTGGCCCTGGTGATCTATGCCTACCTGCTGTGGATTCTGTTTGGCCTGATACTGAAAAAATCCGCACAGGCAACACCGGTAACGACCCGCTGGGTTGCCGGTTTTCTACTCGCCCTGATAGCGATAACCATTAGCTCCGGGGGATTTGTCGCCGGCCTTAAAGCCGGACATGCCTACAATACGTTTCCACTCATGGGTGACCAGTGGTTGCCACCGGCTGGCTGGATGCTTGAACCGGGATGGCGCAATCTGTTCGAGAATATTGCCACGGTACAATTTGTACATCGTGTACTGGCAACCACGACATTCCTGGCCATCCTGGTGTTCTGGTTAAAGCTGTTGCGGCAAACACTGCCACGCCCGGCTGTCACTGCTGCGCATCTGCTCATGCTCATGGCCGTTGCCCAGGTCGGACTGGGTATCAGTACGCTACTGCTGCTGGTACCTGTACCATTGGCCGCCACCCATCAGGCCGGTGCGCTGGTGCTGCTAACCCTGGCTCTGCTGGTTAATTACCACCTACAGGCAGACGAGACAAAAAAAAGCCCGGTATAAAACCGGGCTTTCGTCACCTCAGCTTTCGCTGCACTTACTTCAGACTGGAGTAATACGCAGCCAGATTATCAATATCCGCATCGCTCAGTGGCTTGGCCATGGGTGACATCATCGGGTCATTACGTTTGCCATCACGGAAATCCTTCATCTGTTTTACCAGGTAAGCATCTTTCTGGCCGGCAAGGTTAGGCCACATCGGATTGGCGCTTTTACCGGCGGCTCCATGACAACCCGCACAACTGGCTGATTTTGCCTTTCCGGCAGCAGCATCACCGCCAGCCAATGCGACATTAGCAGTTACCAGTAAAAGTCCCGACAGGGAGGCGGCAAGTAAATTCTTCATAGGGTTTATCTCCAAGGTCAATAACAAGCAGAAACTGGGGCGCTATTCTCTCAGACACCCCGGATACTGTAAATTCGGGGGCCATCAGTATTTATTATTGTTAGATCATATCTTTATGAGTAATAATAGACGATAGTTCAAATGCCCGGCCCGTGGAATTGGACCTCAGGAACTGAAAATCGTTGCGGGCAACACTCAGACACTCCAGTTAAGTGGCTGATTATTAGTCAACTATAACATTGCCAGGACGCAGTTATGGATAACGACCAATGAATCTGGCCGCCAAAGACCTGATCAACGATACTGTTGAGCTGGCCTCGCTCCCCAGCGTGGTAATGCGCGCCATGGAGCTGCTCAATAATCCACTCACCTCGGCTTCTGAAATTGGTGATGTGATCGCCGAAGACCCTGCGCTGACAGTCCGTTTATTGAAAATTGTGAACAGCTCGTTCTACGGCTTTCCTTCGCGCGTCGATACTATTTCACGCGCTATCACCATCATCGGCACCCTGGAGCTCACCGACCTGATTCTCGGTTCGAGCGCTATCCGTGTCTTCAACCGGATACCGAATCAACTCATCAATATGGAAAAATTCTGGGCGCACAGCCTGTATACCGGAATCGTGGCACGCATACTGGCGCGTTACCTGCGCGCACCGAACACGGAGCGTTGCTTTGTAATGGGCCTGCTACACGATATCGGCTCCCTGGTGCTTTACCGTCAGAAGCCGGACCACTCCCGTCAGTCATTACAGCTGGCCACCGATCAATCCATACCGCTGCACATAGCCGAGCGCGAGGTCTTTGGCTTTGACCACTGCGAAGTTGGTGCCGAGCTGATGTCTGCCTGGAACCTGCCCGAAGGTTTCACTGAGACCGCCCGCCACCATCATCAACCATCAGCGGCTGAGCGCTACCGACTGGAAACCGCAAGCATACATCTTGCCGATGTTATCAGTGGCATGGCACACAATACCGGCAGTGGCACCGGTCAGTTACCGGCACTTGAGCCCGGCAGCTGGGAACTCACCGGCCTGTCGATAGACATTGTGGAGCCGGTCACCAGCGAGGCCGACGCCCAGTTCGAAGAAGCCAGGGCAGCGATGCTGCCCAACAGCAAGGCAGCCTGATCAGGCTAACTGGTCACGTACTTTCTCCAGCTTGGCACGCACTTCACCCGCCAGCTGCTCAACGCCACTTTGTTCCACCAGACCCAGTACGGCCGCCGGATCCATAAAAGCGACTGTGATAGCGCCGTCATCTTCTTCGCGAACCAGCACATTACACGGTAGCAGCAGGCCGATATCAGGGTCGGCATTAATGGCCTGATTAGCCAACGCTGGATTGCAGGCGCCGAGTATGGTGTAGGGCTTGCGATCCACGTCGATTTTTTTCTTCAGCGTCGCTTTAACGTCGATTTCAGTCAGCACCCCAAAACCCTCCGTCTTCAACGCTTCGGTCACCTTGCTGATTGCCTCATCGAAACCACAATTCACTTGTACGCTAAACCCATACATACCAAACACTCCGCAACGATATTGAAACGTGGATTGTACCTGAGACGTGGCAGGTGCCGTAACAGTACAAATCAAGTAGGATTCCGGCATGCACGCCACCCGGCCGAATTTCTGGCGAGACACTCTTTTCTATGCCGCGCTTGCCGGCGCGTTACTGGTGTGGCTTGGCATGTACCTGCTGCTGCAGCCGGAACCTGTCCCTGGCTGGCCGCTACGGGAACCAATGAGATTTTTATACCCGGCCCTGCTGTACCCTGTCGTGGAAGAGCTGGTATTTCGGGGCCTGCTGCAGGATCTGGCACACCGGTATTTGAAACCCTGGCGGCTTGGACTATTGTCGCACGCCAATATCCTGGTCAGCCTGGTGTTTACCGGCCTGCACTTTATCAATCACCCACCAGTGTGGGCTGCAAGTGTATTTGTCCCTTCGCTGATATTCGGTTTATTCAAGGATCGAACGGGTGGACTGACTGCCCCCATTCTGCTGCATGTTTTTTATAACAGCGGGTATATCTGGATCTTCACCCAATAAAAAACGGGGCCTGAAGCCCCGTTTTTGAACAGCTTGAAGTGGGCTTCAGCTACAGCTCACCCAGTGGTCGTGTAAAGGTATAAGCCGCTGGCTCAGCCACCAGTGTTTGGGCAGATTCGCCGACATTACCGCCAAGAGCACTGAAGGGCAGCATAACAATAAAGGTCACTGTCGTTACCACCGTACTCACCAGCATGAACGGGCGCATCAGGAACGCATCCGCCATCATTTCACCACCGGTGGGCCTGGCGTCTTCGGCCATATAGTCAAAGCTGTCCGCCCCGGCCACCATCGGGAACGTTGCTGTTGTGATAGTCAATATACCAGCCATCAGGTAGCCAGCCAGTTTCTTGGATATTGTGCGCATGGTCTGTGCCTCCAAATTTTTTACAAACCCGACAGGGTTTCACCGATTATAGATTATCCGGGACGGCCGGATACCAGATCTTCTGACGGTATCGGCACTGAACAAGAAACATTAATGAATTCAGTCACAATTAACGCAGATCAGGGCAAATCGCTGCCCGTAAGTCGCCGTAGAGCCTCGCGATACTTGCCGGCAGTACGCTGGATAACCTCATCGGGCAGGTGCGGTCCCGGCGGTGTCTTGTCCCAGTCCAGTGTTTCCAGGTAGTCGCGCACGTACTGCTTGTCGAAGCTCGGCGGACTGATGCCCACGGAGTAGTCATCCTGGGGCCAGAACCTTGAAGAATCAGGCGTTAACGCCTCATCAATCAGCACCAGGCCACCCTGGTCATCCACCCCAAACTCAAATTTGGTATCCGCAATTATGATCCCCTGTCCAAGGGCAAAATCGGCAGCTTGCCGGTAAAGCTGCAAACTGGCGTCCCGCACCCTGGCGGCCATTTCTGCCCCCAACAGCGTTTCGGTACGAGCGAAATCTATATTCTCGTCGTGATCGCCGACATCAGCCTTGGTCGACGGCGTAAACAGGGCCTCGGGGAGCCGGTCAGCCATTCGCAGTCCCGCCGGCAGGCTGATACCACAGACCTTGCCACTGGCCTGGTAATCCTTCCAGCCTGAACCAATCAGGTAGCCACGCACAATGGCTTCCACGGGCAAGGTCTTGAGTTTCCTCACCAAAATGGCGCGTCCCTCCACCTGGGCCCGCTCTGCGGCGTCCGGCAGCACGTCCGCCAACTCCAGATCCGCGAGATGGTTAGGCACGATGGAGCGTGTCCGATCGAACCAGAAATTGGACACTGCTGTCAAAACAGCCCCTTTGCCGGGTATCGGGTCAGGCAGCACCACATCAAATGCGGACAGACGGTCGGTGGTTACGATCAGCAGATGCTCGTCGCCCACCGCGTAAATATCCCTCACCTTGCCGCGTGCCAGTAATGGCAAGCTGCTAAGTTGTGATTCAAACAGGACGTCCAGCATTCTGATATTCCCCCCGGTTTCCGGCTTCACCTGACTGCAGGGCCGCATTGTACCGGTGCTGCACGGACTCGGCGAATAGCTTGTGGCGAGCTGGCCTCCGGGTGGTACAATGCGCGTTTTTCCTGATTCCGGTACCACAAATGGGCGCTACGAAAGTCGGTTTGGTGATGGGCAGCAACAGTGACTGGGAAGTCATGCAAGCTGCGTCTGAGGTGCTGGAACAGTTTGGCATCGACTTCGAAGCCCGCGTGGTATCTGCGCACCGCACGCCAGATCTTCTGTTCGAGTACGCATCCACAGCACGTGAACGCGGCCTAGCCTGCATTATCGCCGGAGCCGGAGGCGCTGCCCACCTGCCGGGCATGCTGGCTGCCAAGACCAGTCTGCCGGTACTCGGGGTTCCGGTACCCTCACAACACCTCAAAGGCATGGACTCCTTGTTGTCGATTGTCCAAATGCCAAAAGGCGTGCCCGTCGCTACCTTTGCCATCGGCAAAGCCGGTGCTGCCAATGCAGCCCTCTACGCCATCAGTTTGCTGGCATTGCAGGATGACAAACTGGCACAAGAACTGGACGACTTCCGCGCAGCGCAACGTGACATGGCGCTGAACATGGAACTGCCGCCCAGGCCGTGATCAGTCCTGATGCCAACCTTGGTGTGCTCGGCGGCGGGCAACTGGGACGTATGTTCTGTATCGCAGCCCGCACCATGGGCTACCGGGTCTGGGTACTTGATCCCAACCCCGACAGCCCGGCTGGCGCACTCGCCGACCGTCACCTTCAAGCCGACTATCTTGACCAGGACGCGCTGCGCGAAATGAGCGAGCAGTGTGCCGCCGTCACCACCGAATTTGAAAACGTTCCCGCTGAAACACTGGTGTTTCTGGAAGCGCGTGTACCCGTCCATCCCGGCTCAAAATCAGTAGCCATCGCTCGCGACCGGATTCTCGAAAAGACCTTCATTCGCGAACAGGGTCTGGCGACAGCACCCTTCTTCGCCATTCAACAGGCTGACGACCTCGATGCTGCCTGTGCCGGCCTGCACATGCCGGCGATTCTAAAGACCGCGCAACTGGGTTATGACGGCAAAGGACAGATCACCGTACACTCACTTGCAGAAGCACAAGCCGCCTTTCAGCAGCTCGGTGAAATACCCTGTGTTCTGGAAGAGCGTGTCCAACTGGAACGCGAAGTCTCAGTGATACTGGCACGCAGTGCCCGCGGTGAAATTGCAGCCTATCCGGTTGGCGAAAATGTGCACGTTAACGGCATACTTGATACCACGACAGTGCCCGCCCAACTGCCCGGGAACCTGACAGCTCAGGCAATCGACATGGCCACCTGTCTTGCTGACAAACTGGACTATTGCGGTGTACTGGCGGTCGAGCTGTTTGTCACAGGCGATCAGCAACTGCTGGTTAATGAGATGGCCCCACGCCCACACAACAGCGGCCACTACACGCTGGACGCCACAGTCACTTCACAATTTGAACAACAGGTGCGCGTGCTCTGTGGCTTCCCGCCCGGATCGACCAGACTGCTGTCACCGGTAGTCATGGTCAACATTCTCGGCGATATATGGAAAAGCGACTCCCCACCATGGGCATCGCTACTTCAATACGACAGCGCAAAACTGCATCTGTATGGAAAGAAACAGGCGCTGCCGGGAAGAAAAATGGGACACTACAACTGCCTTGCCGACAACACAGAGCAGGCAATGACCCTGGCAGAAAAAATACGCACTCAGCTCATTGCAGCTGACTAGACCAATCCCGGCACATCTCTGTAGCTGGCTAATGACTATGCTTCAATTAACATTAATACGCCACGCCAAATCGAGCTGGAACGACGCGCTGCTCAATGACTACAAACGACCGCTGAATCAACGTGGACTCGACAATGCAACGCTTATGGGCAGGATTCTAAAAGAACACGGCATACAGTTTGACCTTATGGTCAGCAGCCCTGCACTGAGAGCAGCTACTACTGCCGAACTACTGGCCAGCGAACTGGGCTACCCAACCGAAAGTATCGACTTCGATAAAAAACTGTACGGCGCAGAGGTGAACACGCTACTGGAAGTGGTGCAGGCATTTCCAGACAACAAGGCACGCATTGCACTGGTCGCGCACAACCCGGGACTTACAGACTTTTGTAATTACCTGTGTAGCGCCGGCATCAGTAACCTGCCCACCTGTGCAATAGCCGGCATCGAGTTTTCAGTTGATGACTGGTCGGCGGTTTACCGGGATACCGGGACACTCGATCTATACGAGTACCCACGCAAACATACCGACTAAAGCATGCATGAATATTATAAATGGCAGGTTACGGCCAACTAGATAAACAGCTCTCTGACCAGCTGCTGGTCATAATGTGAAACCACCAAAAGAATCAACAGGCACAGCACGGTACTGAATGCTGCAATAATCACGACCTCCGCTCCCAGCAACTGAGCAATAGTCATACGACTGCAACCCAGTTTGAAAATGGTGTCGATTTCGCGTTGCCGCAGGCGCAGGGAAAGTGCAAACACCAGCACCAGGGCCATCAACGTAGCCAGCCCGACAAACAGGATCACCGCATCCAGCACGTTGCGGATGCGAAAAATGTTGCTCATCAGGGTATCGATAACATCGGCAGGGGGAACAATCTGGTAACGAGTGTCCATGTTCTGGTAACGCCCGCGCAGAATCGCCGCGGCTTTGTCATCGCGGGGCAACGCAATGACCGCCGTCAACGGGTAGCTCGCAGGATTGCCATGCAAATGAAAAGAATCAATATTCGTTGCGGTAATTTCCGTGTACTGCATCAGCTTGGCATTGGCGGTCACGTTACTTTCACTACGCTCGATAATGACCGAACTGTCACGGCTGCGGGCAACGTCCTCGTGACCGTGGGCAAGGCCTTCGATGACCCAGGCCGTCTTGACGTCCACCAGTACTGCCAGGTCATCGGCGCTGTGGGTTGGTGCCAACACCCCGGCTACACGCATCTTCAACGGGTAGACACCGGCCAGGTCGAAGACGGTTTCCGGCGATGACAACAAGCTGTCGCCTGCTTTCAGACCGAGCTGGCTGGCAACCGCGGCACCGATAATGCACTCGCCCAACATGCCGAACAGTGTTCCTTCTGCCAGTCGCAACTGGCGGAAATCGAAATAATCGAGCGTGGTACCGACAATCTGGAAACCGCGCGCCTGAAAGCGCACATACAGCGGGATTGTTACCGCAAGATCCGTGGCGGTGATTTCATCGGCACTCGCCAGGCTGATGAGTTCCGGCACCTCATCGGCGAAGTACAGGCTGTTCATCACCAGGTCCAGCGCACTGCCCCTGGCACCCACCAGCAGTGGCGTGTGCACTGCCCGCTCCACCAGTTGGTGTTCGCTTTCATCCAGGATTATTTCCAGCGCCAGCGGTAGCACCGCAATCAGGGTGATACAGGCAACCAGCGTGGCGCTGCGCGCTTTACTGAATAACAGGTATTTCCAGGCAATATAAAAGCTGTCGATCACACAGCACTCCCGCTGTGAAAATCATGGAAATCCACCACGCGGTCAAAACGCGGCAACAGCTCGTGGTCGTGGGTAACCGCCAGCAAGGTGGCATTGTGCTGATCAACCGCCTCAAACAGCAGTTCGAGTATATGCAGCTTGTTGTCCGGGTCGAGGTTGCCGGTAGCTTCATCCGCCAGAATCAGTTTTGGTTGCGGCAACAGTGCCCGGCAAATGGCCGCGCGTTGTTTCTCACCCTGGGACAGGTCGCCGGCATGACGTTGCAGTTTGTCACCGATACCCATCTGCCCGGCCAGCTCGCGAGCACGTTGGCGCACCTCGGGCGTGAGTTGCAGGGCACGAGTGATGCGATAAGGATGCAGGATGTTATCCAGTACGCTGAGATAATCCAGCAGCTCGAAGTCCTGAAAAACAAAACCGATCCGGGTGATGCGGAAGTCACGTCGTCCGGCGTCGGCTAGTGCATGTACCGGGGTACCGGCGACCCGGATATGCCCGCTCTCCGGCTGGACTATCCCTGCAATCAGGTTGAGCAGCGTGGTCTTGCCTGAACCACTGGGGCCGATGACGGCGAGTTTCTCCCCGACCGGGACGGAAAACGTCGGGATCTGCAGGTTAAACCCGTCTTGCGGGTAAGCGAAGTGTAGTGACTCAATACTGATCATAAAGATCAGAACAGGTAGCGCAGCGTACCACCCAGGAACAGTGCCATATTGGTATCGAACTCACCCTTGAAGCGTACACCCTGCGCCGTCTGATCAACCTTGCCTTCACCAAAATATATCAACGTCGCGCCAAGCCCGAAATCCAGCTGCTTGCTGCGCTTCCAGGCGTAGGCGGCAGAAAGTTTATAGGTCTCGTCAAAAGGCAGATCGATGGTGCGATCCTTATTGCTCACCGGCGAACTGTCATAGGAAAATCCGACTGAATAGCCGCGGGTCCCGAGACTCCCATCGATAAAAGCAACACCGGCACTCCAGGTATCCTTGAAATTGCGTTCCAGCACACCCGCCGGGTCTAGTGCTCCACCGGTAATCGCCAGCTGATTCTCGCTGAACGCCGACCAGTCCTCCCAGTCCGCGCTGAATAGCAGCCGCTTGCCAGGCGCAAACTCGTAACGCAAGCCCGCCTTGAGTAACTGGGGGTTATCCCAGTCAATTTCTATGTCGTTGGCCGGCGGCGTCGGAAAAGCCAGGTTGCGGAAGTTGAGATCCCCCTCCAGATCAACGTCCATTTCGGCACGGTAGACAACACCCAGCATGAGGCTGTCTGACAGGTAATAGGTCAAACCCAAAAACGGCTGATAACCCAGATCGGTCATGTTATCGAACTTGACCTTGCCATCCGGCAATGTGGCTGGCCCAGGGACCAGCGCACTTTGGTTAATGGCAAGAGTCTCTTCAAACTGCGTATAGATGATTGAAACACCAGCCCCCAGTGACAGGCGATCGTTGACCTTGTAGGCGATGGACGGCGAACCGCCAATCGCGGCCAGCGAGACTTTAGTGGCGCCGTAGCGGCCGACGAAATCGTCACCGTAGCTCATGGCGCCGCCTTGTGGAGCCACCAGCGAGAACCCCAGCCGAACCCGTTCATTCAGCTTCTTGACCATAAAGAACGCGGGAATCACCGCGATATTGCCAGCGTTGCCACCATCTTTGCCACCGGCCTCGGCCACCGACGAGTCAAACTCGATTTTTGGTAGCAGCACTTGCATGCCGGCCAGCATTTCATCCTGCTTTAAACCCGTCATACCGGCCGGGTTGGTCCACGATGAGTCGGCTGAAACTGTGTTGACGGGGTTTGCCACGCCCGCCGTCCCCAGGCTGCCCGGTGTGGCCACTTCCGAAACATAGAATCCTGCCGCCTGAACGGATTGCGTCAACAGCAGTGCGGCGCAACCGACAAATGTCCGGACAACCGTCGTGTAGTGTGAGTTCATGGTTTCTTTCTCCTGTTAAATGACTCAACGCGCTGCGTTAGCACCAGGCGTCGCTGGATCAATGCGCTGTTCTTCCAGCAATTCCAGCCCCGAAATTTTCCAGTCACCCTGATCGGCTTTCACGGTGACAATCGCATCATACTGGTTCCTGCGGGTATGCACATGCCCCCAGTGGCCCACCGTGCCGGTGGCCGTCCACTGACCGCGGATGGCATAGGTCGGGGTATCGCCTTCCCGCCGCTCGGCCTGTGCATGTTGAATATCGACATCTTTTACCTTGGCTTGTGCGCCACCCGCCTTCTGCACCGCAAACGATTTACGGTTCTGTAAATAGATATCAGTGAGCAGATCACCCTCGACACTCAGGGCCAGCTTATCGTACACATCGTTTTCGTCGCGGAAATCGAAGGCCCGGTAGACATTTTTCAGCAGCGCCTGCAACAACTGCTGTGCCTGCTTGTCATCCAGCTCACCCGCCATCAGTACCGGTCTGGCAACGCTGACCTGCGTGTAGGGATACGACACCAGGGCGCCGCCAAGCAACACCAGGATCATGACAGACTGGGCCACAAGCGGCTTGCCTTCCCGCCTGGCCGCCCTGAGTCGCCAGCCAACCGGCAGTATCGCGACTGCAAAAAGTATTGAACCCACAGGGATGCTCACATCACCCAGGGTATCGGCCACCGCGACCTGCCGGACGGTTGGCATCTGGTAGTTCTTCAGGAAGTTGGTCCAGGTCAGCACGTTATCATCCGGGCTCAAAAAGGACGGCAGCGGCCCGGCCGGGTCCGTGGCGGTTGCCGGGACTTGTTGGACCTGGTCGGTGAACAGCTGCCAGTCTACCGTGACCTGCTGCGGCAGTCCCTCGGTGATGTACGCAATGATAACGCCGATGATGGCCGTCGAAATTTCCAGCCGCTGCGGTTTTTCAACCAGCTGAATGCCCGTTATGCTTACCTTGACGTAATTGGTCCGGTCCAGAATCGGCTTCAGGGCCTGGCCATCCACCAGCACGGGGTTCTTTGTCAGCAGAAAATCACCAATACGCTGCTTGAGCGGTTCCAGTTCGTCGACCTCGATATACTCATCACCACGCAAGCCCAGGTCCATCCATGTTTCGAGGTCTTTTACCCGGGTCAGAATCTCATGACGTACCTCGAAGGGTTCCACGTAGAGGAAAGACATCAACGCCGACTTGTGATGCCGCTTGAGGTTAGGGTTATCAAACTTCGAATACCAGGGATCCTCCCAGTCCAGCAGCAGATGCGCCGCTGCACCCAGGTAACGGAAATCGATAATGGGAACCGCCTTATGGTAAGCGATAAAACCAATGCTTACTTCTGCGCGCCCTTCTTCATCGAGGGGCGGAACGATTGTCAGTTCCCGGGGCTTCGACACATACGGATAAAGAATCTCCGCATACAACACCCGTTTGTCCTGCGGTGCCTCCGGGACACGCTGTCGCGTCATGGGGTTGATCATACCGGCAAACGGCGACTGGCGGTCTGTGCGCACCCTCGGTTCCACCAGCTGCAATTGTGCGGCTAACTTTTCGCCGCTTTCAGTCACGAACTGAAAGCGTTGTTCGGCAAAGTGTTTGATACGCGCTTCGGCATCAGGTCGCTCGGCTGCAGAATCTTTCAGCCACCCGTCGGGCACCAGCTCTTCGAACTTGTCCAGGTCGCCGATATACACTTCGAGCACCAGTTTTACATGGTCATCGAGCACATAGATTTCAGCGATGTTCGGCGAGGTCTCTGCCCCGGTCAGATTTATCCAGTCCGCATCAGCGGCAGGTGCCATAACCAGCACAACCAGAAGTAAAATCGCTTGCCGAAGAAACAGGTGAATCATCCTGGTGAGTATACCGAAATCGTAATTAGTAGGATATGTTGAGCAGTTCACCGCTTGCAGTAAACAGCGTCAATACAACGCCTGGCGCACTACCCATGATTTAATGCCTATAGATTGCCTTTTTGTATGACCCGGGATGGCACTGCTCAACGCGTTAATACATCACCCGCACCGCCGCACCCACGCTATAGTTGTAGGCGTTCGAGTCGAGCACGTCATCACCCAGAAAAACTTCGCCATAAAATCCCACGCTTGGAGATACCATCTTGCCCAGTTGTAATTCCAGCACCTGGTCGAAGTTTTCATCGTCTTCGTGATCGATGGACATTTTAAGGTCAGCCTTGAACCAGCCACCGAGTTCCGGGAGCGAGCGAATCCAGATTAAACGCGGCGCTGTCTCACGAACATCTTCTTCCCGGGCACTATCAGTATCGTAGGAATAAAAATACTGCACCAGAGTGATAATGAAATTCCTGTCATCGGGCACCCAGCCAATACCTGCCAGGGGAGCAATACTGTCCGCCCCGGAACCCGTCCCCTCTTCGAAGTCACCCAGGTCTTTCAACCATTCGACACCCAAAGCAAGCTTCGCCTTTATGCCGAACGGCTTTATATTTGTGAGGTGAATACCCTTGAGCTTGAGCTCCTCGAAATCCTGCTCCGACTTGCCGCTGCTGTCCGTGTTCACGTAGCGCAGTTCATTGGTGAGTTTGAAACGCGGGTGCAACATATAGGCACCTTCGGTCTGGAAGCTGTGCTTGTCAGCACCCTGATCAAGGTCGAAATAACGGTAACGCACGTCCTGATAATTGACAGCCGCCGTCGGGTCAGATGCGGCCGCACCGCTGGCCGCTTCCTCTGCAAGAGCTGGCGTGGGCAACATAAAAATCACCAGGCCACCAAATATAATTTTGCGCAGGGTCATGAGACGTTTTTCCTTGAAATTAATTGGCATGCCTATTTTTCAATCACGCTTCTATTTCTCGTTAGCATTCAGAAAACCCCGCGGGTGCGGGGTTCCTGATAACATTTAATGATACAGAATTAGTTATTCGTTGGTTTTGCCAACCAACCTACGTCACAACTCATTTACTTACTTCTTCAACTGAAACTTGAAATCTGTCCCGTGTTCCTTGTTGAAGTCCGAGTAGATCTCATCCGCAACCGCATTAAATTCTTCCGGCCATCCCGCCAGCACCGAGTCAGGTGTCTGGTATCGGTCACCGCCGGCCTCGATTTTCTTCTCCTTAAGCGGTGGCGTCGGATAGCCCTCCGGATTAACCACAGCCATCCGTGTGCGAACGCCCTCCTTGGTGACGTTCCACACCATGAAGTCCTCCGCATAGTCTACCGGGCCGTCGTAGACCTGTTCGACAGCCTTCCTGATGATCGGCTGCGTATCGAAGTCGTTCTGGAAGTGGTAGGCCACAGCGTGCTTGGGTTTCGTCATGGCCATTACCTTTGCGAAATAAGAGGGGTTTGCATGAATTGTCGTCACTGCGTTCAAGGCCTCCCGAGAGCTGAAACTCCACTTTGACATTGCCATGTCGGGCGTAAAGAAGCACTCATGGATTGAGAGGTCAACGCCCTGAGTATGCTCTATCCACCACTTGTTAGGGAGCGAGTCACCCGAGTACGCCAGTCTGAGACCGTTCCATTCCAGGATGAAGCTGGCTGTCCCTTCGAAATGAATCGCGGGGAGGCTCCTGATGACCACGCCATTGTCCTCGTATATGACATTGTTGACCTTCGACCAGTCGTACTCGGTAACCTCGAGTTTAAACGCTGAGGTGTCGATGGTTCCGGCCAGCGTGCCATTCATCCAGGCCCACGTCTTCTCCATGTGGTCCATCGCAGTCTTGAAGCTCCACTCCGGGCGCATGCCTCCACCTCCCGGACCCCATACCCGCAGGGGCACCGAACGGTTGTTTTGAGGACCGGTCATGTAGAACGTTGCCAGATCAGCCATGTGGTCCATATGCGGGTGCGTAATGAAGACCTTGTCCAGATAGTCCAGTGGAATACCGAGCGCATGGATCCGCTCGAAAGATCCGTTGCCCATGTCGAAGATAAACTTGTCACCGTTGCCCAGTTCAATCACAAAGCAGGCGGCAGCCTGCTTGAGCCGTGGCATCGGCATGCCCGTACCACAGGCGATGACACGCATCTCGTCTGCGGCCAGTTCCTCGGTGCCCGGGTAGTACACGTCACGGTTGGAACTCGGCCTGGTGGGCGACGCTGCGTCCGTCGCGGGCGCGGTTGCCGCCCAGGCATCCTTCACGTGGACATCCACATCGAGCGTGAGCATGGCGGCACCAAACAGACCGGCTGCAGTCAATGTTGCGAATACACTTTTCTTGTAAATTACCTTAGTAAACATAATTTTAACTCCGTATAGCATATGAATGCCTTTGCTATTTTCATCCACTCCTGCGAACGGTCACACAGGGACTGGAAAATCCTGGCCAGCTTGTCTTGTAAGGCATAGTATTATGGGTACAAATGAAGCCACCCCTGTATCAAAAACGCGCATGAGTACGCCTGCTCATAATGACGTTGTCGACTGGAATCTGGTTGCAGAGCGGCGCTTTGAGGATATCGAAGAGCTCAACGCTTTGGTTCAAGGCTGGGACTTTGAATTCCACCAACTGAAAGCCGGGAGATCACCGGCTGAACTGCTGCAATTAGGGCGTCCCGAGTTCATGCTTACCCGTTTTTATTTCGAGCAACCCTATGACCAGCGTGGCTGTACGGCACAGGATGCCCTGACGATCGGACTCGTTGAAGAGGGAATAGATGAAGTGACAACACCTGATGGTGCAGTTCGGCCGGATGATATCCTCTGTTTCCCGTCAGGCCGTGAACTGAGTGCTGTATCCCGGTCCCACTTCAAAGGCTACTCGCTTTCCATTTCGGAAACCCTGATCGATGAAGTCGCAGCGTCTTGTGGTCTGCAGGTCGAAGCAAGTATAGGAACAGTGCAGCAAGTACGTCACTGTAGCCGTTCAAATATGCATACGCTACGCCGTGAACTGCGTCGTGTCAGCCGGAGTCTGGCGCAAATCAAAACTGCAGAAAACAGCTCGGAGACAATACGCGAGCTGGAGTTCAACCTCATACGCCACCTGCTCCTGGCAGCTACAGATTCGCAGCCTACAGATCGGCTCAAACTGACGAACAGAAAACAGATCGTACTGCAACGTGCGCGGGATTACATGGAGGCCAATACCAATAAACCCATTACTGTTCTGGAGCTGGCACAGGCGTCAGGCAGCTGTGTGCGCACCCTGGAATATGTTTTCCGTGACTACTTCAACGTTACACCGAAAGCTTATCTGAAGTCCCGGAGGCTGGTCGCTGTACGCCATGAACTGCTTCGTTCATTGCATTCGAAGTCATTAATCAACGAAATCGCGAACCGTTGGGGCTTCTGGCACATGAGCCAGTTTGCCACTGATTACCGCCGTTTCTTCGGTGAATTGCCCTCTGAAACACTGCGTGCAATGTAATTTGTCCGGCTGGGCGCTGTCTGGCGCGGCAACAGCGGAAACGACGAACATCTCGCTGCTCAAGACGAGGGCTATCGCTGTCAACGTCATGTATTTCATTTACAACTGCGGAAGCAAACCTTCAGTCGAACAACCTACTGTCTACAAGCTTAAGGCCTGGGTTGGGCCAAAACACGGCTTTAAAACATTAGAGTCAGGATCCCCATGGCACCAGCTCGACAGCCATGCATAGCTGTATGGTTTCACTAATGAAGAATCTGTGAGTACGCATATCGTAATCGAAGCGATTGACATGAGAGCCGCCTCGCAAGCGGATGCGGCCAGCCTGATCACCCTGTGTTTTATCAGGTGCAGAAAAATCAACTTCAAAGATAACCGGACGCGTACTGCCACGCAGGGTAAGTTCACCATAGACGTGTGCGTGGACCTCACTAACCCATTCGAATCTCCGGCCCACATACAGAATTTCAGGGTATCTGGCTGTATCCATAAACTGGCTGCCTTTCGCCAGCGGCATCAGGGCGGTGTTATCTGATTTCAGACTAGAGGTGCGAACAAGCAGCAACGCCTGCCCATACTGTGAAGGACCTGGCGGCAAAGCAAGGCCGCCTACAATATTTGTAAACTCACCGCGAAATTCCTGAAACGGGAAATGCCGCACACAGAACCCTACCTTTGACACTTCGGGGTCGACCCGATAAAGACGCCCTTCCGTGGCAGCTTCACGCATGGTTGCCAGTATTTTTTTATCGACCCGGCCACCCTCGAAAGGCGCGCAAGGCTCAGCTGCTTCAGACCAACCTTGCGAAAAAAACAGGCTCACTATTAAGACAACGGTAAAGAATCCGGACCTGATCATGCGTTGGACAGCCCCCGAGAGTCACAACCACCAGCCGATTAGAATTATGCGGTTACCATCCGCAAAGAATATTGATATTGGTCAACCGAATGGCCAATGACATCTGGCCTGTAGCGTGCGAACATCGACTGTTAAACGTCAACGGGCCAGCAACCGGTCCAACTGATTGGCAAAGGACTGGCGATCGGCCTGGCTGAGCGATGGCGGTCCCCCGGTATTCACCCCACTGCTGCGCAGCGTATCCATGAAATCACGCATGTTCAGGCGCTGGCGGATATTTTCTTCAGTATAGAGATCACCGCGCGGGTTCAACCCCAGGCACCCCTTGGCAACAACCTCGGCGGCCAGTGGTATATCCGCGGTGATTACCAGGTCATCCGCTTCGGCCTGCTGCACTATGTAGTTATCTGCAACATCAAAGCCGGCTGGCACCTGAACCGAACGAATATAGCGGGATCCTGGAACCTGGATAAATTGATTGGCAACCAGCGTCACCGACACACCTACCCTGTCTGCCGCCCGAAACAGGATCTCCTTGATCACTTTCGGACAGGCGTCGGCGTCGACCCAAATCTGTTTTACACTCATATTATTTTCGCACTGAATCCATGCCAATCACTGTACGAGGCATTATACGGCGCTGCCGGGACAGGAACATGATGCACCGCTAAAGCGGAACATTCTGCGGCGCCAGACGAAAATAGAGAAGAAAGCGGATCTCTGGTTAACTATCTGGTACACTAAGCAGATTCCGGGTGCCTGACCGGTTAGCACCCTTTGCGACTTGAAGTCGCCGGAAAAACTCTTAAACCGTTTGCCCTGTACCAGGCCTCTCGCTTTTAAAGAATTCCCTTATCCAGCCCGGACCGGCTCCCATCAGCATATGTTGCTGCGCGGAGGGCAAGACTGGAGCATTACATTAAATGTCATTTGATTCTCTCGGCCTGTCGGCCGAACTTCTGCGCGCCATCAACGATCAGGGCTACACTGAGCCCACCCCGATTCAACGCCAGGCGATTCCCCTCATCCTTGAAGGCAAGGATGTTATGGCCGGCGCGCAAACCGGCACCGGCAAGACGGCCGGCTTCACGCTACCGCTACTGCAACGCCTGAGCGACAACCCCATCCAGGGCAGTCGACGCCCGGTTCGCGCGCTGGTTCTTACACCGACCCGTGAACTGGCGGCCCAGGTAGGCGAGAGCGTGGCGACCTATGGCCGCCACCTGCCAATGCGCTCGGCAGTCATCTTCGGTGGAGTCAAGATCAATCCACAGATAGAAAAACTGCGCCAGGGTGTCGATATCCTGGTAGCCACGCCTGGCCGGCTGCTGGATCACGCGAATCAGAAGACCGTGAATCTGTCAGAGATTGAAATCCTGGTTCTGGATGAAGCTGACCGCATGCTGGATATGGGCTTCATCCACGATATTCGCAAGGTACTCGCCTTGCTGCCCAAGAACCATGCCCGTCAAAACCTGCTGTTCTCGGCCACCTTCTCCAACGACATCAAACAGCTTGCAAGCCGTCTGCTCGACCACCCCGAACTGATTGAGGTAGCACGCCGTAATACCACCGCCGAGCTTATCGAACAGGTAGTGCATCCGGTGGACAAAAACCGCAAGCGGGAACTACTCAGTCACATGATCGGCTCGCGCAACTGGCGACAGGTGCTGGTGTTTACCCGCACCAAACATGGCGCCAATCGCCTGGTCCAGCAGCTTGATAAGGACGGCCTTAGCGCCGCCGCCATCCACGGCAACAAAAGCCAGGGTGCGCGTACCCGCGCCCTGGCCGGATTCAAGACCGGCGAGGTACGGATACTGGTAGCCACCGATATTGCAGCCCGCGGCCTGGATATTGATCAGTTACCACACGTTGTGAATTATGAACTGCCTAACGTACCGGAGGATTACGTGCACCGTATTGGTCGCACCGGTCGGGCCGGCAATGAAGGTGAAGCGGTCTCCCTTGTCTGTGTGGACGAACACAAGCTGTTAAGGGATATCGAACGTCTGATGAAGCGCGAGATACCCAGCAAAGTTCTTGAAGGTTATGAACCGGATCCGAGCATTAAGGCGGAGCCTATTCAGAATGGGCGGAATAACGGTAAAGGTCGCCCCCAACCGCAGAGACATACCGAAGGTCGTCACCGCAGCCGAACCAAGCCGTCAGCGAAAAAGTCAGCGGATGCCCAGCAGGAAACCAAGTCCGGGAACACGACACAAAAGAATACCCGGCGGAAGCCTGCCGGCTCACAAGCCAAAAAACCGCAGCCCCAGCGATCTCGCTCAGGCGGTGGTGATGAGTGGGGATCGTTGTTCGGTGGTAGCGCCCGGAGCAAGTGACTCAACGCCCCTTCTTTAAATGCAGCTCTTTAGTGCGGCGAAATATTTCCTGGAAAGCGTGTCACGCAACAGGGGGCAGGCGTGGCCGGTTATGAAATTCCAGCTTGATGCCGTAGGCACCCGAAAGGAAACGCGTGAACGCTGCATTATCAATGCGCGTTCTGTACCAGGCGACCGGTGCCGCCTGCAATACATAACCCAGTGCCGCACGTATAACGCCGGCATGCGTGACAACCAGAACGTGTCCTTCTGACTGCTCTGCCAGGACGTCGCGGAATGCACTCGCTACACGTAACCCGAAATCGTCCAGTGATTCGGAACCGGAAGGCCTGTTGCGCTGCGGGTCTTCGTAGAAGGCCCGGTACTCGGCTTCGTTGCGCGAGATGATTTCGTCCGGACTCTGACCTTCCCAGCTGCCAAGACCAACCTCGCGGAAGCGCTCGTCAACACTTAACGGAATACCCAGTTTTTCCTGCAAGGTCAGCGCAAACGCATGACAGCGCTGCATCGGTGAACTGACAATCTGTGTCCACGGCGCACTGCCATCCACAGCCTGCCACATCTGTTGCCAGCCCTTGTCGCTGAGCGGATCATCTGCGCCGTCTCCCCGGTAGCGGCGACCACCAACAGGTTCACCGTGGCGTAAAAAATCAATCAGAGTATCGGTCACGCTGGCGTATGCAGAACAGGATTCTTAGCAACGCTGTTACGCGCCTTCACCGCTGTCTTCTGCCTCGATCTCGTCACGGATGATCCTTTGTTCCTCGCGGCGACCAGCGAGTTGTTCGTAGGCATCGGCTTTCTTGGTAATCGTTTCCTCGCCGAACATGATTTGACGAATCATGCGATCACCAAAGCGCATCAGTTCCAGATCATCCTCGTAAAGCTTCTGGCGCAATTCATCGTCGATCTCAAATGTCGCAGCAAAA
The DNA here is from genome assembly GCA_042576405.1 of Pseudomonadota bacterium. Classification (GTDB taxonomy): domain Bacteria; phylum Pseudomonadota; class Gammaproteobacteria; order DSM-19610; family DSM-19610; genus Thiogranum. The sequence continues at coordinate 5,743 of JBHPFC010000011.1, read as the reverse complement.
CCTTCGCTCTTGATGAATTCGCGGAAACGGTCCATGTCGTAACTGGCCATAAAGAAAAACTGCAGGCTGGTCTTCGACAGGCTACCTATTGACGGCCCGGCGGATTTCATTTTCAGCACCAGCTGGCGCCAGGCACGACCATGATCGTCATACTCCTCGACACCCTGTTCTTTACGGTAATCGCGGATAGTTATCTCACGGTCTTCTAAGTGCCCCTTGCAGTGATCTTCTTCCACCAGCGCATAAGATGCGCGATCAACGTTTTCGTCAGAACGGCGTGTCGACAGCAGACCCACCGGATAATAACGACATGAGGTCGGACGGTCCTCGTAGACACTGCAGCCTTCGTCGTTCATAAACTGACACGCGGTCCCGTCTTCGACAGGATGCATCTTTACGCCAACCAGGCTGTTGGCACCGAATTCAAACGGGAATGTGTACTTCTTCAGGAACTCCGAAGATGTCATGCCCAGGCGCTGCTTGAGGCGAATAATGTCGTAAGGCGTGAGCATGATATCGATGTTGCGGCAACAGGCATTGAAGCACTCAATATCCTTATGACAGCGGAACTTGATGACGTGATCCTCATCAAACTGCGCCGGAAGAACCGGACTCTCCGCAAAGGGTGAATTTTTGATATCGATATCAGCCATGGCGATCTACCTCTTGAACCCTGAAAAACAAGGTTATCACGAACGTGTGATTTGAAATTAAACACAATTACTGGGGCAGAGTTTCAACCCGGCCTCGCCCAATTGAAACTCCAAAAATAGAAAAAGCCCGGACACCCGAGGGTATCCGGACTTTTCAGCCTTCAAGAGACTGTTAAGTAATGACTTACTTGAACAGCTTGCTCTTGTCGACCAGATCTACGTGCTTACGCTTGAAGCACTTGTAGGTCTTGGCTTCATGGTCATAGATCGAGTTCACGAAGCACTTCCAGTTGTCCTCATCGACCACGTTGTGGTCCATGCGGTAGTAGAAACCCGGGTAACGGGATTCTTCACGGAACTGGATGTGTTTCATGTGGGCTTCAGCCGTCAGGATACGGTGATAGTTTTCCCAGGCGCGGAGCAGTTCGTGCAGGTCTTTAGCACGCATCTTCTCGGCGTCTTCCTTCAGCATACCCAGCTTTTCTTCAGCCACGGCGAGCATATGGCCGTTGGTGGTGTAGTAGGTAGCAACACCGGCTACGTATTCGTCCATGATCTTCTGCAGACGGAACTGCAGCATCTTGGGCGTAATGTAGTGCGGGTTGATATCAATTGCAGTGGAGTAGTCCTTGTGTTCCAGGTAGGTCTTCACCGGCTGGTAGATTTCAGCCACCAGATCTTCAACTGATGCATCCAGCTCAGGCTTCAGATCAGGGTTGTCCAGGCAGTACTTAACCATGGACTTGGCACACATACGGCCTTCGGCGTGAGAACCGGAGGAGAACTTGTGGCCAGACGCACCCACACCGTCACCGGCTGTGAACAGACCGCTTACAGTGGTCATGCCACGGTAACCCCAGTTCCAGCCCTTTGGCAGGTGATCGGGTATACCGTCGTACTCTTCGTCAGTCGGCGCACCGACATCGGTAGGACCAGACACCCAGATACCACAGCAACCGGAGTGAGAACCCAGCAGGTAGGGCTCGGTCGGCATCAGCTCGGAGTTTTTCTTGTCCGGCTCGATGTTTTCACCAACCCAGATACCACACTGGCCGACACACATGTCGAGGAAGTCTTCCCAGGCTTCTGCTTCCAGGTGCTTGACTTCACGAGGAGACAGGGTTTCGCGCAGGTTGGCAAGGGCGGTCACGGTGTCCATCCAGATCGGACCACGGCCTTCCTTCATTTCCTTCAGCATGAGGTGGTTACGCAGGCAGGAAGCCGGTACGGCAGCCTGACCATAAGGAGGATAATCGTTCAGCATCTCCTTGTTGCGAGTCATGTAGGTTTCGCCGACAGCGTTGGTAGCCTGAGACTTGAACAGCAGGAACCAGGCGCCTACCGGACCGTAACCGTCCTTGAAACGGGTAGGAACGAAGCGGTTTTCCATCATGGTCAGCTCGGCACCAGCCTGTGCAGCCATTGCATAGGTGGAACCGGCATTCCAGACAGGGTACCAGGCACGACCCTGGCCTTCGCCGACAGAGCGGGGACGGAACAGGTTAACGCAACCACCGGCAGCCAGCAGGCAAGCCTTGCACTTGTAGACGACAACTTTGTGGTCACGAGTGGAGAAACCAACAGCACCAGCGATACGGTTGCTGTCATTCTTGTCGTTGATCAGCTTAACAATGAAGATACGCTCTTCGATGTTATCGATGCCCAGGGCTTTCTTGGCTGCTTCAGCAACGATCCACTTGTAGGATTCGCCGTTGATCATGATCTGCCACTTGCCGGAACGTACGGGCTTGCCGCCGTCCTTCAGCGGAGTCATACCCTTGGAACCGTCATGACGCTCGCCATTTTCGTCCAGCTTCCAGATCGGCAGACCCCATTCTTCGAACAGGTGAACCGATTCGTCAACGTGACGACCCAGATCGTAAGCCAGGTCATCGCGAGTGATGCCCATCAGATCGTTGGAGACCATGCGAGCATAGTCAGCCGGATCCTGCTCGGTACCGATGTAGGTGTTGATAGCGGACAGACCCTGTGCCACAGCGCCGGAGCGATCCATGGCGGCCTTGTCTACCAGTTTGATTTTAAGGCCTGTGCCTTCTGACCAGCGCATGATTTCAAACGCTGTGCCACAGCAAGCCATACCACCACCAATAAGAAGAATGTCTACTTCTTCTTCGACGACTTCAGGATTTCCGAATTCTCCTGCCATTTGTATATACCTCTAAATGCTTTTACAAAAATTTGATTCTGTTAACCGCGAAGCCTTATTACACTTTGATCAGCTCGCTAGGGTCGCCTTCGCGGTAACCGTTCTGCTCGTTATGATTGAAGAAACCGTTTTCTTCGATCTTGGACATATCAGCAGAAGGCTTGCCTGCAAAAGGATCAATGGAACCTTCAGGCGTGGTGCGGATCGGGAATTTGAAACGCTTCATGGTGCCGTTACGGAACTTGATGGTCCACATGATGGAGTCAGTACCGCGAAGAGGCTGCACAGAACCGCCCAGAGGAACGATGTCAGCATAGTGACGAGCTTCGATAGCCTGCTGAGGGCAGATCTTCACGCAAGAGTAGCACTCCCAGCACTGCTCGGGCTCCTGGTTGAAAGCACGCATTGCATGACCGGTTTCAGAACCGTCCTTGTCGAGTTTCATCAGATCGTGGGGGCAGATGTACATGCAGGCAGTCTTGTCCTGACCCTTGCAGCCATCGCACTTATCGGTACGCACAAATGTTGGCATGGTGTTATCTCCGTTTTACTTTACTTCAGTGATATATCATCTGTTGCCGGCTGTCCGGAAACAGTCTCTAGAGTTACAAACTGTTCTCGCTAGTCAGCGCGGATCGAAGCTGGCGCCGTTTACTGCGAAGCAGCCGCCAACATTCAAACTATTGAAGTTACCGGCTTTTAAATAAGGTTATTAGTCGTATATTCTCCAACCGGTTCCCCGGCAGGGGGTGTAACCTTACTGATGTACCGGGGGAAATCCAGCAGTTTTAATTTGCACCGGCATAAAGCCACCTTATTATTTTATTGTGGCGAGGACGAAATTATAACATTATGTTTTACATGAATAATTTTATTTAGTATATTAGAAGATCATTATATTTTATGCGCATTTCAGAAGTGCTTATTAGCATACGTCTACATTACTCTAGTAAATTACTCAGCCTTTCACGGCGATCACTCTGAAGAGAAGAGACACTATGTCCAGCCCCATTCACGACCCGTTGTCCAAAGAGCTCGACGCAAACAGTCGCATCGAGGTTAAAAATACAACGTGCTACATGTGTGCTTGCCGTTGCGGTATTCGCGTCACCCTGCGTGACGGTGAAGTCCGTTATATACAGGGCAACCCTGATCACCCGCTTAACAAGGGTGTCATCTGCGCCAAGGGCTCTTCCGGCATTATGAAGCAATACTCGCCGGCTCGCCTGACCAAGCCCCTGCTGCGCAAACCAGGCAGCGATCGCGGTGATAATGAATTTGAAGAAATCTCCTGGGAAAAGGCCTTCGGGATGATCGAAGAACGCCTGGGCGAAATACGCGCTACCGATCCGAAGAAATTCGCGCTGTTTACCGGCCGCGACCAGATGCAGGCACTGACCGGCCTGTTCGCCAAGCAATTCGGTACCCCTAACTATGCTGCGCATGGTGGTTTTTGTTCAGTGAACATGGCCGCCGGAATGATCTACACCATTGGCGGTTCATTCTGGGAGTTTGGCGGTCCGGACCTGGATCGCGCCAAGCTGTTTGTGATGATCGGTACGGCCGAAGATCATCACTCCAACCCGCTCAAAATGGCTCTCTCGAAATTCAAGCGTCAGGGCGGCAAATTCATTTCCATTAACCCGGTGCGCACTGGTTACTCGGCGATTGCCGACGAATGGATTCCCATCAAGCCCGGTACCGACGGCGCACTTTTCCTGGCACTGACTAACGAAATCATCAAGCAGGGCCTCTACGACCGCGACTACCTGGTGCAGTACTCAAATGCTGCCGAACTCGTCAACATGGACGAGAACTCCAGCGAGCACGGCATGTTCGTGCGCTTTGAAGTACCGCCGGAAGAAGGCTGTTTCGATCCGCAGAACAAACTCTGGTGGGACCGCGAACTGAACAAGCCGATTTCCACCCACACACCCGGTGCCGATCCCTACTTCCTCGGCGAATTCAAACTCGACGACGGCACGCCGGTGAAACCGTCATTCCAGTTACTGGTGGATCGAGTCAAGGACTACACTGCCGAATGGGCTGCCAGCATCACCGGAATCCCCGAGGAGACCATCAAGCGCCTGGCTCATGAAATGGGTATCACGGCGCGCGACGAGAAGATTGAGCTGCCGATCCCGTGGACCGACACCTGGGGCAACGAACACGAATCGGTAACCGGTAACCCGGTGGCCTTCCACGCCATGCGCGGACTGGCGGCACACTCGAATGGTTTCCAGACCATCCGCGCCATGTCTATATTAATGAGTATCCTCGGCACCATTGACCGGCCCGGTGGCTTCCGCCACAAGGCGCCGTTCCCGCGCCCGATTCCGCCCTGCGCCAAAACCCCCAACGATGCGCGCGCCGTGCAACCGAATACCCCGCTGGATGGCATGCCGCTGGGCTGGCCCGCCGACCCGGACGATCTGTTCGTCAACGATGACGGCAGCCCGGTGCGCATCGACAAGGCATTCTCCTGGGAGTATCCACTGTCCGTGCACGGCATGATGCACAATGCCATCACCAACGCCTGGCGCGGCGACCCCTACAAGATCGACACCCTGCTGATTTTCATGGCCAACATGGCCTGGAACTCGTCCATGAACACGTCGGAAGTGCGCAAGATGCTTAACGACAAGGACGACAACGGCGAGTACAAGATCCCCTTCCTGATTGTCGCCGACGCTTTCCAGTCAGAGATGGTCGCCTATGCCGACCTGGTGCTGCCGGATACCACCTACCTGGAACGTCACGATTGCATGTCCATGCTTGACCGGCCCATCTCTGAATACGATGGCCCGGTCGACTCGGTGCGCATCCCCGTGGTCCCGCCCAAGGGTGAATGCAAACCGTTCCAGGAAGTGATCATCGAACTGGGCTCGCGGCTGAAGCTGCCGGCATTCACAAACGCCGACGG
>JBHPFC010000010.1:0-56683 GCA_042576405.1 Pseudomonadota bacterium | reverse complement strand
TTCTTCGCCTGGCCTGGAGGGTATAGAGGCAGCCAGCGGCAAGGACGTTGCGACCATCATCATCCAGTATCTGGAAAAGCGTGTGGCCGAGATGGAGCACCGGGGTTCACGCTCCAAAACACGCGGCAAGGGCTGAATGTTGGTGGACGACAACATCATAATAATCGGTGGCGAGGCGATACCCGTTCGCAGTCGGCATTTGGTAGAGTTGCAGCTTCCCCCCCTGTATACACATTCTCCTTTGACGCTGCCTGTGCATGTAGTGCGTGGGGCAAAAGACGGGCCGCGACTGTTCGTCAGTGCCGCATTACACGGTGATGAGCTTAACGGCACCGAGATTATCCGTCGCCTTTTGCGGCGGCCGGCATTGAAGCGTCTGCGAGGGACCTTGATCGCGGTGCCCATTGTTAACCTCTACGGGCTCATTCAGCATTCCCGCTATCTGCCCGACAGGCGTGATTTGAACCGATCCTTCCCGGGTTCGGAAAAGGGTTCGATGGCGGCGCGTTTGGCGCATATATTCATGACCGAGATAGTGCATAAATGTACCCACGGGATTGATTTGCATACCGGCGCCATCCATCGCAGCAATTTGCCGCAGATCCGTGCAAACCTGGATGATCCGGAAACTGCCAGGCTGGCTGAATCTTTCGGTGTTCCAGTGCTGCTGAACTCGAACACCAGGGATGGTTCTCTTCGCGAAGCCGCTGCCGAGCAGGGGATTCCCATGCTGCTGTATGAAGCAGGTGAGGCTCTTCGATTCGATGAGGTCTCTATTCGTGCAGGTGTAGAGGGGATTATCAGTGTTATGCGTTGCCTTGGCATGCTGCCACCAACACGTGCCCGACGCAAGAACAAGCACGACCCTTTTGTTGCGCGATCAAGCGCCTGGGTGCGGGCTCCAGCCAGTGGCTTGTTCAGGAAAGTCTGTGGACTGGGTGGCCGGGTAAAGCGTGGTGAAATTCTGGGTTTAGTAGATGACCCTTTTGGCGGAGATGAGTTTGAAGTAATAGCAACGGCCAGCGGGATCATTATCGGCTGTTCAGAAATACCACTGGTACATGAAGGCGAGGCTCTGTTCCATATCGCTCGATTTGGAGACATAAAGGAGGTGGCAGGTCAGGTCGAGTCCTTCCAGATTGAGCATGCACCCGAAGAAGTTCAGGAGAGCGACGAGCAAGGTGAGCCGCCTATCGTTTAGCTTGTAATTTTATTTGCCCGATGTCCATTTCAGGCCCAACACATTCAACTTTATTAATTGCCCCGGGAACATGCCACGCGTGAAAGAAAAGCATCGCTGGATCGCCCACATGGACCTGGACGCGTTTTTCGCAAGCTGTGAGCAGCAGGAACACCCCGAATACAAGGGACGTCCCGTCGTGGTCGGGGCGTTGCCCGGCAATCGTGGCGTGGTGGCAGCCTCTTCGTATGAAGCACGCGAATTCGGCATCCGCTCTGCCATGCCAATTGCCGAGGCCTACCGGCGTTGCCCGGACGCGGTCTACCTGCGCCCGGATATAGAGAAGTACCGCAAGATTTCCAGGCAGGTATTTCAAATCCTCGAGTCGATTACGCCCGCTGTCGAAGCTGCCTCTATCGACGAGGCCTATCTCGATATCAGCGGGCTTGACAAGCTGATGGGGCTGCCGGAGACGATTGGCCACGAGATCAAACAGCGTATTTTTTCCGGAACGGGCCTGACGGCCTCCGTGGGTATTGGTCCGAACCGGCTAATCGCAAAACTGGGTTCGGATTTCCGCAAGCCGGACGGTTTGACCGTGGTAACTCCGGATCAGGTGCTGGATTTTCTCGCACCCATGCCGGTGTCAAACCTCCGCGGACTGGGACGCCAGACACAGAAGATCTTTGACCGTCTCGGTATCCGGACCGTGGCGCAGCTGCGAGCTTACCCGCTTGCAATGCTCGAGCAACACCTGGGAAACAGGGGCGCAGCAGGTTTCCACAACCAGGCCTTTGGTATTGCTTCAAATCAGGTTGTGCCGGGACAGGGGCGTAAGAGCATCTCGAAAGAAACAACGTTCGGGGCCGACGTTCGGGATCATGCGGTCCTGCATGACGTGCTGCTTGGTCTGGCAGCAGAGGTTGCCAGAACCGCTCGCCGGGAAGGTTTGTCCGGATCAGTGATCACGCTGAAAATTCGTTACGAGGGGTTCGAAACGTACACGCGGCAGCATAAGCAGGCTGCACCGACCCACGACGAGCGCGAAATTCTGAAAACGGCATGGCAGCTTTTCAATAATGGTAACTTACCAGAAAAACCGGTTCGCCTCATTGGTGTGGGCATCAGTAGTTGGGAGGATGATCAACCAGCCCAGGCTGATCTTTTCGATGAGCCTGAACAGAAGGCTTCCAGCCAGCAGGTGCTGAAAACGATCGACGCAGTTGCCGAGAAGTTTGGCAAGAGCCTGTTACAGGTAGGCGTGTCACGTAAAACAGACAAATGAGCTCCGGCGCACCCGCTGTACCAGTGGGTGCAAATGCTGGGCATGCCTTAACCATGATAATTTGTCCTGCTATCGAGCGTGAATGCCGAATATCAGAGTGTTCCGGCGGAATAGGCAGAAATATTATGCCGCTGTTTTCACTTTATTTACAAAAACAATATCGCGGTGCAGTATTTATTTAGTTAAGCGCTAACAGAAATGTGAGCGTGTTATTTATGTCAGTATCAAGCCGGGTACGAATACACCTTAAACCCTATCCAAACACTTCTTCAGGTGTCGCGGTAAAATCTTTTGAGAGTGTTTCTATCACAGTGCGCATGATTTCACGAACAACGACATCACGTTTGGTGTTTACTATGATCGGGATCTTTGTTCGATCTGCCTCGGAAAGCAGAAACGACTGCAGATGCCAGATGTCCTGAAAGTTTTCCAGGTAACGTGCGGACCTGCGCTGTGGAACCTTGGTGCCACGGCCGGCAATACGCTCCTTTAGGTGACTGCGTTTGAGTACTGCGAGCATGATGGGGGCGATCACAGCATCGGTATCTGTGGGTATCCTGTCCAGCAGCGAAGGATGGATGTGGACACCTTCAAAAATCAGTGAAACGCGTTCACGCAGCGCGCGCTCGATGACCGCTTCGCTGGCTACCGAGAGTAAATCCGCCTGGGCCAGAAAACCTTCGGCCAGTAGCAGTTCGTCGTGATCTTCCAGCGAGCGGCCTTCGTGGGAGGGCAGGGCCTGCCAGGCACTGAACGAGGAGGCATGCAAAATTGGCAGAAGTCGCTTGGAGAGCATCGATCGCATGACTTCGCGAAGCATGTCTGTAGATTGCGTACGTACGATATCCAGCTGGTTGGCCAGCGCAGTGGCGATGGTGCTCTTGCCACAGCCCGATGTGCCGCCGATTAGAAGAATCAAGGGTCTCCCGCTGCGCAGGAAATCGATCCATACCAGCCAGCGTTTGGCCACGGCGGGTCCGAGTTTTTCTGTTTTTTTCAGAAAGCGGTAGGTGAGACGGCTTATCTCCTGTGAGGTCACAGTCATCATCTGGTTTTCGATCAGGTGTTTGCGGATTTCTTCCGTCACCATCATGGCTTCCTTGTAGGTAAGCCCGATGGTTTCCAGACAATGCCGGTGCTGGTCGGCGGAAAACGGGGTTACCCGGTCGTCTAACCTTTTTACCTGTATATTTGTATCAGTGGTACCCTGACTTTGGTATCGGTATGCAATACTGGCAGTGGAGGTTTTTTCAAGGTGTGATAGTACCTTGCTACGAAGCTCGTCGAGCGTTATTGAATCTGTGTCATCGAGCTCCTGGCGCACAGTTGTCGCCAGCTGGTAGGCGTCCTCAAAAGGGAGGCCGGAGTTTTGCAAAGATCGGGTCAGAATCCCGCGCAGGAATGGAACCTGTGTTCCTCCTTCTGGATCTTCAATGAGCAGTTTTGCCACCTGATGTCCTCGGCAATATTCAGTTTTATGGTGATTATATGTGCCCAGCAGGTATATATATACTATAAAAGTAGTAATGTCGCTTGTGATTGCCGGAGAAACCGTGTTTGAGACTGCTGAACTGGGAATAAGAATACCCAAGAAAGAATACCGGGAGCGCGAACCGCTGTTGCGCGAGGAGCTACTGGATCTGCAACGAGAGCTTCGCGAATTCAATGGGTTTCCCGTGATCATTGTGTTTGCCGGCGTTGACGGGGCGGGCAAATCAAAAACAGCCAATCTCCTCAACGAGTGGATGGATCCGCGCTGGTTGGTGACGCGTGCCTATGACACACCATCGCAGGAAGAAAGCGAGCGCCCGGAATTCTGGCGGTTCTGGCGGGATCTTCCGCCGAAAGGGCAGATCGGTCTGTTTCTCAGTTCCTGGTATTCGCAGCCGGTGTGTGAGCATGCCTATAAAAAGGACGATCTGCCGCAATTTATTGACCGCCTTGACCGGATTATCAACTTCGAAAATGCGCTGGCTGAGGATAATGCTGTCATTTTGAAATTCTGGATGCATCTGAGCCGGGATGCGCAGAAAAAAAGACTGAAGAGTCTTGAGAAAGATCCTTTAACGCGTTGGCAAGTCAAGGAACGTGACTGGAAGCACTGGCGTATGTATGACCAGTTCGTAGAAGCGGCCGAACGTACCATTTTGCGCACCAGTACGGGCAAGGCGCCATGGAACGTTATCGAAGGCGAGGATGAGAACTATCGCAGCCTGACGGTCGGTACCATGATCCGTGATGCACTCGCGGCCAAGCTTGACGACATGCGGCAGAAACGGGAACTCATGGAAAGACAACGCCAGGAAGCGCTCGGAAGTAAAGCGGTTACTGTGAGCAAGTGTGGACCCAATGCCTCCGCTGACGAGCTACCGATTGACAGGCCACCGCTGACAATTCTCGGCACCCTGGACATGTCCAAGTCGATGTTAAAATCCGGCTATCAAAAGGATCTGAAAAAGTACCAGGCTGAGCTCAGTGTGCTGTGTCGCCAGGCACAGGAGAGGAAGATATCAGCGGTCATGCTGTTCGAAGGACCGGACGCGGCCGGAAAGGGCGGTGCAATACGCCGTATTACAGCGCCCATGCAAGCCTATAACTATCAGGTGATTCCCATAGCTGCGCCGACCGACGAGGAGGCGGCGCACCACTATCTGTGGCGCTTCTGGCGGCAGCTTCCACTCGCCGGGCGCGTACTGATTTTTGATCGCAGCTGGTACGGACGTGAGTTGGTCGAGCGTGTTGAGGGTTTCGCCTGCGAAGAAGAGTGGAAGCGGGCTTTTGCAGAGATCAATGACTTCGAAGACCAGCTCATCGATCACGGTATCGTGTTAGTGAAATACTGGATTCAGATCAGTAAGGAAGAGCAACACGTGCGTTTCAAGGCACGTGAAGAGACGCCGCACAAACGTTGGAAACTCACTGAAGAAGACTGGAGAAACCGGGAGAAATGGGATGACTACGAGCTTGCAGTCAACGACATTATTCAACATACCAGTACCATCGTTGCGCCCTGGACCCTGGTTGAGGGTGACGACAAGCGCTATGCGCGTATCAAGGTGATCAGGACGCTGTGCCAGAGGTTGCAGGAAGCACTTGAAAAAACAAATAAAAAATAAATAAAACAATAATATATAGAATATACTTAATTTAAATTATTGTGTAATAAAACAGTAACATTTGCTTGTTAACCTGTTAGTAGTGCCAATCCCGATGGTGGTCCGGAAAAGGTACAGGATTGTTCACCTTTAGCAGGTAAAGAGGCGCAAGCGATGGATTTAATTGTTGACGGTACGGCTCCGGCATCCGGTGCAGACAAGCGGCCGATTCTGGTGCCGGTCGATTTCTCATCATGCTCCCGGAACGCGTTGTTGTTCGCCAGTCAGTTTGCAAGCTGTGTAGGCGCGCCCATCCTGGTGCTGCATGTGGTACATGACCAGAACCGCAAGCCGGGCTTGTACACTAACAACCGAAACCGGAGTGCCATGCGACCGATGGACGATGTTGCGGCTGACATGCTTGATGAATTTATTGAAGATGTGCGCCGCTATGACAGTGGTCCGGAGGCTCTTTCTTCAGCACGCGCGCTGCTGGTGAGCGGGTTGCCTGCACAGCGTATTGGAGAAATTTCCGAGCGTGAAAATGCTGCGCTTATTGTCATGGGTACACATGGCCGCTCGGGTCTGTCGCGCCTGGCATCGGGTTCAGTGGCGGCAGAGGTGGTGTTACGCAGTCCGATACCGGTAACCGTGGTCAAGGCGCCGCCGGCGGGGCGGCAGGATTCCGAATCGGTAAGCTCTCGGCAGTGGTGGGATCAACGTGGAGAACCAGGTGGTCCGGACTCTCATCAGGGGATGGCTGTCTGAAAAAAGTGTGCGGGGCTAACCGTAACGCCCCTCGATGTAGTCTGCGGTTTCGCGCTGCTTTGGAGTAACAAACAATTCCTCTGTGAGCGAGTGTTCGATGACCTTGCCCATCAGCATAAATATACATTCTTCGCTGGCGCGACGTGCCTGGGCCATGTTATGCGTCACGATCAGAATCGTATAGTCGCCACGCAACTCCCAGATCAGTTCCTCGACGGCCTCTGTGCCTTTGGGGTCAAGCGCGGAGCAGGGTTCGTCCATCAGCAGCACGCTGGGCTTCACCGGTATCAGGCGTGCGATGCACAGCTTCTGCTGTTCTTCCAGTGACAGTTCAGTGGCCTTGCGGTGCAGGCGGTCTTTTACCACGTCCCATAACAACACCTGGCGCAAGGCGCTCTCGACAATGTCGTCACGATCGGACCGCGACTGACGTTGGCCTTTTGAGTGGATATTATGTGCGAACAGCACGTTGTCACGGATCGAGATTGGCAGCGGATTAGGGCGCTGGAAAACCATACCGATTTGTTTGCGCACCTGCATGAGTTCTACATCAGCATCGTAGATATTCTTGTCCAGAACTTCGATAGAACCTTCGATGCGGGCATAACCCAGGCGTTCGTTGATGCGGTTGACGCTACGCAGAAAAGTCGATTTGCCACAGCCCGAAGGCCCGATGAGGGAGGTGATGATCCCTTCCTTGATATCGAGGTCAATGTCAAACAGTGCCTGGAAGGTGCCGTACCAGAGATTCAGTTTCCGGGTGCGTATGGCAAGCTTGCTGGTTTCCGCGTCCATCAGCCGAATCGCCCTTCGACATAATCACGTGTCCGCTGGTCTTTTACATCGCCCGTGAACAGCGCCTCTGTTTCGTTGACTTCCACGCAGCTACCGCCGAGGAAGAAGGCGGTACGGTCTGCCAGCCGGCGTGCCTGTTGCACCAGGTTGGTGACCAGCAGGATAGTCATTTCCTGCTTGAGTTCTTTAAGTACATCCTCGATGCGCATGGTTGTGACAGGGTCAACGGCGATGGAAAATTCATCCAGTATCAGCAATTCCGGATTCTGTGACAGCGCACGCGCGATAGTCAGCCGCTGTTGCTGGCCACCCGAAAGCAGGCTGCCGAGGGAATCAAGGCGATCTTTGACCTCGTCCCAGAGCGCGGCACGTTGCAGGCAGCGTTCTACGATGACGTCCAGCTCCGACTTGTTGCTGATGCCTGAAAGGCGGGGGGCAAGAGCGACATTCTCGTAGACGGTCATCGGTAATCCGACAGGTAAAGGAAACACCACGCCGATCCTCGAGCGCAGTGCGTAGACATTTTTTAACCGGCGGACATCGCGCCCGTTGAAATGGATGTCACCCTGCACATGCATCCCGGGGGTAAACATGTCCATGCGATTGATGGCTTTCAGGAAGGACGTCTTGCCGGCATTGGCAGGGCCTATGATGCCAAAGATCTCGTTTTTACGAACATCGAGACTGACGCCCCCGAGCACTTCCTGGTCGCCATAGCTGATGCTTAGCCCGCTGACGTTCAGCGTATGCTGCATCACGTCCGTTGCAGGTGATGAAGCCGCTACCATTTCTTTTTGCCTCGCAGATACATACGGAATGCAATGGATACACTGTTCATTAACAGCACCATGCCGATGAGTACCAGCGCGACCCCGTAGGGCAGGTCTTCCGGTACGCCGGGCACCTGCGTCGAGACCACGAACAGGTGCAGCGATAGCGCCATGGTCTGGTCGAGGATGCTCTCCGGCAGGAAGGGGGTGAAGAACACAGCGCCGGTAAACATGATCGGGGCTGTCTCGCCCGTGGTGCGTGAAACTTCCAGGATGACACCGGTAAGTATGCCGCTGACCGCATTCGGCAGCACAACGCGGCGTATCGTCTGCCAGCGCGTGGCACCCATGTTCCAGCAGGCCTCCCGGAATGCCATCGGTACCGCTTGCAGGGATTCACGCGTGGCGACAATGACCACGGGCAGTGTCATGATTGCCAGCGTCAGGCTGGCGGCGAGAATGCTGGTGCCAAAGCCGAAGAAAATAACAAAGGCGCCAACGCCAAACAGTGCGTGGACTATGGAAGGTACGCCAGCCAGGTTAATAATGGCCAGGTTGATTATGCGTGTGGACCAGGTGTCCGGTGCGTACTCACTCAGATAGATTGCTGCCGCGACACCGATAGGAACGGATATCAGCAAGGCTACGGCCACGATCCATACAGTACCCAGCAGAGCAGGGAAGATGCCGCCTGCCGTCATGCCGTCGGTGGGTGCGGTAAACAGGAAGTCCATGGACAGGACCGAACCGCCCTTGACGATGAGCGTGCCGAGGATGATGAGTACCGGCAGGATCAGTAGTCCTGTCATCAACATGAACAGGGTACGGTACAGGGTCTGTACCTTCTTGTCCTTGATGTTACGCGCTGTTACCTCAAACATAGTGTAATTACCCTTTACGCACGCCTCGCACCACCAGGTCGGCGGTGAGATTGATGATGAAGGTGATCAGGAACAGGAAGATGCCGATGGTAAACAGTGCCTGGTAGTGATCAGAACCCACGGCAGTTTCACCGAGCTCGGCGGCGATGGTTGCCGTCAGTGCCCGTACCGAATCGAATACGCTGGTAGGGATATTTACGGCATGACCGGTGGCCATCAGTACCGCCATGGTTTCACCGAAGCCGCGACCGATGCCCAGCAATACTGCGCCAAGCAAACCGTTCTTGGCGGCAGGCAGCACCACCTTGAAAATTACCTGCCAGCGCGTCGCGCCCATGGCCTCGGCAGCTTCGCGGTAACGGTCAGGCACTGCCTTGAGCGCATCTTCGGCGATCGATGTCATGATCGGTGCGGTCATGAGGCCAAGAATAAGGCCGGCATTGAGCACGGTAAGTCCGACGGGCACATCAAATACTTCAATGATCAGCGGGTTCATGATGGTGAGCCCGATGAAGCCCCACACTACAGACGGGATCGCCGCCAGCAGTTCCACCAGGACCTTGAGAAATTCGCGGGTCTTGCCGGTGGCGAATTCGCCGATAAAAATGGCCGCTCCAAGTGAGAACGGTATCGCTACCACCAACGCCAGTCCGGTTACGCTGGCGGTGCCGGCGACCAGGGCGAGTATGCCGTATTCCGGGGCATCTTCATCACTCGGTTCCCAGTAGGGCGACAGGAAAAACTCCCTGATGTCCATAGTGTCGAGGATAAAGCCGATGCCTTCCTTGGTAATGAAAACAAAAATACCGATGATGAAAACGATGGCCGAAATGCCACCGATGAACACCAGTATCTGCACCAGTTTGTCGATGTACCAGTCGCTGTCGCGCCGGTCGAAGTTGTCTGCGTCAAGCTGAGTCATAGTGGTGTTTAACCGGCCCGCCTAAGGCGCATCTTCACCGCGCAGAATATGCATGAGGTCATGCACTTCGGAGGCGATCTGCCGGTAGCTGGTTTCCAGCTGTTCGGTTGTCAGGCTGTCACCTTCACTGGCCTGAGGCCCATCGATACTCCACTCTACGCCCGTAGTGTGAAAAGGAACCAGCGGGAAATAATTTTTGATGGCGCCGTCCAGACTGACGATGACATGCTTTTCGGCAAGTTCATGCGGGGTTAGATCGAGTGGCTTCGGTTTGGCAGCACCAAGATCAAAACCATGCCCTTCCATGAACTCCGCCATGGCTTTGTTGAGTGCGTTGGCAGGGTGTAGTCCGCCACTGCTGTAGTTGCCACTGCCCGGAAATGACTTGGCAGCAATCGCCTCTGCCATCTGGCTAAGGAAACTGTTGTCATTGTCCAGGAACAGGATGTTGTAAACCTTGGGTGCTTTGGTTTCGCCGGTTGCGGCGAACACGGTTTCCTCACACAGGTTCTTGGCCTGGTCAGCAACGCGTTTCAGGTGCGTGAATATGATGAACACGGCAAGCAGGTTCTTTACCTTGTCGTGTTCACTGTTAGCCATAAGCTCTGCGTAAATGGATTCGAGGTCAAACTCCATTTCAGCTTCCATGACCATGGTAGCCCGTGCAGCTTCAGGATTAAGGTCATTGAAGGCGGTAATTGACTGGTTCAGCATGACCTTTGCCTGGTTGCTAATGCGCGCCAGTTCATTGGCCATATGGCCCTCGGGCCTGGAGGGCAACTGTTCGCTGACTCTTGCGATGGTGACGGCATAGTCACCGATACGTTCAAGTGCGATGTTTACACGGATGACGGCGGACAGCAGACGAAGATGGCCGGCACTGGGGAGGTGAACGGCGATAAACGCATGGCACAGCTGGTCGATTTCCCGCATTCTCCGGTTAATCGGGTGGTCAGCCAGAATGGTTGAGGAAGCCAGCTTGTAATCACCGGTCTCCAGTGCACGAATGGCATTCGCCAGCCCTTCCTCGACCCACGTGCCCATCTCCGCAACCCGGCTGCGGATCCTCAGCAGGTCTTTCTCCAGTCGCTCTTCGTAGTGACTCATCCCTATCGCTCCAGGTTGTTTTTTACGAGGTTAATGAACCTGCGCAGCGAACGCAATCCGCTACGGGGTCCGGTTCCTGGATATCAGACTAATTTGATTCCTTATTCACAGGTGATCGCTCTGAGCGGTGCATAGCCTTTCTTCTTGATAATACACTGGCCGGTATCACTCATCACCCAGTCAAGATACGTTTTGATGTGGCCTTCCGGTTCGCCGCTGGTGTACATGAACAGCGGGCGGGCGACGGGGTAACTTTTGTCCGAGGCAGTTTTTACCGAGGGACTGACGCAGTCCTGGCCTTCATCTGCAGCAATACAGGCCATTTTGATATGATCTGTGGCATAGGCCAGTCCGCTGTAGCCAATGGCGCAGGGTGTCTTCTCGACCAGGTCGACCACGTCTTTTGAACCATGCATATCCAGCGTGCCCTGGCGAAACTTGCCTTTCTTGCCCAGAACCGCCTTTTTGAAGTAGGCATAGGTGCCTGAGTTGTTCTGCCGGCTTACCACCACGATTTTCTGACCCTGGCAGCCAGGTACTTCCAGTCCGAGATCGGTCCATTTAGTGTATTTTCCACCACGGCCAAAGATTTCCTTGAGCTGGGGGATTGTCAGGGTACTGGCCGGGTTGGCGCCGTTCATGAAAACCGCCAGGGCATCATAACCGACAATATGCTCGACCGGGTGCACGCCGCGCTCTTCAGCCATGGTGATTTCTTTGGCCTTCATTTTGCGGCTGGCGTTGGCGATGTCCACGGTGCCATTGATAAGTGATGCGATACCAGTGCCCGAACCACCGCCGGATACTGCCACTGCGACCTCCGGGTTAACCTGCTGATAGGCTTCGGCCCAGGCCTGGGCTACGTTTACCAGCGTATCGGAACCCTTGTTCTGGATTTCAGTACGTGCAACCGCCTGGCTCGATAGGAAGGCGAAGTTGGTAAGCAGTGCCGCCACAAGCAGTGGTTTAAGATTCATGTAGTGTTTCTCCTCGCTAGTCTTTACGGCGCTCTGCGTATTTGGCAGATGCGGGTTTTTTGGTTTGTAATGGCCTGACCCATACCCAGCCCCCGGACGAATGGTCGGGGAGGGTCCCGGTTTGGTCAAGCCAAGGGGATGTTACTGAAAAATTCCCTATAAGTAACTGATATTGGTCAATCGTTTTCCACTAATTAATGGGTGCCCGGCACTATATGTGCGGTCACCCGTCGCTACAAGTTGAATGGCTGTCGACAGCCGCCTATTCTGGGCTCTGAACAGATGGTCAGTGTATTAGAATTGAGTACTAATGCCATGGGCCGGATACGGGGAGTGAATCGGTGATAGATGTTATCCTTCTGCTGTTGCTGTTGACGTTTTCCGGTGTCTTCTCGGGCTCAGAGACGGCATTGGTCGCACTTTCGATTAGCAGGGTAGAAGGGCTGGTCAGGGAAGGGCGGCGCGGTGCTCAGGCTTTGTACCGGCTCAAGAAAGATCCGTCGCGCATGCTGACGACGATACTGATCGGCAACAATCTCGTCAATATAGCTGCATCGGTGTTGGCCACCGTTCTGGCGACAAAATTGTTCGGCAGCGCGGGGCCGGGGATCGCTGTGGGTGTGCTAACCATATTTATTCTGGTGTTTGGTGAGATAACACCCAAGAGTCTTGCCACCCGTTATTCGGAAACCATCTCGCTGATGATAGCGCCGTTTCTGCTGGCGTTTATGCGCCTTATTTATCCACTGGTCTGGATTTTCGGGTGTTTTACCAACTGGGTGCACCAGCTGACGCGCGCAGAGGGTGACCCGGTAGTTACCCAGTCCGAGCTGATCAGCATGCTGGAGCATGGTGAAAAAGAGGGTTTCATCGCCCGCCGGGAGCGTGAAATTATTGAACGGGTGTTTGCGTTCAATAATCTGAAGGCCAGAGATGTCATGACGCCACGCGACAAGATATTCGCCCTCGAGGGCAGTCTGTCGGTCGCCGACGCTCTGCCACAGGTTCTGTCCGGGTCGGTTTCCCGAATACCGCTGTTTGACGAACACCGGGATAATATTCACAAGATGGTTTATCTGCGCGACTTGCTCGATGCAGTCGCACATGACCGCAAGCAGGCGAGGCTTGACGAGATCGCCCACGAGCCGCTTTTTGTCCCGCAGTACCAGAAGATCAATGAACTGTTTTCCGAGCTGCGACGCAAACAGCTGCACAGTGCCATTGTCGTCGACGAATATGGAACGGTGCGCGGTATCGTAACGCTGGAAGACCTGCTGGAAGAACTGGTGGGCGAAATATACGACGAAAGTGATGCGGCACCGCTCCTGGCAAGCCCTGTGTCGGATAATGAGATACTGGTGGACGGTGCTGCCGAACTGCGCGTGGTCGAGGAATTCTTTTCCCTGGATCTGCCGGGTAAACCCACTGACACGGTCAGCTTGTGGATTCTTAACCATACAGCCTGTATTCCCAAGGAACAGGAAACTTTCGTGATCGACGGTCTGGAGGTGAAAATAAACAAGGCTACGTCACGGCGGATCTACCGCGCAGCCATACGCCGCGAGAATGAAGTGCCGTCGGGCGACAGTGAAGCCGAATCTGAACAGTGATTCTTTATGAAGCCTCTGCTGCGGCTTCTTCCTTTTCCTCTTCGACTTCTTCTTCCTCCACTACGGCCTTGGCCATCCGGTTGGCGTGATAGTAGATACGTTTCAGTTTACCGATGATATCGATTTCCAGCGCGTAGGCAGCAAGCCGATTGGGTTCATCGGCAACCAGCCGTTTGACCTGGTGTGTGGCGGCCGAATCGATCCGTTGATCAATTTCCTCTTTTACGGAAATGACTTCGTGGGCTGCTGCGAAATCTTCTTCCATCAATGCAGTGGTGGCCATCTCGACTGCATCTGACACCATTTCGTGCAGGTTGGTCAGGATTTCCTGTGTCGACAGGCTGATCGAAACGCCTCTATCTATACGTTCATGACCGAGGTGAATCAGATCGGTTTCTATCAGGTCGCCAATGTTCTCGAGGTCATTGACAGCGGACATAAGGTTGACAAGATTGACTGTCTGCCTCTCCGAGAGTTGCTGCTTACTGAGTTGCCCGAGGTACTTGATGATATGCCCGTGCAGGGCGTCCACTTCATCATCGATTATCGCAATTTCACCCAGCGTTGCCCGGTCACCGCTGAGAATGGCGGGCATGATTTGCTGCAGCATATCCCTGACGCGTTTCCCCATGCGTCCGGTTTCCATGCGCACCCGGTCGAGCGCCAGGGAGGGGGTCGAGAGAAGAGAATCATCCAGGTAGCGCGGTGACAGTAGAATGACCTCCTCAAGCGGCTTGTCGGGGACCAGCCATTCGACCAGTCTGGCGAACTGGGCGGTAAACCAGATAAAGATAAGTGTGTTGGCTATATTGAACACGGTATGCGCATTGGCAATCTGGCGCGGCGCCGTTGCTGCCAGCAGTTCAATACCTGACAGGTCGCTGCGCGTTGGCGAAAACAGGGTGACGAACTGTGCCAGCTGGTCGATGAAACTGACCCACAGCAGAACGCCAAATACGTTGAACAGCACATGCACCAGGGCTGCACGAACAGCTTCCCGGGGTTTGCCGATGGACGCGAGCATGGCTGTCACACAGGTGCCTATATTGGCCCCCATGGCCAAAGCAATACCGGCCTGCAGGGAAATAAAACCCTGTGATGCCATGACAATGATAATACCCGTGGTTGCAGACGACGACTGCACCAGCGCAGTGAACAGCGCGGCGGTAAGTATGCCTATCAGCGGATTGTCCATGCGGGTCATCAGTTCGAGAAACGGCGGGTAGGTGCGTAGCGGTGCCATGGCGTCACTCATCACACTCATGCCGAAAAACACCAGGCCGAGCCCCATCAGGATGCTGCCATAGTGACGGATCTGTTCCTGTTTTGAAGTAAACAGCAGGGTGAAGCCGACCGCGATCATCAACAGGGCGGCCTCGGTGACTTTGAAGGCGATGATCTGGGCAGTGATGGTGGTGCCGATATTGGCGCCCATAATGATGCCGATGGACTGGGCCATCGACATCAGGCCGGCAGTGATAAAGCCGACCACCAGCACTGTGGTTACC
This sequence comes from Pseudomonadota bacterium, assembly GCA_042576405.1. Lineage (GTDB taxonomy): Bacteria > Pseudomonadota > Gammaproteobacteria > DSM-19610 > DSM-19610 > Thiogranum. Next base: position 41,785 of record JBHPFC010000010.1, on the reverse strand, counting down.
GACGAGGACTGGATGATCGCGGTTACAAATGCACCGGTAACGGCCCCCATGAAACGATTGGCGGTCAGTCGCGCAAGGATCGTCTTCATGCGCTCGCCGGCCACTGCCTTGAGCGCATCGGCCATCTGGTCCATGCCGAAAAGAAACAGCGCCAGACCGCCAACCAGGTGCATGCCCATATTGCCCCAGTTCATGGCATCGGTATCAGTGGCGGTACCGGCAGCCAGCACCGGTGTTGTGGTGAACACAATGAAGCAGGCAGTCACAAACAAAATCTTGCAGATATTGATGGCCCATTCCTTCGAGCTGAAGATGACATCCATACGAATAGTTACTTCTTGTGTTTGTTCTTGACGATGGTGACGGGGATGGGTGAAAGGTGGACAACCTGTTCGGCTTTCGATCCGAGGAGCACATGTGAAAGCCCCGTTCTTCCCTGGCTGCCCATGACAATCATGCGCGCATGGTTCTTTTCAGCAACTTCGAGGATTCTATTCACCGGCAGGCCGATAACCAGTTCCGTCTGTGCAGTTTTAATAGCCATATTGTCTGGATGTTTTTTCTTTACGTCCGCCATGAATTCCTGCAACATTTCGGCGGCAACATCCTCGAGCCGGTGTAACTGCTTCTTTCTGCCTTTCACCGCGTAGTAGCCGGGTGCTTCGCCAAGATCATGGACGACGTGCAGCACAATAAGCGGTTCCTTGATCATCACTGCAAGGTCGGCAGCACATAATAGCGCAGCTTCCGAGTAACTGGAGAAATCGACAGGGACCAGAATCGGCTGCGCCTTGTTTTCCTGCGTCATTTTTGGTCTTGTACCTCAGTCGCTGTTTTTCAGGCGCTTGCGAAAGTGGGTCAGCAGTCGCTCGCGCAGTTTGGCCTGCCTGTGCTTGGTAGCCGCTGCCATGCGCTTTTGCGCCAGTGCAATAAATGTTTCCTGTGCTTCCGGAACATCCTTTCCACTGCTCTCCGTGCGCTCGCTATAACTGCCGTCCGGCTGCATCGCCCAGGCGTGTTTCAGGCTGGAAAGCTGTACGTCCAGGATCAGGCGCAATTCTTCCTGCAGTTTCAGATTGTCTATTGGAGCCACCACTTCTACGCGGCTTTCCAGGTTGCGTTTCATCAGGTCTGCAGAGCCGATGTAATATTCCTCCTGGCCACAGTTGCGGAAATAGTAAATGCGGCAGTGTTCGAGGAAGCGGCCAACGATGCTGGTGACAGTTACGTTCTCGCTCAGTCCGGGAATGCCCGGACGCAGGCGGCAGGTGTCGCGCACAATGAGGTCGACCTTGACCCCTGCTTGCGAAGCGCGGTAAAGCGCCCTGGTGATATCGACATCCTCCAGGGCGTTCATCTTGAACTGGATGTGCCCCTGGTTTCCCTGCCGTTGACATTTCGTCTCCCGATCGATCTTCTTTATCAGGGTCTGTTTGAGGGTGTAGGGTGCCGCAAGTATTTTGCGGTATTGTGGCGGCGGGGAATACCCGGTCAGGTAATTGAATAGCTCGGTAAGATCCTGTCCTATCTCATCATCACAGGTCAGCATGCCAAGGTCGCTGTACATGCGTGCGGTGCCGGCATGGTAATTGCCGGTGCCGATGTGCGCGTAGCGGCGCAGGCCGTTGAAGTCCTTGCGCACCACAAAGATCAGCTTGCTGTGGGTTTTCAGGCCGACAACACCATAGGTCACATGTACGCCGACCTGTTCCAGTCTGCGCGCCCAGCGGATGTTCTCGGCTTCATCAAAGCGCGCCTTCAATTCAATCAGAACGGCAACCTGTTTGCCGTTGAGTGCCGCCTGTTGCAGTGACTTGAGGATGTTTCCCTCTGCGGAAGTGCGATACAGCGTCATTTTGATGGCAAGAACCTTGGGGTCCTCGCTGGCGGTACGCAGAAAACGCTCGACACTGGTACTGAAGGATTCATAGGGATGTTGCAGCAGTATTGCGCCGCGTTCTCGAATAATGTGAAAAATATTACGCGAGTCATGCGCGAAACGCGTATGGTCAATCGGCTTGTGGGGTGCATCATGCAGTTCGGCGATGTCCAGGCCGGCGATCTCGAACAGGTCGCGCATCGCCATCATCATCTTGACTTCGAAGACATCGGTATCTTCATTAAGGCCCAGTTCAGCAGCCAGCATGCCGCGGTGGCTGGCAATCATGCCTTCAACGACCTGCAACCGTACGATGGGTGCAAAATGACGATGCCGCAGTTCGCTCTCGATCATTGCCAGCAGGTCGTCGGCCTCTTCTTCGTCAACCTCGACGATGGCATTACGTGTCACCCGGAATACCTCGCAGGAAATGATGTCCATCCCCGGGAACAACAGATCCAGATTATTGGTGATGAGGTCATCCAGCGTTACGAAGGTGTTGTTGTCGCCAACACGGATAAAGCGTGGCGCAACGTCTCTGGAGACCGGTACTTTCACGCGCGCTATATGGGTCGCGCTGCCGCCTGGATGGCGCAGTGAGACCAGCAGGTTAAGGGTAAGGTTGGAAATGAACGGAAACGGGTGTCCAGGGTCCATCGCCAGAGGTGTCAGCAAAGGGAAGATGTTTTCAATAAAATGTTGCCGCAGGGTGCCTCTCTCGTTTGCCTGAAGATCGGCATACTTGACCAGCCGGATGCCCTGTTCGGCGAGCAACCCGAGCACCTGTAGATAGATCCGGTTCTGCTCATGGTGGATCTTGCGCACTTCTGCCTGACACTCTTCCACTTGCTGAAGGGGTGTTTTGCCATCGACAGTGACAGTGTTGATGCCGGCGGCGATCTGTTGTTTCAAACCGCCGATGCGTTTCATGAAAAATTCGTCGAGGTTGCTGCTGACAATGGCAAGAAACTTGACGCGCTCGAGCAGTGGCGTGTGCTCATCGGCAGCCATTTGCAGTACCCGCTGGTTAAAGGCCAGCCAGGTCAGTTCGCGGTTCAGGTAAAGATCAGCTGATTCCAGGTCAATGTCAGTGGCAGTATCTTCAGGAGCCGTATCCAATGACCGGTACGGAGGAACCCCTATGCTATCAATGGCATCGGCTTGGGATTCCAGGGTTCTCTCGCCCGAAGCAAGTATTTGTCTGGTGTCTTGGCCGGTCTTGTTCATTATCGCCCCCTTGAATGTTCTTCACGTAAGTGTAGCAGTTTCGCCTGCAGGATAGCCGGTAAGTTATTGTTCCACGTCAATAGTTCATGAAAAAGGCACACTGTGTCAAAACTCGGCATGGAGTCCATGAACTTGCTTTCCGGCTGCCGATATTCCAGCCTGTTGATACTGTGCGTAGACAGTTGTCCAGACAATTAAAACTTCTGGATATCAACAGAGTAGGTCGCCTTGGTCGAATATGGCAGGGTCCGCGGAAACGCCGAATTGTACCGCTAGCCGCCAGCTGCTATGTTTTGCATATGCGCGCTATCGTTGTTCGGCATTACAAAACCATGCTCAATGCATCTGACCAGATTCTTGGGTGGGGAGATGCGCCACGCGTCAAGGGTTGGAGGGCGGACGTGGCCAAGGTCGAAGCGGCTTTGCAGAAGCATGCTATTGAATTCGACGCCATCTATTCAAGCGCCCTGGAACGAGCCCGGCAAACTGCGATGTTTTACGCCCGGCAACGCTCTATGCCCATTATACATGATGTCGCCGATTTGAACGAGGTCAACTATGGATTGTTGTACAGGAAGAGTAAAAAGTGGGTAACCAACAACATTCCGCAGCACAAGAAAGACCCGGACTTTATCTATCCCGATGGTGAGAGCTTTCGGCAGATGCAGCAGCGCAGTTCACACTACCTCAAATTCCTGGCCGAGACTTATCCCCAAAAAACCATTCTGCTGGTAGTACATGCCGGCGTTATCAGGGGCCTGGTCAGCTACTTCCTCGGTCTTGACTATGCGGCGCAGTTGAAACGAAAAATATCACATCGCTATATTGGTGACTTTGAATTCGAAGGCGCCAATTGCGTGCGCTACGATGAGATTGGGAAACCATCGGGCTTTGTCAGTGATGGCGTTATAGACATCCCCAGGGTTCAAGCTGCTTCATCAAGCGCAGTCAATCTCGAGTTCGATAAGAAGGCCCTTTAATACAATTCTTGATCCTGGACGGTGTCATGTCCGCTGGGCTTCGAGTCCGGTTAATCTGTAATGATAACTGCATGAGCAGGCTGTCGGGGACAACATGCCCGCCCTCCGCCGGGCCCCGGCAGTTTTGGTGCCGGCGGGCTCGGATTTAACGAGCAGAACGGGGTTTGCTGCTAATTTGCTGCCCGGCTCTCGTTCGAATAAAAAACCTGGACTGCTGAACCGGGGGTTGGACAGCAGCACCAGGTGGGAACAACGCTAAGTAGGGGAAGGGGGGAGTGCGTTCCCAAAAAACCGGGGATCGAGCATTCGGGGCGATGTCGCCCGCCATTTCATTACCGGCGTCGCCGCGGCATGGTCTGGCTGATTAATCAATTCCGTTAACCGCAGTATGGTGCTGGTTACGCAGCAGGTAACGTACCCGCTTTGCCATTGCCAGGTAGTCCTCAAGGGTGGATCCAACGCTGGGTTTTGGCAGGAAATCGGAGGCTCCGGCATCATAAGCTCTTCGTATTGTACCGGCATCTTGCAGCCCGCTTTGCATTATGATGAGAATGTCCGCGCCCTCCGGTTCTGCACGAATCAAGCGACAGGCACCCAAACCGCCCAACTGATGCATAAAGAGATCGAGTAATACAACTTGCGGCTGCAAGTCCTGAACCGCGGTCACAGCCTCTGAGCCCGTGGTCGCTTCTGCTACGCGAAAACCGTCTTGTAACAGCGCCCGCGACATCAATATTCGATCGTCTTCGTTATCGTCAACGATGAGAACCAGGGGTTCTACCGCAAGCTTGGATGTGTTTCTCTGTTCCATCTTGGAACTCCGTCGACGGGAGGTTTGCAATTGGCCCCTTGCGCCGCTTGAGCGGTAATAATTGCCACCGCTTTCGTCAATATTCAAATTGGACTTATGCATATTTACACCTCCACATAATACAAAAAGTCGTAAATATGATAAAAATGATAGCCCTTAATGGTCGGCATGTCAAGAAACTGACTGATATATATTAGCCATTTTAATCAATTAGTTATAATATCTATGCGATTTATTATGGCATGGGAAAGGGTGTTTGTGAGTGGCGCTACACTTGATTAATTCGATAAATATAGTAAAAGCAGTAAAGTGAGCCACTTTCCACGGGAATATTGAGTCTGCAGATGGACAAGGTTTTTACCACCAAACAAGCAGCGGAGCTGCTAGGTGTTTCTTTACGCACCGCCCAGTTGTGGGTGGAGAGCGGCGTGTTAAAGGCCTGGAAAACAGCGGGTGGACATCGGCGTATTGCGCGGGAGTCCGTAGAGACGTTACTGCAGGAAAAACACCGGGCGCTTGGTGCAGAATCTGATGGAAGCCCTTTCAGGATACTGGTAGTGGAAGATGAGCCGGACATCCTCAAGCTGTACCAGCTTGCAATCAAGAGCTGGGGCCTGCCCGTAGAAGTCTATACAGCCAAAAATGGAATAGAGGGGCTGCTTCGTCTTGGTCAGTTCAGGCCCAATGTGCTGATTACCGATCTGCTCATGCCCAGCATGGATGGGGTTGAAATGATTCGTATGCTGGGTACCGATCCAGAATATAAAGACATGACAATCATCGTTGTCTCCACCCTGAATCCAGCCGAAGTTCAGGAAAGAGGCGGATTACCTGACGGTGCCAGATTATTTGCCAAGCCTATCCCTTTTGAAGACATTGAAACGGTTGTGCGTGAGAAGTTCGACGCCCGGCAGTCTCGGTTAGAAAGAGTGGCTGGCTGATTACCCGGATTCTGCGATCGGCACTCAAAAGTTATTGCTCATGCCAGTCCCTGTCCGCTGCGTTGGGTGTTCTAATCCGCCCGTTTCGGCGCTGGCAATTGCCAGATCAGAGTAGAGCGTTCTGTGCTGTTCGGGAATGTGGTTAAATCCGACGAGGCAATGGTGACTACAGGACCGAAAATTATCCTCGGTATTTTATCGGGCCGTCTAAAGTAACCCGGTTACGCCCCTCGCGCTTTGATGTATACAATGCTTCGTCAGCAGCCTGATTGATTCCCTCGGCACTTTCATGTGTGGGGAAACTCGCAATTCCGGCGCTGAAAGTGGTTGAGAACTGCTTGTCTTCATGTTGATAGTGCAATTCAGAGAAATCCGTGCGGATTGTTTCGATCACCTTGAGAGCCGAGGGCAGATCGCAGTTTGGCAGGACTACGGCAAATTCCTCCCCTCCGTAGCGACCGACTGTGTCGCATTTCCTCAGCCGTTGCTGGAGCAAGCGAGCGAGGCTTTTTATGACACGATCACCCATCATATGACCATAGTTGTCATTGACGTCCTTAAACTTGTCAATATCAATCATGGCAAAGCTGAGCGCTGATTTTGTTCGTTTGGCGCGAGCCAGTTCCTGGGCTAACTGCTCCTTGATCATGGTGTGCTTTAGTAGACCTGTAAGACTGTCCTGAACCATCAAGGCACCAAGCATGCGTGCCCGTTCGGCGCGTACTGCTACGGATGTAACCAGGTGTTGATCCTGAATTGGCTTGGTGAGGAAGTCATCACCGCCCATACGCATCGCTGTATACTGTTTTTCAAGATTGGTTTCTGAGGACAGAAAAACGATAGGTATTCCCAGATAGGCCTCCTGCTGCCGAATGAGTTTGGCAAGTTCCAGCCCGGAACATGAGGGCATATATACATCCATCAGGATAAGTTCCGGCTTGAAGTCTACCAGCGTTGCCATGACATCTTCAGCTTGAGTCACGGTGCGTACCTCCATGCCGGCCTGACGGAGCACCAACGCATAATGGGCGGCCAGTGCATGATCATCGTCGATGGCCAGTATTCGATAGGGTGCATCCACCTCGCGACGAGTCAGTTGATCCAGGCGGTCTATGAGCGCGGAAATTTCCAGCGGTTTGACGAAATAGGCTTCACCACCGGCGCGAACTGCGGCCAGCCGGGTTGTAAAATCATTGTGTGACGAAATGACAATTGCGGGTAAATCCATCCCGTGGCGATTTTGAATGCCGTGTAGCAAGTCTGTGCCCGCCATGGCTCCTTCGGGCAAGTTGATATCCACAATAAATGCGTCAGGGGGCTGTGTCGCTACTGCACTGTCAACGCGTTCGGTGGATGAGAATACTTTTATACGGTATCCAAAATGATCCAGTTGCAATGCAAGTTCTTCGGCGAGCGAGGCATCATCCTCTACCAGGTAGATCAGCGGTTGCTCAGAGGTTTCTGCCCGGTCCCTCTCAATAACGTCGATGGCGTTATCGGCAATCTTGTCCGAACAGCCGGCGGTCGCAGACTTATGAAGCGCGACGAGCAGATTCGCAACATACCTGCGCTGCTCTTCGTCAGGTTCAAGACGGTTGTGTAACCAGCCTTTAAGCAGCAGTTCAACGCTTCTCGATATTTCCCCCAGTTCGGGAAAACCGAAGGTGCTTCCTGATCCGGCCAGGCTATGGGTCAGCCTGTGCAACACCTCAACGCGATCAGTTTCCCATTCGCCGCTACTGATGGTATGCCAGAGTGTACTGATCTCCTCCAGCTTCCCTGGCAGCCGCATTGCGTAGGACTCCCGCAATGCCTGAAGTTGCGCCTGGATATCGGCGTCGTTAGTGCTGCTCATCACGTTGTTGCCAGGCTTCAGCAATCTGGCCGGACAGTGCCATGGGGTCGAAAGGTTTGGCGATCACATCCAGTGCGCCAAAGGATTTGAAATGCTCAATCTCCTGGGGTTGAACTTTCGCTGTCATGAACACTGCTGGTGTGTTGGCCAGGTCGGGAAATCTGCGCAGTTCCTTCAAGGTAGTGGGTCCATCCATGCCGGGCATCATAACATCGAGTAACAACAAGTCCGGGGCAAAATCGACTGCACTTTGCAGGGCCTCTTCTCCGGAGCTGCATATATGAACAGTAAACCCGCCCACTGTCTCGAGGGCGATTCGCGCTACTGCCTGAATATCCGGTTCATCTTCGACGTACAGAATACGTTGTAATGTGTCACTGCTCATAGGAATCTGTCTCCATGGAATCGGTTACAGGTAATAGATTTTCTGATGCCGCGTGCCTTGCGGGCAATAGTGACCTGATAGTCTTTATCAGGTCGTCGTTACTGGTTGTCGACTTGACCAGGGCAGCACTGACTTTTTGTGAAACGGACTCATCAACGTCCTGGGCAGAGAACATTACCGTCGGGATCGGCGGACTGTGCTGGTTGAGTGTATCGAGAAGTTCTATGGCTGAACCATCAGGCAGGCCCATGTCCAGCAGGGCGAGGTCAAAGACGTGGCTTTTCAGTTGTTCCCTCGCATCTTCCAGCGTCGGCGCCCAAACTACTTTGGCCGTACCTTTCAGGAGTGTCGATACAATCACGTGTACATCAGGCTCGTCTTCCACATGCAGAATGACGGGGGAGTCTGTAGGAACAGTAATTTGATTGATTGCGGACAGAAGTCTGTTCTGGTCAATCGGCTTATTCAGCCAGTCGATGATACTGACGGCGCCGCCACTGAGTTCACGTCGCGTGACGTCCGCTTTAGCCGATACCACGATGATCGGCAACTTTTTCGTCGATGCGTGCTCACGCAATTCCCGGATCAGTGAGATGCCATCCTGGTCCGGTAGCATGATATCCAGGGTGACGGCAGCGTAACAGCGTTCCTTCAACCGTTCCTTTGCTTGCTGCGCGTCGAGGGCAATATCAGATTTGAACCCGTACTGAGTCAACATCAACCTGAGCACGGAAGCGACATCGGGATCGTCTTCAACGATCAGGACACGAGTATCCGCTTTGCCGGTGCTAACCGTGAGTTCTTGATGTATGTTATCCGAGCCTGGGCCAAGCAGAGCAGGAAGTTCGAAGAAAAATGTCGTGCCTGCTCCCCGCTGGCTTTTAAAATCAATGTTGCCACCGTGTTTGTCGACAATGGCCTTGGCAATGTTCAAACCCAGTCCTGTGCCACCGACCCTGCGAGTATCTGAAGAATCAGATTGAGTGAATTTTTCAAACACCTTGGGCTGAAACTCTTCAGGGATGCCGGAACCGTGATCTGTAACACTAATGCGTACCAGGCCATCATGGCACATTGCGGAGACTTCTACTGTAGCGCCCTCTGGAGAGTACTTGGCCGCATTGGACAGCAGGTTGCTCATTACCTGCATAATACGGTCAGGGTCAACATACACTTTCAGGTCGCTGTCGATGTTACCTAACTGGAAAAGAATATTATTCTGGCTGGCGTAGTGTTCATTGACCTTAATAGACTGTTCAAGGAATGCAAGGGCAGTGACGACCTTGAATTTGAAGGTCATCTGCCCCGATTCGATTTTTTCGATATCAAGGATATCGTTGATCAGCAGCAACAGGCGCTCGGTATTGTTTCCGGCAATATCCAGCAAGGATTGAGCTTGTGGCGGCAGTTCCCCTGCGGCACCGCCTGCCAGCAGGCCCAGTGACCCCCGAATCGAAGTCAATGGGGTGCGTAATTCATGACTGACAGTGGAGACAAATTCGTTTTTCATCCTGTCGATCTTTTTGCGCTCTGTGATATCGCGCATAATACTGCAGAAAATTCGTTCTTCACCTACGAGCATATCGTTCACGGCGATATCGATTGGAAACAGCGAGCCATCCTTGTGCACCCCTTCGACTTCGCGACCTGTGCCGAAGATCCTGCTTTCCTGCCCGCCGATATATGCTTCGATATATGCATCGTGTCGATTACGATGCGGTGCTGGTGTCAGCATGCTGATGTTCTTGCCGATGACTTCTGCAGCGGTGTAGCCAAACAAATTTTCGGCTGCATGGTTGAATGACTCGATGATTCCCTTCGCGTTTGTGGTAATAATGCCATCGACGACGTTCTCGAATATGGTGCGCATGCGGGTTTCGCGCTCACTGACAAGTGCTTCGGCCTGAATGCGATAGCGATCGGCTTTCAGTGCCTCGACGATATGGCTGCATGTACTTGTAACCGGATTAAGGAAGTCAACCAATGCCTGGTCATAACCGTTTGGGCGATTCGCTATACCAAACATGCCTATCACTTTTCCATCGCGAAGAAACGGGATGCCCAGGAACGCATTCAGGGGTGGATGGCCATCGGGTATGCCGCCAGCTCGCGAATCGTTGGGTGGATCATTGGCGATGGTCGGTTTTCCAGTGCATATCGCTGCCCCGAACAAGGTTTTCAGGTTGGTGAACTCCATTCCCTGCGGTGCGTGTTCATCGTAGAACTGACGGGTTTCGTCGTTCCATGCGATATTGCTGATGGCGAAGGTTTTGAGGTACGGGGTGTCATCCCGGTAAAGGACTTCACCAATGAAACCGAATTCACTGTCGGTGAGCACCAGTATGTCTGTAAGCAGTTTGTTGAATATGGATTTGGAGTCAGTGTCACGGATGAATCTGGCTTGTGCTGTGCGGATTGTGTTGAGTAGTGCATGTTGCTTAGCCAGTTTGTTTTCCCTTTGCGACAGATTTTCACGCATAGTGTTAAAGGTGGTAACGAGCTGACCAACCTCATCGTGAGTCGATGTTTCCGGGAGCGACCTGTTAAAGTTGCCATCAGCGATACGTGATGTCGCAGTTACCAGCGTTTTCAATGGCCGGCGTATCCAGCGATCCTGCAGCAGGGCAGCCAGCACGGTAATGGCCAACATTGTAATCAATAACAGTTGTTCAAGGGCCTTGATTTGAACAAGCTGGCTGGCCAGCATTGCATCTATGTCGATGTTCAGTTCCAGAGTTGCGATCCGCCTGCCATCAAACTCAACCGGTAGCCTTAACCATTGGTCTGCGGTGTCTTGCAGTAATGCAGGTGGGGCAGTAATCGGATAAAGATAACGGTCATCGCCTCCCTTGAGGTGTAACGCTTTCCAACCACTTTGCCGTACCAGCAAATGATCCAGCGTGGCGTGGATCTGGGCCAGGTCGCCCGATAGCAGTTGGGGTGTCAGCGCAGTCGCGACGACTTCCATGGCTGCCAGCTCACGATCCTGCAAATTGATGGTTTCTGAGGCGCGAAATTGTGGCAGCCAATACAAGTGCAATAACGCTGCGAACGCTACTCCCAGGCCGAGCAGTGGAAAAAGTAATTTGCTGCGAATGCCCATATTATTTCACGTAGTACTTATCCAGGCCCATTTGTTTGAGCGGTTCGTAGTCTTCCAGAGATGCGGTGCCCAGCTGCTTCATCGGTATGTTAGCGAGTAGCTCCTGGCCTTCCGGTGTGTCAGCCAGCTGCAGGAAGGCTGCACGAACCCTGTCCTGAGTCGCCTTGTTTATCCGGGGGTGGGCTGCCACGGGGTGAGGGGCTACTTGTGGTGTTTTGTAAATGACCTTCAATGCATCACGAATATTTTCTGGCTGTTTTTGCAGTGTCTTATGTACACCTCCGCCAGCGACTGTTTGCCCTGTCACAACGTTTAAATAGACTGAACTATGACTGCGTACATATTCGGGTTGGATGTTTATCTTGTAGATTTCGCCGAACTCCCTGCGGGGAATCAGTGCTGCACCCAGTGCGTTAGGCGCCGGGAACGCAACGGATTCTCCATCCAGCTCTTTCACATCCTCGACAGGACTGTCCTTGCGGACAACAACGATGCCATACAACATTCTGCCAACGTCTCGCACCAGTGGCGTATACCCCTGTGATTGGTTTGCCTTTAGCAGATGGTAGGGATTCATATAGGCAAAGTCGAAGTCGCCTGCCACAAATTGCTTTTCGAACTCCGGGATACCTGGTGATCCGACTAACTCAAAGTGAAGGCCTGACTGTTTTTCAAGCGCATCAAAAACAGGTTGCCATATAGCCTGTATGCGCCGTGCGTCGAATTGCGGTACCACGCCGAATTTAAGAGCTTGATCGGCGGCAGTCAGGGACGTTGCCTGGCCAAGCAGTAGCAGCGCGATGGCTGCCGTCCACACCCGTGAAATGGCCGACTTTAGTGCTGAGCCACTGTTCGCTGATGCGTGCATCATTTGTCGCGCCTTCTGAGTTCGTAGTCCCGCATAACGGCCTTTAAACGCAATAATTTAATAGGAAATTTATAAGGTTAAATGAGTTGACCAAGCTGGTTCGGTGACTCGGGGATGCGTAGTTCTCGGGCAGAATATGCGCTACCCGCCACGCTGGCATTACTTTCCGTGTATCGCATTAGGTGCACCATTGGAAGTTTGAAGACCTCTGTCTGCACTTTGGATTGTAATTCAACTTATTAAATTTAAAAGTAATTATTTAATGTGCACGGCGTTCAGGGTGCAGTTTTCCAGCTGCTGAACTTCGGTATCGTGGCTGGCGGACTCTTCCTGATTACCGGTTTTCTGCACCATCGAATCGGCTCGACTGATATCATCGGCCTGGGTGGTGTGGCGAAGAGCATGTCCTTGTTGGTGGCATTTTTCTTTTTCTTCGGCCTCGCCAGTATGCGTGTGCCTGGCACCAATGGTTTTCCTGCCGAATTCCTGCTCATTGTGAGCGCGCTATCCACGCATACCGGAGCGGGACTGGCGGCGTTGTTCACTATTGTTGTAGGAGCGGGTTATTTCCTGGGCATCTATCGACAGGCCTTCCTTGGCCCGGTACGGCATGCCGTCATTAGCGAAGCAGTTGGCCTGCGCAGCCGTGAACTGGCGCTGGTTCTGGTGCTGGCTGGACTGATATTGTTGCTTGGCCTTTGGCCGAGCAGTGTGCTGGATATCATCCGCGTAGCCAGCGAGGCCTGGGTTGGTCATTTGAAATAAGAAGCATTTCTGACCCGCTGGATAGTTATTTTAGACGCTTAAAGGGCCGGCATTGACCTTTTTGAATTGAACCACCTGGTTGCGCCCGGATTCCTTGGCTTCATACAAGGCCTGGTCGGCACAGTCGATCCATTGTTCATGACTGACCAGTTCGGGATCCCATTCAACAAAACCAATGCTGATGGTAAACTGTATTTTATAATCTTCGTGTACGACGGTCATTGCTTCAATGGCGCTGCGCAAACGCTCGGTCAGCACCATGGCTCCTTCGGCGGCGGTTTCGACAAGGATAATACCGAATTCCTCGCCACCATAGCGGCCGGCTATATCGGTTGCCCTTATACTTTCCCTCAATATGCGTGCCGTTTCGCGAATGGCTTCATCTCCGGCCGGGTGGCCGTAACCGTCATTGATACGCTTGAAATGATCGATATCAAACATCACCAGAATGGCATCGGCACCGGTTCGCTTCAAGCGACGAAATTCGTGCACGACCGCTTCTTCCCAGTAGCTACGGTTATTCAATTGGGTGAGTCCGTCGGTACGGCTTAATACAGCAAGCTGTTCGTTGGCTTCATGAAGTTGCTGCTTGCCCACCGCTATATCAGTTACGTCATAAATAACAACGCTCAACTGATTGGCTTCTCCATCGGCAGAGGACACCGGTATCAGTGCGACATTCTGGTACATGTACTCGGCGGCACCGGTTATTGGACGATAGGTTTTGAATCGAAACAGATACGGCCGCTGTTCCCAGTGCGTGAAACAACGATTTTTTAAAAGAAAAACTGACTCGGCTTTGCGCTTGAACCAGTCTTCGGGGATGTCCGGGAATAGTTTGAATATGTTTTTCCCGACGACCTTCGCCGGAGACATGCCACTGTGGTTGGCCATGAAGCCATTCCATAGCTTGATAGTGTAGTCTCGATCCACAACAACCAGTCCGACATCTATGGATTGCAGCATGTCCAGCTGCCAATGCATGTCATCTATTGATTTTTCGTTCACGATGGATGCTCAAATACTGATATAGGAAACGCGCTCGTTCAGCGCGGGAATCGAATCTTCTGTGAAAAGCAGCAGCAAATCACAGTTAATGTTCTTATTCTCGATCGCATATTCGATTTCGATAGACAAGATCTCGTTCCAGTGGGAAACATTTTTCTCAATCAGTTCGCCAACTTTTTCATCCCGCCCCAGGATTGTTGGCTGCCCCTGACTGAAGCCGATATCCAGTTGATCAGCAATTCCGTTTAGACAGGCCGCAATAAGGATGCCGGATACATCCACCAGTAATTCCAGTTCCACTTGCTGGTCGAGTTTGCCATCATACTTGAGCAGTTCGGCGATATCCTGGAAGCTGGATTTATTGAAAACCAGGAAAGCCTCACCGGCGATCCCGGCGCCGATGAATCCCTGACAAACCGCGGTGATCGCATCGTCCTCGTCAACTCTTGCCAGTAACCCTTTCAGGTCCGGGATCTTGAGCATGCTGACTTTGGGAACCGGTAGTCTTACGAAGGCGCCCAGCAGTCGTGCCAATAGATCACCCGCCCGCCCCATCGCGACATTGGCAATTTCCTGGTAAGCATCGCTATGTTCGACCGCAATTTCCACTTCCTGTCTCTGGTCGGTGGATTCGATCTCAATGCCATACTGGGTCAGTATGTTCTGGACCAGTTCAGGATCTACGGGTTTCTTGATGAAGGCGAGGGCACCCGCGGCCATGACGCGCTGGTGGGCTTCGGGCTGGACATCGCCGGATACGACAATCACCATGCTGGGAAGATCTTCCTTGCGGATGGCTTCCAGCACCTCGTAACCGTCCATTACCGGCATATTGAGGTCCAGGAACAGGAGTTCAGCCTTGCCAGCGCGAATAGCTGCCAGACCTTCCTCACCGTTGGCGGCAAAACTGACGCTGGCATCCCAATCCTGGGGGAGTGATCGGGCCAGCTGCTTGCAGGCGAATCGTGAATCGTCGCAGATAAGTATTTGAGTCGGCACGGGTTAGAGAGTTTATACTCGGCGAACTAACTCGGCAAGCCGGGTGTTCGTGCACGGATGTGCTTCAGGTACACCGAAGTAACCGATTTAATGCAAAGTTAGACTTTCGGTCAGTTGTCGCGCAAGTATCAGGCTAACAGGGTGCGTGCGGGATATTTCTCGCCTGACCTCATTGATTTCTTTGTATTACTACAGAGATTTCAGGAACAATAAACCGAATGAAGAAGCCGACGGCCAGCCAACAATTCGACCTCCCGGTTGCGACCCCGGTGTTTCGGGGCGAAAAGCATTTGCGCATCGCTTTGGTGGGTATGCCAAACAGTGGCAAGAAGACGCTGTTTAATGCAGTGTCTGCGACGTCGATTCATACCGGAGAGCTGACAGGTACCGACCGTACTTACGGTGAATGCCCGGTCCAGATAGGCTTCGACGAGGCCCGACTGGTGGTTCTTCCCAGTATCCAGTCCCTGAATAATTTGCCCCATGAAGATCTGGTGGCCTTGCAATACCTTTTGTGGGGTGACCAGTTACCACTGGTGTCGGCCCATGAGCAGAGCGCACCGCCGGCACCCTTCGCGCCACCCGATGTCATCATTCAGGTAGTGGATGCCACGGCACTGGAACGAAACCTGGAACTCACCATTGAACTTAGTCAACTTGGCAAGCCTATGGTGCTGGCGTTAAACATGATGGACGAGGCCAGGGAAAAGGGTTTACACATCAACAGCAGGACCTTGAGTGAACAACTTGGAATACCGGTTGTGCCGACGGTTGCGCTGATGGGGCATGGTATATCGGACCTGTTTACCGCAGCGGCGAATGCCGTGCGGGAGGGTGAGTATCCGCATCCGCAACCGCCCAGTGAACATATTGTCAAATCTCTACGGCCATTAAGCACGGCTTTGCACGATCCTGAATTACAAAAAGCCTTCTGCGTGCCTTACTCCTTCCTGGTCATGCAAGTGGCGGCAAACGACAGCTACTTTATGGATGAACTGGGGCAGCATTTTCCGGATCGGCTACCGCAACTATTACAAGTACGTCTCGAGGCCGAACAAACACTGCCGCGCCCACTGCGGGAAGAGCTCCATGCTGATCGTCATCACCGCGCGGCTACCTTGTTCGAGGCAGCCACCCGGTTAGGCCCGCCGCAACATGTACGCGGATGGCGCTACTGGCTTGACGAATTATTCCTGAGCCCTCATTGGGGCTTGTTGGGTAGCCTGGGTGTTTTTGCCCTGGTGCTGTTTGTGGTCTTCGAGGGCAGTACATACCTGGACAGTATTACTGCTGCAAAACTGATCGACTGGATATCAGTCTGGCAGCCGGACACTACCGGCGGTGTAGTGGGGCGTGCAGTAGCGGACGGCCTGATCGGTCTGGTGGGGATCGTTATACCCTACATGATTCCGCTGGTGTTGTTGCTGGTATGGCTTGAGGAAGCCGGCATCATGCAGCGCATCGCGTTTGTTGTGGACCGCGGATTCCATAAAATAGGGTTGCATGGAGGCGTTGCCCTGCCATTCCTGCTTGGCCTTGGCTGCAATGTGCCGGCTATATCGGGAGCGGCTGCAGTGGCCAGCGGTCGTGACCGTATCGTCGCGTCGCTGCTTATTACTTTTGTACCCTGTTCTGCACGCTCGGCAATCATCCTTGCCATCGGTGGAAAATATCTCGGGGGTATTGGTGTATTCGCCGTTTTTTTACTCACCATGATCGTGATTGCAGTGCTGGGCCGTGTGCTCACGCGCCGCTATCCTGAAACGGGTCCCGGACAAGTCATAGAGATCCCTGACTATGCAATGCCCACAGCCGGCGCCCTGGTCAGGAAAACCTGGATGCGCACCAGCGATATCCTGACGATCGTTACACCATTACTTGTTGGCGGCAGCATCGTGCTGGCACTGCTCACCCATATAGGCGCCGACAACGCTATCAACACCTTGTTCACACCGGTTACCAGTTGGTGGCTGGGATTGCCAGTTGTACTGGGCGTCCCGATTTTGTTTGGCGTATTGCGCAAGGAACTGTCGCTGCTAATGATCTATCAGGCCCTTGGCAGCTTTGAGATAGGCGCTTATCTGGATTGGGTACAGATCATGACCTTCCTGATCTTTCTGACGTTTTACGTTCCCTGTGTATCTACTTTCGCAGTGATGCTTAAAACCATCGGGCGCAAGGAAGCGTTTTTCTCCATAGCTCTGTCCGTGGGTGTGGCGCTACTGATTAGCGGGGTTATCAGGGTTTTACTGGAAGGCGTGAGGTGGCTTCCGGTTTAATGCAGGCCTCATCCGTAACTTTGCGAGGGTAGGCGGACTATTGTCGCCCCCGGATCAGGGATTCCGGCCGGCGTTCGATTTCTTCAGCGAGTAATTGAATCGATCTTGCAGCGCTGGTTATCGCTGTCAGGGCCTGTTCCATTTGTATCGACAGTTGTTCGTTGCCGACGAGGTCGTCAGTAGATTTCAATGTTATCTCCGCCTGCCGCAGGGCTCCCTTTGCGTCATCGACAGCGGTATTGATATTGCCCAGTACAGCGCGTGCATCATCCACCATGCTGTTTGCGTTTTCCGCTAGCGGGCTTGCTTCGGAATTGATTTTGGTGACTAGTGCTTTGAGTTCGTCCAGGGCGGCATGAAGTGCCGTGAGAGACTCCGTCAACTGTGGTGAATTGACAAATTTGTCCATGCCCTCGGTGATTGCGACGATATTCTTCAGCACCTTGTCAACGGGGAAGTCCTGCAGTGATTTTCCCAGTCGTTCAATGGGAGTCGGAAGTGTGGGGATTTGTTCGTATTTCGATTGGTACATCCCGTCACCAATAAGGTTAACCGGCGTGTCGGGCAGGAAATTCAGCTGAATAAACAGTTGGCCGGTCAACAGGCTTTGTAAGTGCAGTTGTGCACGCAGGCCGAGTCTGATCAACTCCGCTATATCGTCATCCGTTTCTGCTTTAGGGCTTTCCGGGTGCGTGTGAACGAACCTGGTGTTGTCGATCTCCACGATAACGGGGATGTCCACGTCCGTCTCTGTTCTGCCCACCACAAGCTGAATATCGGTGACGGTGCCGATATTGACCCCGCGGAACATCACTGGTGAACCCGCATTCAGTCCGTTCACCGAGCCATGAAAATACATGACGAATTTTGAGGTGTCCTGGCGGAACCACTGGTCACCGGCGAGGAGCACTATAGCTGCAATGGCCAGCGCGATGGCGCCTACGACGAAGGCGCCAATAGTGGTAGGACTTGCCTGTCTGCTCATGTTTCACCTCGATTGAGGAAGGTGCGCACTTTCTCGTCCGGGCAATCTGTGCGCAACCAGTTCGGGTCGCCGGTGGCAATCATGGTCTTGGTCTCCGGGTCGAGGAACACCGAGTTGTTGCCTATGGTAAAGATACTCGCCAGCTCATGGGTAACCACGGCTATTGTCGTGCCCAGGCTGTCGCGTAATTCCAGTATCAGGTCATCGAGCCGCCGAGAACTGATAGGGTCGAGGCCGGCTGATGGCTCATCGAACAAGAGGATGTCCGGGTCAAGCGCCATGGCGCGGGCCAGCGCCGCGCGTTTTTGCATGCCGCCGCTGATTTCGGAGGGATAGAAATCCTCGAAGCCCGCCAGTCCGACCAGGGACAGTTTGAAAGATACGATCTCGCTGATCTCGGCCGGGCTCAGCGTGGTGTATTCGCCCAACGGCAGTGCCACGTTCTCTGCGAGTGTCAGTGAGCTCCACAGGGCGCCGCTCTGGAAACTCATGCCAAAGCTTTGTTTGATGCGCTCCTGCTCTTCGGCCGGTGAATCCCAGTAGCTCGTGCCGTCATACAGCACCGCGCCTTTTGCCGGCGCCATCAGTCCGTTGAGATGCCTTAGCAGGGTGCTCTTCCCGCAACCGCTGCCGCCCATGATGATAAAAATATCGCCGTGGTTGATGGTAAAGGTCAGGTCATGCTGTATGACAAATGATCCATAGGCCATGGTGAGGTCTTTAACCTCAATATGGGCCGCGGCCGGCGTTGCTTGTGTGGCTGTCACAGACATATCAGATCCCGAGTTGCTGAAAAATAATCGTCATCACGGAGGCCGCAACAACGATCATCACAATGCTGGTGACCACCGCCGAGGTGGTTGCCTGTCCCACGGCCTGGGCGCTGCGGCCACATTGCATACCGCGCAGACAGCCGGCAAATGCAATCAGAATACCGTACACCGTGCCTTTGCTGAGCCCTACGGCTATGTGGCTTAGGTCCAGCGCGCGTATCGTCTGCTGGTAGTACTCGAAAACACCAATATCAAAGGCAAGAACTGAAACCATCAGGCCGGCCAGTATTCCCACCAGGTCGGAATAGAGGACCAGCAGTGGCATGACCATGATCAGTGCCAGCATGCGCGGCAGTACCAGGAAATCGATGGGTGCTATACCCAGTGTCCTGAAGGCATCAATTTCTTCGTTGACCTGCATGGTCCCCAGTTGCGCGGCAAAGGCAGCCCCGGTGCGGCCGGCCATGATGATGCCTGTCATCAGCGCGCCCATTTCCCGGACCATACCAAGCCCCACCAGGTTAGCGATAAAAATCTGTGCACCGAACTGTGCCAGTTGCACGGCACCCATGTAAGCCACAATGAGCCCGACCAGGAAGCTGATCAGCGAGACAATGGCCAGGGAGCGTGGTCCGACATCCTGGATGATCAGTAGCAGGTCGGAGCGTCGGTATTGGGCTTTACCAAGGAAAAAGCGCCCAATTGACAGAGTGACTTCACCCAGGAATTCAAGCATGGCCGGTATTGCCCGGTACGTTGCCAGCGTGGATTCGCCGACGCGCGCCAGCAGAGGAGGTTCTTTGCCGTGCTTGCCAGTATCTTTCTTGGGGGGGACCTCATGTGCCAGTTTGATCAGGCGGCCAACGCCTTCTGGCAGACCGGCGAGATCTGTGGTGATATTCTGCGCCTCACACAGAGCGAGGACTTTTGACAGCCAGGTCAGCAGGCCTGTGTCCCAGTCTGTAATGTCTGTCCCGTTGAAGGTGACCTGTTTTATTTCCGGTCGGGATTGCAGCTGTTGCTCGACCTCTGCGGTGGCGGGCAGTTTTCCCTTGATCTGCCAGACTCCTGCAAGATTGAGTTGCAGTCCGTCAGGCATCACCTCTCCGAATTTCAGTTGAGCTGCTTTTGTTGTTGGGTTATCTGTCATTGTTGACCAAATTATAGCGTGTTCTATATGAGGACTTGGCTGAATGCAGGAGCTTAATACCTTCGCTTCTGACACTGTTTGTAAACCCGTTGAGAGGGTTGGTTACTTTCCCACCAGCATTACTTGTTTCCCGTATCTGATGCTCCCTCAGGAGCAAGTATAAATCGACAAAAAAGACGAAAAAAAGGAATATTAGTATACAAATCGCCAGAGATTACGAGTTGACAGGTTAATTAATATGAGCTATAAGTCGTCATATATGACGAATATATATTATAAAGAGGCTTAAATCGTAATTTATGGCGACTATGAAGATATCAGAACTCCTGACGGATGATGTCATTCTTGCCGAAATCGGTAAGCGTATTGCGCGTCGACGGCTTGATCTGCAATTGACCCAGGCGGATGTGGCTGAGCAGGCGGGTGTCTCCAAGCGAACGGTAGAGCGGATTGAGTCCGGGGCATCGGCGCAGTTGTCGAGCATGATCCGCATTTTCCGGGCGCTCGACCTGTTGCCAGGTCTGGATCTCATGCTACCCGGGGCGGTGCCGAGACCAATGGATCTGCTGAAAAGAAAGGGGAAGCTGCGGCAACGTGCATCAACCCGCGGTCGGTCGGATCAGACCGGTGAGCCGTGGTCCTGGGATGATGAGAAATGAGCAGCGTTGCCGAGGTCAGGCTCTGGGGACGGACCATCGGCGCGGTTTCGCTGGGCGATAATGATGAGGTGACTGCCTTTGAGTACGACGCTGCGTTTTCCGGAAGTGGCATTGAGGTCTCACCGATTGCCATGCCGCTTTCCAGGCGTGTCTATACCTTCCCTGAGCTATCGGTAAAAACCTTTTACGGATTGCCCGGGCTACTGGCCGATTCACTGCCGGACAAGTTCGGTAACGCGCTGATCAATGCCTGGCTGGCTACCCAGGGGCGGCCAGCGGATTCTTTCGATGCTGTCGAGCGGCTTTGCTATACGGGTGAACGGGGTATGGGGGCGTTGGAATTTTCGCCGATGATCGGACCCAGGGCCCGTCAGGCGAACGCAATACAAATCGACAAGCTGGTTGAGCTTGCATCGGAAGTACTGACTCACCGCAATGGTCTTCGGGGTTCCTTTGCTGATGAAAGCAAGGAGCAGGCGTTGACCGATATCCTGCGTGTCGGCACCTCGGCCGGTGGTGCCAGGGCCAAGGCGGTGATTGCATGGAATCCGTCCACCAACGAGGTGCGTTCCGGCCAGATACCGGCAGGCGAGGGTTTTGAATACTGGTTGCTTAAATTTGACGGTGTCAGCGGTAACCGGGACAAGGAACTCGAAGACCCTCAGGGCTATGGCGTGATTGAATACGCCTATTACAAAATGGCAAAGGACTGTGGCATTGATATCAGCGAATGCCGGTTGTTCGAAGAGAACGGCCGACGCCACTTTATGACCCGGCGTTTTGATCGCCTGGCGAGTGGAGAGAAACTTCACATGCAATCACTGTGCGCACTGGCACATTTTGATTTCAACATGGCGGGTGCGTACAGCTATGAACAGGCGCTGCTGGTGATTCGGCAACTCGGTCTGCCAATGCAGGCAATCGAAGAGCAGTTTCGCCGCATGGTGTTTAATGTCGTCTCACGTAATCAGGACGACCATGTCAAAAACATCGCCTTCCTGATGGATAAATCCGGGGCATGGTCGCTTTCGCCTGCCTTTGACATGACATACAGTTTTAACCCTGCCGGTAGCTGGACAGCCAGCCACCAGATGACCCTGAACGGGAAACGGGATGATTTCATCATGGATGATTTCAAGGCCTGTGCAAAGACGGCTTCGATGAAACGCGGGCGTGCCGAGGCCATCGTCAGAGAGGTGCAGGAAGTACTGTCACGATGGAAAGAGTATGCCGAAAAAGCCGGTGTTCCTGTTTCGATGCGTGATCAGATCGGGCGCAGCCTCAGGTTGAAGGGCTTCTAGTCACACCATAAAAAAGGGGCTCATTGAGCCCCTTTTTACCTGCAATATAGCCAGGTATCTTACTTGGCCGGTGCGGCCGGTGCAGCCTGTGCTGCAGGAGCCGCCGGGGCGCCATATGGAGGTGCGCCATAAGGTGCGCCATAAGGTGCGCCGTAGCCGTAGGGTGCGCCATAGCCAGGGCCATAGCCGCCATAAGGATAGCCATAACCGCCATAACCACGATTGTAATAGTCGTTATAACCACGGCCATAACCACGGCCATAACCACGACCACTTCCACGACCGCTCATGCCGAAGTTGAAGCTTCCGTCCATATCGCCGGAACCGTCACCCCAGCCGTCACCATAACCGCTACCATAGCCACGGTCATAACCGCGGTTACCCCAGCCGTCATTACCCCACCATGCCTGTGCAGACGTGACAGTCAGTGCAGTAGCGCCAGCCAGCATTGCTGCTAAAACAGTTTTGTTGAATTTCATCATCTCTCTCCGATCTGGTTTTATATGTGGAACAACATACTCGCTTAAAGCGTGAGTAATAGTCTTTCCCTATACAAGTATAGACGCAACATATTTCTACTGTTCTTCAAATGTCAGGAATACCTATTCCAATCCTGCATAAAGCTGTCTTATCCCGTTGTTTATCTAAATTATTATTCGCCTGTTGAATCGATTACCCTATAGATGCAGCGTTTATGGCATAAAAAAAGTTAGGAGATATTTGACCCAGATCAAGCGAGTTTTCTGTGCAGGCTTACATTGGCCGACAGGGCGGCGGGTAATATTACACCGCTGTCACCGGCGATTGTGTTTGCCGGGATATCTCAATTCCCGCAACGGAACCATATGGCCATCCACAGGCTATACTTAGTTGTGTGGCATAAAGACACCGTTGCGATCAAATAACATTGACCGAGAGGGCAGGGACTATGCAGCAGAGCACCCGATTGTTGTTTGCAGGCGTCTTTTTAGCAGCTTTGTTACCCGTGACTGTATGGGGCTATGGCTCTTATGATTACCAGGGTGATAGAAGCCATTATCCTTACGCAGTTTCAGCGGGAAGCAATAACTACTCGGGCTCCTTGCGGTTACAAACAGGTGAGACCGAGGACGGCTATTACCTCCGCGCCTATCTTGAAGGATTAACTCCCGAAGACGTCCATGTCTATGTCCGGCGTAACCGGCTGGTACTGCGAGTCGCGCAAGGTGACCGGCGTGGATCGCATACAGCCGATGTTCGCAGATCCTCGCAATGGCGAATGAATTTCACGCGGAAGTTGCGGCTCCCATACGATGCCGACTGGACGCAAATGAGCACAACAACGAAGAATGGCATCATGGAAATCTATATGCCACGAAGGAGTCGATACGCACCGGCCGATCCGTCATTCAATTGAAAAGGAGGCGTTGTTTATGCCAAAGATACGATTTCAAATTGCTCCGGATATAGAGTTCAAGATGGACCTGGAGGTTGAAGATATTGATTCGGGAAGTCGGGACTATGACGTCCAGCAACATAAAGCAGAAGTTTACCAGGAACTTGAGCGGCGCCTGAAAAAAGCATTTCCTGAGGGAATTAAAATCGACAGGGTGGAATTCGGACTGAGCCACGAGAATAGTGGCTGAGCAACGGGTTTGGAAAAGAACAATCTGACAGGTTTTGATGGTTATGAAACGTCTCTACTTTATGCTGCCGGACACGGAATCCTGCAAAAAGGTTGTGACTGAACTCGAAAGTGCCGGTATCCCCGAACGGCACCTGCATGTGGTCGCCAGTCTGGCCGTTCCTCTCGAAGACCTGCCAGAGGCTACACTGCTGCAGAAAACCGAACTCACGCATGGGGTCGAAAAAGGAATTGCCCTGGGTGGCGTCGCGGGACTGCTTGGCGGGATGCTGGTTGTGACATTTCCGGTCACCGGGCTGGTTCTGGGTGGCGCGGCATTGCTGACGGCGGTTACTGCGGGAGGCGCGGGTTTTGGGGCGCTGGCCATGGGCCTGATTTCCAAAGACATCCACAGCAATCGGCTTGCAGCCTTCGAAAGGGATATTGACCGCGGGCACATCCTGCTTATTGTTGATGTTCCGAAAAAGGACATCGAACAGTGGAAAAAGCTTATCATCGAGCATCACCCGGAAGCAGAAATCGGCGTCACCTCGGCACCCGCAACCTGAACGAACCTGCAGTGGCGACCTTCAGTACATCATTTTTGTTTCAGGCCGAATGTTCGGGTTTGGCGGCCGACCCTGATGCAGAAGAGCGTTGGACTGGACTTAATCTGACATCGAGAGTCGGATTAAGCCCAGTCCAATATCCCTTGTCCATGCTGGAGCTTACTTGCCAAACAGCTTCTTCAGACTTTCAGCGCCTTCTTTTGTTTTCTCTTCGAGCGCGCCACCGACCTGATCCCCAACGTTCTCGTTCAGCAGTGACTTTGCCTCATCCAGACTTTTGCCGACGTATTTTTCCAGACCCAGTGTTGCAATCGCCGGCCCGACTTCGGCAATAATTGCATTGGTGACCTGTTTGGCAATCTCGGCACCGGTCGCGCCACCTGATTTTTCACCGATGTTGTTCAGCTGGATACGCGGTAGTTTGGCAGAGTGAGGTTTGTCACCCAGTGCAGCCACTGTGGCATCAATTTTGCCACCCTCAATAACCAGCTTGCGAATCACCACCTTCGGACCGCTGGACTCTGCCGTATCGGCTGCGGCTTTACCACCACCCCCGGTTGATTGTGCAATATTTTTCTGCAGTACCTTGATATTGGATTCCCCTGCCTTGTTGATCTCGTAGAATACGTCTGGCTTGTCGATGAGGATTTCCTCGATAACAATGGGATCGTTTCTGACGCTGGAGACGTCGAGCTTTGTGCTGATACCGCCGAGGGTAAATATGTCGGGTGCTGAGAAACCGTCCGGGTTGCCGACCGACAGCTGTTTGATACCAGCTGTGCCGGATTGTAAATCAATACTCAGCGAAGAGACTTTTACCGGTGTCTGCGTTACCTGGGAGCCGTATTTCTGTATTGCGCCAGCGACGATGGTGTCCAGCGAAGACACGATATAAATCACTGCGGCTACGACAATGACTACCAAAACCGACACGGCGATGCCAATACTTCGGCCTGCTTTCATGATTTCTCTCCTTCCTGTTGGTTGTAGTTGTTGCAAGTCTATCTGTAAAAATACCGGCTTATAAGCCTCCGGTATTTTCCGATTATCCCAGGTAGCGCCGGGCTTCGCTGAGAAAATCGGGTTGTTCCGGCAACTCCTGCGTCGGGAAACGGCCGAGAAGAATTATTCTGCGTTCGCCTGACTTCGCCGATGCTTCAGTTAATTGCAGATGGCTGGTGCGTTCATCGGAGGAAGATTCGCTTTTCTTTATCATCATGGGATCAAGGTACATATGTATTTCGTGTATCGAAAGCAAATCTGATGCGCGGCCCAGGATATTGTTAATGTGTTCGATATTATTTTCCAGATCAGCAGGGCGGCTACCCAATCGCAGCAGTTCACTGTCAACTTCATTGATCTCTTTTTCCAGCGATGCGTAATCAGGGTTTGAATTCACCTGTCCAGCTTCAGCAAGCATCGGTTCCAGGCCCCAGTTACCAGCCCGCATGGCATCGAGTTTTCGTTGCAGCAGCCGGTGCTGCTGCTCCAGTTCGCTGCGGGTACTTCGAACAGCGACGATGCGCTCCAGAACTTTCTCGATCAGGAAGTCAAAGCCGCGTTTTTCCAGCTCGTGACGTGATTGCTCCTCACTGCCACTGGGACCCAAATAACGGTGATCGGAGAAATTAACCACGACCTGTTGTACATCGCGGCGGACGATGTCTCCGCCGAGCTCCATGCCGAGTACATTTTTTTCAGAATAGTCCATCGACAGGGTGCCGAATATCTCATCGGGCAGGGGAGCCTGTAATTTCCTGACATAGTCCTTGACTGCTGTGAAATCTCCGATCACTTCCTGCATGTGGCTGGCCGAGACAAAGAAGGCGCGTAAACGCGGGTCATGTTTGTAGCTATTACTGCTGAGTTCTATCGCCTCGGGTAATATGCCGACAATGCTCTGTATATGAATCACAGCATGCTCAATGGCCGGGCACAGGCGCTTGCGGTAATTGCCAAAGCCGCGCAGACGGCTATCGGTTGCGTCCACCACGCGATCGGTTGCCTTCGCGATCAGATTCTTGTCCGGTTTTCCGGCTGCCTGGTCGGCGGATGAAAAAAGTGAACTTATAAAGTGCAGCATAATGTTTTGATCCGTCAACTCCCGTCCTTCTGAAGTGAATGCTAAATGTGCCTATAGTTCGCTAACGGCGCTGAATTTTCTCGCCATATATTCAATAATGTCACGTGATGAGGCGATACCTGTTGGCTTTCCGGATTCATTGACGAGGGGCAGGTAACGCAGATCGTAGACAACCATACGCTGCATTGCGTAACCCAGCGGGTGATCGGCTCTGACGGTTTCCGGCACCTCTGTCATGAAGTCCTGCACAACACACTGGTCAAGGTCGAGTCCGTGACCGGCAACTTTCTGTAACAGGTCACGTTCTGTCAGGATGCCCGCAAGACTGCCATCCGCTGCAGTAACGAGCACACAACCGATATGGTGATTACGCATCAATTGTATAGTTTCTGTCAATGATGTTGAAAGCTCTACCGTTAGTGGTCTGATTGGATTCAGGCACTCGACCGGGTCTTCCATCAGGCTACGCTCCACTTCGGTCCCGGCCTGTGGAACATCGTCACGTGTCAGGCTGTTTCCGCAGTTCTCGCAGTCATCAGCCCCGGGCAGGTTTTCATAACCGCAGCTTGGGCATTTCATTGATTATCTCCGTCTGGCGATCCGGGTACATCCCATGTTTCGCCCTGGCGAAACAGAGCATCCAGATCAGCGGTCTTTGCAGCCTGTGCACTGCGCACCTGCTCCATGAGAAGTTGGCTGTAAACCGGCTTTTTAATGGCACGAAACACACCTACCGGCGTTGGAAATTCCGGTGGCCCCATGCGCGAAAGCAAATACGCCAGGGTTGGTTCGCTGGCCTGCTCGTCGTGGATCAGCAGGTTCTCTTCGCCAACATCTTCAACCTTGACCACCTCGGGCCTGAGCCCGTTCAGGCGTATACCTTTCTCCCCCTGCTTACCGAAACGCATGGGCTTCCCGTGTTCCAGATACAGAACATGTTCAAGACGATTGTCCGGGTCGGTAATGTGCGCCCAGGTAGCGTCATTGAAGATGATGCAATTTTGCGCAATTTCGACCAGGGCCGCTCCGCTGTGTTCCGCAGAACGTCTCAGCACCTCGGACATATGTTTCTGGAACACATCTACAGTGCGCGCGATAAAACTGGCTTCGGAGCCGATAGCAACACCAATGGGATTCACCGGGTTCTCAATTGAACCATCGGGGCTGGAACTGGTTTTTGCGCCGATCTCGGATGTCGGTGAATACTGCCCCTTGGTCAGACCGTAGATACGATTATTGAACAACACGATGTTGATATCGACATTGCGGCGCAGTGCGTGCGTAAAGTGGTTACCGCCAATAGCCAGGCTATCACCATCGCCGGTCATTACCCACACCTGCAGTTCGGGGCGTGCACACTTGAGTCCCATTGCCAGCGTCGGTGCGCGGCCATGGATGGAGTGAATGCCATAGGTATTCATGTAATACGGGAAGCGGCTCGAACATCCTATCCCGGAAATAATGACAATATTCTCGCGAGGAATACCCAGTTCGGGAAGCGTCTTCTGTACCTGTGCAAGGATGGCATTGTTGCCGCAACCCGGACACCAGCGTACGTCCTGGCTGGCTGCGAAATCTTTGCGGGTGAGTTTGATGGTGTTTTCCTCGGGGCTCATTGCAAAAGCTCATTGATTCGTGTCTCGATTTCCACCACGGTAAAAGGCTGGCCCCTTAATTTTGGTAACGATATGGTGTCCAGGAGATATTTTGCACGTATTAGCAAGGACAGCTGCCCTGAGTTCAGTTCCGGGATCAGCACCTTTTCATAACGCGCAAGCAGTTCCCCCAGGTTGCGAGGGAAGGGGTTTAGATGGCGGAGATGGGCATGGGACACTGAAAGGCCTTGTTCCCGGGCACGCTGCACTGCAGTTAGCGCGGCACCACAGGTCCCACCCCACGTGAGTACCAGCAATGATGCATGCTGTGGGCCGTTCACCTCAAGCTCCGGAATGAAATCAGCAACACGCGCCACTTTTTCCGCCCGTAGTCGACACATTTCCTCGTGGTCTTCCGGAGCATAACTGACAGCGCCTGTTGGAGGGTGTTTTTCCAACCCGCCAATGCAGTGCTCCATTCCTGTGGTTCCGGGAATTACCCACGGCCGTGCCAGGGTAGCCGGGTCACGCGAGTAGGGTTGAAACCCGTTTGGATCATCGAGATGCCGGACGGTGATGGGTTGCATATCCTTTAGCGAAGGAATGCGCCAGGGCTCGCTGCCGTTTGCCAGGTATCCCTCGCTCATAATGAACACCGGTGTGCTGTGCCGTACCGCAATGCGAAATGCCTCAATAGCGGTTTCGAAACAGTCTCCCGGGCTTGCGGCTGCGAGGACGGGCAGGGGGCTTTCGCCATGACGCCCGAACATGGCCTGCAGCAGGTCCGCCTGCTCGGTTTTGGTAGGCAGTCCGGTGGAAGGCCCACCGCGCTGAACGTTCAGTATGACCAGCGGTAATTCCAGCATAATGGCGAGCCCGATTGCCTCACTCTTGAGGCAGATACCCGGTCCACTGGTTCCCGTCACCGAGAAAGCTCCACCGTAGGCTGCTCCGATAGCGGCGCCCATTGCGGCAATCTCGTCTTCAGTCTGGATAGTGCGCACATCCATATGTTTCCACCGCGATAGATGGTTAAGCACATCGGTGGCCGGCGTGATCGGGTAACTGCTGTACACAAGCGGTTTGTCAGCCAGCTGTGCTGCCGTGACAAATCCCAGGGCACTGGCCTCGTTGCCGTTGATGATGCGATAGGTGCCCGGTGTATTGCGGGCACCCGGAACCGTCCATTGAACAGCAAAGGCGTCGGACGTATCCCCATAGTTGAATCCGGCCTGCAGTGCCAGGCGGTTGGCCTCAGCTACCAGTGGCACCCGGGAAAACTTCTTGTCGATCCATTCCAGGCTCTGCTCCAGGGGGCGTTCATAGAGCCAGTACACCAATCCGAGAGTGAAGAAATTCTTGCAGCGTGTCTTCACGGTGCGCTTGAGGTCAAGGTCATTCAGGGCATTGAGCGTCAGCGTGGTAACGGGCACCGGGTGCAGCTGGTAACGGGAGCCCAGCTCAGGGTCATCAAGCGGGTTTTCTTCGTAACCCGCCTTGGCCAGGTTGCGCTCCGAGAAGGCGTCCTGGTCAATAATAAGGATCCCGTTGGGTAGTAACCGCGGCAAATTGGTCTTTAACGCCGCCGGATTCATCGCCACCAGGACGTCGGGATTATCACCAGGGGTGTGGATTTCCTGAGCGGAAAAATGCAGCTGAAAGCCGGAGACACCAGCCACGGAGCCTGCTGGTGCGCGAATTTCGGAGGGGTAATCCGGCAGCGTGCTAACATCGTTTCCGAGGGCGGCGGATGTCGTTGTCAGCTGGCTTCCGGTCAGCTGCATCCCGTCGCCGGAGTCACCGCTGAAGAGGATGGTGACCTGTTCAAGTGCCTCTTTTGTGTTGGCTGAAGCCGTCATCGGGCCTGATGCCATCTGCACGTCCGCATGGCGCTAACCACCTTCCGGTGTCCGTGCAATCTGCTCGGGGTCAGGTGGCAGGTTAAGCACGTGCGCAGCGAAATGATTGACCAGGTATTCAGCAATATCCTTGTGGCGCACACAGCCTGTTATCTGTCCGATGTCGTCTACAATCGGAATTTGGCGATAACCGCCCTGGTGCATCAGCAGCACCACCTGCCGGACCGGGTCCTTTGCACCAACGCAGACCGGGTCCGGAGTCATATGCTCGGAAACCGGCTGAGCCAGAACTGCATCATTCCCGAGAACGGAGAGGAATACGTCCCGTTCCGTGAAAATCCCGGTGAGACGACTTTTTTCCGTAACCAGTACGTAACCAAGACCATTGTTCTGCATCTTCCGGATCACGTCACCCACGGTGGTTACCGCGTCAACTACCAGAGGAGGCTGTAGTTCCAGGGCCAGTACCTCGACTTCCCGCAGACTTCTTTCGATTTTCATAATGTTATGACCGGGAATTTTCTTCTAAATGACGCTCTTCGACCCGGGGCCCGGTACGCCAATACCGGCAAGCCTGTGAGTATCGGACATTCGCTTACCCCTGGGAAGATATTCCATCCTTAATAAGACTAGTTGATACTGCGTACCAGTCCAGGGAAAAATGACCGGGATCAATTCCCGTATACTGTCAGGCGAGTATCTTACGGTACGGGTAACAACTGCTACTGTTTCTGTAGAAATGGATCAGGCAGATGGTAATCATAGACATGGAGAATACGGAGATGGCGGAAAAACTGACCATGAAGGTTTTGTCAGGTGAGCTGGAAGTACTGCGTAAGCGGCTGCGCGAATTTGAAACCGGTTTCGAGCGCAAGCTCGAGAACGCTATGGAAAAGGCAGCCGAAAAATTGAAGGCCCGGATTGAGGCCTCGGAAGGGGCAGGAATCAGGATCCAGGGGCATGGGGGCGCTGTTGATGTCGACACCAGGCGCAGGTTAATCGCCGAATGCGCCTATTTGCGTGCCGAACGCCGCGGATTCAGGTATGGCAATCCCGAGCAGGACTGGCTGGAAGCAGAAATGGAAATAGATCAACTGCTGCTGCAGGGATGGGTTAAGAATGAAACCCGGGAAATGACAAGCCAGGAAGTCCAGCCACAACAGGAAAGCCGGGCGTAACTCCGGGTCAACATTCTGAATGATTGTTCCCGGGACAGCCTGTCTTATTGGTAACGTTTGCCCTTGAATTCGATCCAGCCCCCGGGTGTCCGGCCGTCGGGATCGTGATGTGTCCAGTGCATGACGCCGCCGCGGTCATTGGTTTCGTAACGGCCGTGAAGTGACAGCTGGTCACCGGTCTTCAGCGGCACCCGATCGGCCAGGTCGATATTGTGGGCCACCAGCAGGGTTTTGCCACCGGGTACAGTCAGGATAAAGCGTTGGTGCCGGGAGCCTTCGTTATCATCTGCCAGTGTGCGCTTGACAGTGCCGCTGATGGTCTGCCATTGGCCTGACGACCAGGTGGCCGGGTTGCTCTTCTGCTGAACGGAGGCCGGCTGCTGTATCGATGGCGTGCCTTGCCCGGTATCCTGCTCCAGGTACTGGAATAAGGCGATAGCCACAATCGCGATGACTGCCAGTATGGACTGTTTACCGGACGGGCGCTTTCTCATAAACGGGGTGCATCTATTGTGTGCCTGGAATCTGTCTTTCGACAGACCGTTAGCCAGTGATTATCCGACAGGTAAAGAGCAACAGCAACGCGCGCTTCCGCTGAGCTGGATACGGGGTTCCCGTGACAGAGGAGGTAAAGGGAACTCTCGAGGCTCAGCTTGTTGCGTACACAGCACTTGAAGGCAAATATGCCGAGATGGAGCAGTGGTACCTGACGGCCTACCAGGAAAACCAGAAGCTAATAGAGGCAGCTGGTAGTAGCTGATCCAGTATCGCGACAAGCTGCGAGGTAGCCCGGGTTCCTGTAGCGGTGATCGCCTAAGATGAACCGGCAAACACTTTTTTGAGTAATTCGGTGCTCCGCGCTACCGGATCCTGTCGAATAAGTTTTTCCTCTTGCGCCAGTTTAAGGAACAGACCATCCAGGGTTTTCCGGGCAACGTAACGGTCCAGGTCAAGGTTGCTCTGGTCGCTGAATTG
Source organism: Pseudomonadota bacterium (assembly GCA_042576405.1). Lineage (GTDB taxonomy): Bacteria > Pseudomonadota > Gammaproteobacteria > DSM-19610 > DSM-19610 > Thiogranum. The sequence goes on along the minus strand of JBHPFC010000010.1, from coordinate 9,955 downwards.
CGAAAGAAATCCAAGGCTGTCAGTCATTTTTTTATATGCCGACGTAACGCCCGCCTGCGCAGTGGTGTCCTCGACAATGGGGAGAATGGCGCTGGTCAGCTGTGCTTCGTTCTGTTTGCGGAAATACTGCGTAGCTGCGTCATCCGGTCCATCGAGTATGCCTTTGGCGTCTTCCAGTGACATGTTTTTAATGGTGTTTGCCAGGATGGTCGTAGTCTCGGGAATCGCTTTTTCGGCTGCACTGTTCATAGATGTGACAAAATCATCAGCGAGCGCATCCTGCCCCGCTGCGCGCAGACCTCTCTCAACTTGTTGCAATGTTTCAGGCATCGGAATTTTTACTTCCGCGTCATTCAGGAATCCGCCATCCTGTCCAAGTAGAGTTGTGGCGCGCTCAACGCCGACATTCAAGGCTTCTTTTAAACCGGCGACGATCTCTGTCTGGGAAAGGTTTGCAGTTACGCTATCGGTCTGTGTTCCTGCCGGAATTGCATCTTCAAGCTTTTGGCGCCAGTCGTCCCAGCCAGCCTGCAGTGCTGGCGTTGCAAATAGCATGAAAGTGACAGTCAATGTGACCGGCTTTATTTTTCCTGAAAGCATATCGGTAGACCCCTGTTCGGAACGTCGGAGTATTCTGTCTATAGCGTAGCTGAAGAAAGCGTGCCGCGGAAGCGGGGTCCTGGAAGAGGCCGAAATGTGACAGAAGTTAACAATTCCTGTATTTCCAATGGTTAGGCCCGGGTGAAAAATACAAGTTCTAAGTGCAAGGCGCTAGTCCGTGGAACTCTAGTGTAGGTGAAAGAGATACTGTATGTAGTGGGCAGAACGTTAACGATTGTGAAATCTTGATCACCTTCGGGAGTACTTGGGTGATGCCTGCCAGTAGCCGTATGGTGGCCCACATGACTTGTTTGCCACGCCCTGGGTAAGAGCTAAAAAACCTGATATATACGCTTGACCATATATATGGATTAACGTATATTATGCGCGTGTACCCAGATCCTGAAATCATTTTTCAAATGCTCGCCGATACCACCCGGTTACGCATTGTCGCGCTGTTGCAGGGGCATGGCGAACTCTGTGTCTGCGAACTGACCCATACGCTGTCGCTTTCACAACCTAAAATATCCCGCCACCTGGGGCAGTTACGTGAATCGGATCTGGTTGAAGCCCGGCGTGCCGGTCGCTGGATGTATTACCGTATCCGTGATGATTTACCCGCCTGGGCCCAGGCAGTATTGCGTTCGACATTTGAAGGGCTGGAGGGGCTTTCGCCCTATAAAGAGGATGCGCAATCACTTGAGCAAATGCCCAATCGCCCCGGTGCAAGTTGCTGTGCCTGAATAAAAGGAGATAGATGATGAGTCGTTTACACCTTCATATTGCAGTTGATGATCTTGACCAGAGTATCCATTTTTATTCGGCCTTGTTCGGTGCCGAGCCAGGTGTTTTGAAGAATGATTACGCCAAGTGGGATCTTTCCGACCCGGCGGTGAACTTTGCAATTTCTTCGCGCACGGATTCAGTCGGTCTGGATCATGTCGGCATTCAGGCGGAAAACGCGGAAGAGCTGATGGAACTGCAAACCAGGTTGAATGCTGCGGGGATTGCCGGTCGAGAACAAACCGATACAACCTGTTGTTACGCGCGTTCGGATAAATACTGGAGTCTCGATCCGCAAGGTATTGCCTGGGAGGCTTTTCACTCACTGGAAAGCATTCAGACCTTTAGTGAATCCGAAAGTGAGACTCCGGCACAGGGGGGTTGTGTGCCAGAGGTGCGTTCCAGTAGTTGTTGCGGATGATGAATATACTGTTTCTTTGCACGGGGAATTCATGCCGTTCGCAGATGGCGGAAGGCTGGGCGAAACAGTTTGCCCCGGCAGGCTGGAGTATCGAATCAGCGGGTATTGAGGCGCATGGAAAAAATCCACGTGCCATTGCTGTCATGCAGGAAGCGGGTGTGGATATATCCTCTCAGGACTCCACCCGGGTGACAGACGCCATGCTTGCACGCGCTGATCTGGTCGTAACGGTATGTGGCCATGCCGATGAGCATTGTCCGACATTACCAACAACTGCGAAGAAACTGCACTGGCCATTGAATGACCCCGCCAAGGCAGAAGGTAATGAGGAAGATGTCATGCAGGTGTTTCGTGCCAGCCGGGATGATATCAAAGATCGGATTAAAGGCCTGTTGGCGGAACTACAGAGACAACCTGCATGAGCGTGCAATGCGAAACCACTGCGAAGAAGGCGAGCGGGGCCGCAATGGGCTTCTTCGAGCGTTATTTAACCGCCTGGGTTTTTTTGTGCATTCTTGTGGGGATCGCACTCGGACATAATTTTAATGACGCGTTCCAGTGGGTCGGAAAACTGGAAGTGGCTCACGTCAATCTTCCAGTAGCGGTACTTGTCTGGCTGATGATAATCCCGATGTTGCTTAAGATTGATTTACGGGCCCTCAAGGGGGTAACCCGGTATTGGCGGGGAGTCGGTGTGACCCTGTTTGTGAACTGGGCGGTAAAACCCTTTTCCATGGCGGCTCTCGCCTGGTTGTTTATAGGCGGGCTGTTCCAGCCCTGGCTGCCTGCAGAACAGATCGACAGTTATATTGCCGGTCTTATCATACTCGCAGCAGCTCCCTGTACCGCTATGGTGTTTGTCTGGAGTCAGCTGTCGGAGGGCGAACCCCACTTCACCCTGTCACAAGTTGCGCTCAACGACGTGATCATGATTTTCGCGTTTGCCCCTATTGTAGGACTGCTGTTGGGACTGTCTGCGATCACCGTGCCCTGGGATACGCTGTTGTTATCGGTGTTTGTTTATATCGTCGTGCCACTCGCTATTGCCACGCTGTGGCGCAGGTGGCTGCTAGGCCAACCGAATGGTCATGTCCATCTGCAGCGCACGCTCGATCGAATGCACCCGGTTTCGCTGGTCTCGCTGTTGGCTGTGCTGGTATTGTTGTTTGGTTTCCAGGGCGAGCAAATTATTCAACAGCCTGTGATTATTGCCCTGCTCGCAGTGCCAATCCTGATCCAGGTGTTTTTTAACTCGGGACTGGCCTATCTCCTCAATCGCGCGGTACGTTCACCACACTGTGTGGCAGCACCTTCTGCGCTTATAGGCGCGAGCAATTTTTTCGAGCTGGCGGTGGCGACCGCTATCGCCCTGTTTGGTTTTAATTCGGGAGCTGCTTTAGCTACAGTAGTGGGGGTGCTAATCGAGGTTCCGGTGATGTTGGTCGCGGTGGGCATCATTAACCGCACCAGACCCTGGTACGAGAGGCGTGGAGGCGTTACACCTCATGAGCAATGTTGTCCCTCAGACAGCCATTAAATGTTGCGGGTAATCAGCTTCCAAACCAGAATTGATGGTCTTTCTCCAGAAATTCGTGTGCAGGTAGATAGTGAGTGCCATCGCAGGAGAAGTTAAGTCCTACCACGCCGTTAATAATATTCACTGAAGCAGAGCGCAGATAAATAACGCTGTCACCCAGCCGTAGGTTGACGAAGCGTTCCAGTGTGGTGCGAACTTCTTCGCGGCTCACAATAGCATCATCAGGATAGTCTTCCTTCGGGTAGGCCATGCAGACAGAAGGGTCCATTATTTCGTCCAGTACATGGATCCGGTAACGGCGCGGGTCCTTGTTCAGCCACAGCGTGGCGCGCGAGGCGCCGTAGTGCAGCTTGGTGTGAAACACACCATGTTGCGTGATCAGTTCATGGATTATATCGTTGATTTGATTCAATCGAAGGTCCATGGCGGAGTTGACCCGTTGCTGCTGGAAAAGGGTCTGGCGAATGGCGGGGTCGCCCTTGATCTGGCGCCACAAGGTGGGTATTTCAGCGGCTTTATGCAGCTGGGGAAGATCTTTCAGGTAAAAATCAGCTGCCAGGTATCCGAGGACCCTGGTGGCACCATCGCAGACCCGGTGTAGTGCCGTTATACAACTGTGTCGTTCCACCCGGCTGATATATACGTCAGAAAGAACAAACACATTGCCGTCGGCATAACCCGACAGGTATGGGCGGCCACTGAGGTTTTGTCCACAGGCTTCCATGTCGATGCCGGAATGGCTGATGTTGCTGCTGCATTGTTGCCCTGCCTTGCTGATGGCGTACAGCAGTCGGCAGTAGGGAATGGTGTCGAGGAGGCTTTTCAAGGTCGCATCGAGCGCTTGTTGATCATCCCAGTGAGCGGCACATTGGAGTGATATTGGTTGCAAGGACTCTTTGAGCAAATGCTCCAGTCTCCGCCGGTGCTGACGAATAACGTCATTCAGCGAGCAGGCCGGCAAATCACAATGGGCGTAATCATTCATGATTCGAACAGATAATCCTTGGGTATTACCACGATACCTTTTTCAGAAATCTGGAAACGTTCACGGTCACGTGATGGGTCGATACCAATTGATTCGCCTGCCGGAATCACCACGCCCTTGTCTATGATGCATTGTCTGATCTGTGCACCATCGCCGATTTCCACATCATTGAACAGGATGGCGTCCTCAACAATGGCTTCATCGCCCACCCGAACACCGGAAAACAGGATAGAGTGATTGACGCCGCCGCCGGCGATAACCGAACCACCGGATACGATTGAATTGACAAACACGCCTTCGTTACCCGATTGCCCTGGTACCGTGCGAGCCGGAGGTGTCTGTCCCTGGTAGGTGCGGATTGTCCAGTCCTGCTGGTAGAGGTCCAAGGGAGGTATTGGGTCAAGCAGGCTCATATTCGCCTCGTAGTATGCATCGATAGTGCCCACGTCGCGCCAGTAACGGTCCGGCGACACTCGACCACCTTCACCGCCAAAGCGGTAGGCGAAGGCTTTGCCGGGTTTGATCAGTGTCGGCAGAATATCTCGCCCGAAGTCATGACTTGAGTTGTTATTTTCATGGTCCGCGCGAAGTACATCGATTAGCAGTTGCTTGCTGAACACATAGATGCCCATGGAGGCCAGGGCACGATCACTGTTCTCCGGTAACGGTTTGGGTTGCTCGGGCTTTTCGTCGAAGCTGACGATACGCGAATCGCTGTCGATACCTATCACGCCAAAAGAGTTCGCCTCGTGCAGGGGAATATCCATACAGGCAATTGTGACGTCAGCCTGCTTTTCGATATGTGATTTGATTATCTCTGCATAGTCCATACGGTAGATATGGTCACCGGACAGTATCAGCACCCAGTCAGCCTCGCTACGCTCGATCATATACATGTTCTGGTAGATGGCGTTGGCGGTGCCTTTGTACCAATCACCGTCGACGCGCATCTGCGGCGGCACCGGTGTGATGTATTCCCCCAGTTCAGGGTTAAAGATCGACCAGCCATCCCTCAGGTGTTTCTGCAGCGAGTGTGATTTGTACTGGGTCATGACCAGTACACGGCGGATGTCCGAATGCAGGCAGTTGGCCAGCGTGAAATCAATGATGCGGTATTTGCCGCCAAAGGGTACCGCAGGCTTGGCGCGATCTGCAGTGAGGGGGTGCAGGCGAGAGCCGACGCCTCCTGCCAGAATAATTGCCAATGTCTTGCTTTGCATAAGAAGGTAAGCCTGTCTAAATATTTTAAAAATCGGTTGACCACGGTCTAGCAATGCACATGCCGCTTTTAATACAGCTGCTTAACAGCAGTTTCCGGGAATCGCCTGAGGATGTGGTGCGACATTTTGCACCAAAAGTGACAGTAATCAATCCAGGCTGATTCATCATTGTGCATGCGAGCCGTTACGGACAGCCGAAACACCGGTGTTTGGCGGGGTCAGGCTCGGTGGCACAGCACTTGCTAATATGCTAATCAAAGTGTTTTTCACGAGCTGCCATGCAACTGAAGGTGTTACTGGTTAAAGATGACCCCGGACGCAGTGAGTTACTCAAACAGTCCTTGCTTCAATTCGGCTACGACGTGGTGGCGGAAACGCAAACGGCTTCTGAACTGCTCAAGCGTGCTGATCAGTCATGCCCGGACCTTTTGGTGATCGACAGCGACTCTCCGGGAGAGCGATTGTTCTCCAGGCTGCATGAGCTGTCATTACACAAGCCGTTACCTGTCGTGTTGTTTACCGAGGAAGACAACCGTGAGGTCATCAGCAAAGCGGTTCGCGCCGGTGTAAGTGCCTATATTGTAGACGGGCTGGATCAGCACAGGCTGGGCGCGATACTTGATGTGGCTGTAGAACGGTTTAAAGAGACAGAGCGTTTGCGCCTGGAATTGAAGGATACCAGGGCGAACCTGGCTGAACGCAAGGCAGTAGATCGGGCCAAGGGTATTCTCATGAAACAGCGCGGCTTCGATGAGTCACAGGCCTATCATGCGCTGCGTAAAATGGCCATGGACAAGAACCTGAAAATAGGTCAGGTTGCCGAGAATGTAATAGCGGTTTCTGAACTGCTGAGCTGAATACGAATTAACTGAATACAATCAGGACTGCCAACGGCGGCAGTCACGGGACGAAGGCGTCCATTCCGGTGAATCCTGGATTCACCGGTGTGGACGCTTTTTTTATGCACCAATGAAGCAGAATCGGGAAGGTTATGTCAGCCGTCTTGGAAGAAAATATTGAGCAAAGCGATAGCGTGCCGTTAGCGCCCGTTGTGGTAGTGGGTACGGGGCCGGTAGGTATTCGTTTTGTTGAAGAACTCCTGCAGCGCACGCCTGCTACGCCGGTATTTATTTACGGAAATGAACCCTGGGAACCGTATAACCGTGTGCGACTTACAGGGCTGCTTACCGGTGAGTTAACGTTTGCAGGCATACAGAACCGGCTCAAACTGGCAACCAACAATCATGTGATTCAGCACCACAACTGCGGGATTGTTGCTATTGATCGCGCCAGACGGCTGGTTGTTGATGAGCTCGGTCGTTCCCAGGCGTATGGGAAATTGGTGCTGGCAACAGGATCGAAACCTCATATTCCCAACATCGACGGTACTGATAAAGAGGGCATCTTCGCGTTCCGCAGCCTTAATGACGCGCAGCTGTTGCTCGCGCGGCGTGCACGCAGTCGTCGGGCAGTGGTACTGGGTGGTGGCTTGCTTGGACTGGAAGCCGCACGGGGCCTGCAAAAGTACAACACCGAGGTAGTTGTTGTCGAACATGCCAGCCGGCTAATGGCCCAGCAGCTGGACGATGAGGCAGGTGACTTACTTAACGAGCATCTATTGTCTCAAGGTATACGCGTAGTGCTTGGTGATTCGGTAAAAAGAGTTCTTGGCGACGATAGCATCAGGAGTGTCGAACTTAGATCCGGACGCACTATCGACTGTGACACCATGGTTATTGCGACAGGAATTCATCCCAACCTCGAACTGGCCCGCGACGCAGGTATCTCGGTTGGACGTGGAATTCGTGTCAATGATCAGATGCAGACCAGTGATCAGAATGTATTTGCTATCGGTGAATGTGCTGAGCACCGGGACAAGATCTACGGCCTTGTCGCGCCAGGGCTGGAACAGGCAGGTGTGGCGGCCCACCACATATCCGGGAGCACATCCTTTTATGCCGGCAGCCAGGCGGCAACCCGCCTCAAGGTTGTTGGTGTTTCTGTTTTCAGCGCGGGTCGTTGTGGTGAACGGGACGCGATTTCGCAATTACAGCATTTAAGATGGCGCTCCTATGACAGTAGCTGCTATCGAAAGCTACTGTTACGGCGTAACCGGCTGGTCGGCGTTATAGCTTACGGCGAGTGGGGCGAGATCAGTCGTATTCAGGAAGTGGTGCAGTGTGAGCGGTATATCTGGCCCTGGCAGCAACGCCGGTTTTCCGCAACCGGAAATCTGTGGGCTCCACACGATGCTGCCAGTGTAAAAGAGTGGCCGGCCGGTAGTGTGGTCTGCCAGTGTAGCCATGTGACCCGTGGTACGTTGAGCAAGGCAGTGGCTGCAGGTCACTGTACTGTCGAGGCATTATGCGAGCAGACTGGCGCATCCAGTGTATGCGGCAGTTGCAAGCCATTATTGGCCGATCTTGTTGACAACCAGGTTGTTGAGCCGGAAACGGGCAGCCGAACCCTGGTTTGGACGGGGCTGCTGTCATTGCTGGCAGCCCTGATCATGTTGGCGGCACCCGGTATACCGTTTGCTGAAACGGTACAGGCTGAAATACGCTGGGATGACTTGTGGCGTAACGGGTTGATCAAGCAAATCAGTGGTTTCAGCTTGCTGGGGCTTGGTCTGCTTATCAGTTTGATCAGTGTCCGCAAGCGCTTTAAGCATGTGAACTTCGGAAATTTCAGTCATTGGCGTCTTGTGCATGTGCTGCTGGGAACCCTGGTAGCAGGAATGCTGGTCGCACATACCGGGCTACGTCTTGGATACCAGCTAAATCTCTACCTGATGTTGAGTTTTGTCGGCCTGCTGCTGGCAGGTGGAGTAGCCAGTGGTGTAATCGGTCTGCAGCATCGGCTACCACGAGGTCTGGCCGGTCGAACGCGGGAAATCTCCATGTGGACACACATACTGCTTATCTGGCCGTTGCCTGCATTGCTTGGTTTCCATGTTTTTAAAGGCTACTGGTTTTGATGCATGAATATACAGACATCAAAACCAAACGGGCTATGGTGGATATGGCTCGCAATCAGCGTCGTGTTAATCGCAATCCTGAGCTACTTCATGTTTGCATCTTCTGACAAGACAGTATTCATGCCGGGACCGATGACCGGTGGGCACCACCAGATTGGTGTGGCCTGCGCAAGCTGCCATACGGATGCCCTCGGTGGCAGTGACGTTCTTCAGGAATCCTGTATCAGCTGTCACGGTGAAGATCGGAAAAAACCCTTTGATTCGCACCCGCGAAGCAAATTTACCGATCCGCGTAACGCCGACCAGCTGCAGAATATTGACGCGCTGATGTGTGTGACCTGCCATACCGAGCACCAGCCGGAGATGACCGGGGACAATGGTCTTACCCAGCCAGCGGATTTCTGTATTCATTGTCACAGTGATATCGGTAAGGATCGACCAAGCCATCAAGGTATGGAATTCAATACCTGTAACGCGGCAGGCTGCCACAATTTCCATAACAACCGGGCCCTGTATACAGACTTTCTGCTCAAGCACCAGGGTGAGCCTGATCTGCTCGAGCAGCCTGTATTGCCGCAGCGTGAGTTTGCCTCGGTACTGGGCGAGCTGATTGACTACCCTGCAGATCGATACCCGATTGAACAGTTGACCGCGACACAGGCGGACGCACCGAATGATATCAACGTCGAGACATCGGTTCACAACGACTGGTGGGAAACAGCGCATGCCCGATCCGGTGTCAACTGTTCTGCGTGTCACGAGGTGATGCCGGAAGACGGTGATAAACCCGTTTGGGTAGAGCAGCCAACCCACCAGGTCTGCGCGCAGTGTCATAGCCTCGAAGTAGAAAGATTTCAACGCGGTAAACACGGTATGCGCCTGGCAGCGAATCTTCCGCCTATGACACCTGCAGACGCACGTTTGCCGATGCGCGCTGAGGCGGCACATACCGAGCTCGGCTGCACCAGCTGTCATCAGGCGCATCGATTCGATGTTCAGTCGGCCGCAGTCGATTCATGTCTTGAGTGCCACAGTGACAAACATAGTCTGGCCTATAAACAGAGCCCGCATTTCAAGTTATGGGAAAAAGAACTCAGGGGTGAAGGTGAGCCTGGCAGTGGCGTGTCCTGTGCAAGTTGTCACTTGCCCAGGGTGAGCTTTGATGTCAACGACTGGATGAGTCGTGTCATGGTAGACCACAACCAGAACGCTACTTTGTCGCCCAATGAAAAGATGATCAGACCGGCATGTATGCACTGTCACGGACTGGGATTTACGTTGGATGCACTGGCAGATGAGGCGCTGGTTCAAGGCAACTTCCAGGGGCTTCCGGCGATTCATGTTGAAAGCATGGAGCTTGCCGAGGCGGATCATAAGCGGGCCGAGCGGGAAAGGACCCTATCCGAAGAGCATTGATTTCATACACCGGGAT